>JAKOXM010000794.1 GCA_029781095.1 Bacteroidota bacterium
ACGACCTTCGGGCGACGTGGGTAGTCAGTTTTTCCCATTTTTCGGCGGTGGAATCTTCCCGTTTTCCGCCCTTACTCCCGGTCACAATCATTTTGCCTGTCATCCCGGCAAGTTGCCCTAACTCTTTCAGGTAGTCATTCATTTTTTGGTTTGAAATTTTTGGGGCTTCAAAGTTGTATTTGCGAAGCAAAACCAATGGGATCGGCAAAAGCGGGATGCTCACCTGTTCGCCCGTCTTTTGGGTAGTAATGGTTAAAATTGTTTTGTCCCCAACCGTCTCGATGTGTTCGGGGTAGATGCGGGTAAAATCAGAAAACCTAAGCCCGGTATAGGCTCCGATCAGGAACAGGTCACGCACTTTCTCCAATCTTGTATTTCCGGATAAATCCAGGCTGTACAGGTGTTCCAGTTCGTCGAATGACATAGCAATTTTGGTGGTCTTGACCTTCTTAATGGAAAACCCTTGATAGTCAGTTTTTGAATGATACCCCCGGCGCTGTGCATCCCGCATAAATTGGCGAAGTACGGAAACGACTTTGGATGCGTAGTTGGCGGAATGAAGGCGGGGCGGGGCAAACAACCAGGCTTTGAAGTCGCTGAAAAATGCGAAATCAATATTTTCGTAATTCATTCCTCCGGTGCGTTCCTCTGCATACGACTTCAAAAGTGAAAACACGGTTTGCAGGATTTTCCATGTGCCCCGTGGTTGCACCTTTTTTTCGTCAATGAAGGTTTGAATGAAGTCGAGCAGGGCAGGGGCTTTGGCTTCTTTGCTGTCAGGGCGGTGTGCGTAGCCCAAACGGTAGTCCAACTCTTTGCGGAAATCATCGGGTGAAATCTCTCCGTTGTTGAAGTCTCTGTAAACCTGCGTTATGGTCAACTCCAAATTATTCAGCCTCAAATTTATGTCGGAGTGTTCCGGGTGTTTACGGTTCAACTTCAGCCGGTAGGTTTCGTCATCCCAATACGCCGGACGGACTTTTTCGCCGGTAGAGTATTTGAGCCTTTGGCCGCCCTGATAATGGAAAAAGGCAAACAGGTAGGTAAGTTCGGCTTTCCTGTCGAGGAGGTTAAAACGTACTTTGGGGATTCCGTTTACTTTCGGCATAGCATCAAAATTTTGGTATTGAGCAATAAGGGCTTTTACGAATTGGCCATTTCTTCTACCTTTCCGCCCTTGTTTGATCTTTGCTGAGTCAAAAGTAAATCGCTTTTTTCGTTTGGGTAACTTTTGGGTAGTTTATTTTAGCAAGTAATGGCAGTTGTTGATAGATAAATTACAAAAAACCGCCCAAAATTGCGTTTTAAGCGGCTTTAACATATTACAACGTGACAGGTTCATATCCAGTCATCCCGACCAAAGAGGTTGCAGCGCGATGCGCCATCCTCCCGATTAAAAAGGTCGCGGCGTATTATTCGCCATCCTTACGACCTGCTCAAATTTCCCTGGGGGCTGCCTGTATCTGCGGGCGGCCCTTTTTATTGCTTCCCCATCTATTAAAGACTTCGCAACATGAGGCAACTCATCGACACCCACGCCCAC
>JAKOXM010000033.1 GCA_029781095.1 Bacteroidota bacterium
AAGAAGTTGCCCAGAATGTGTGAATCGCCGAGATGGACGATGCTGATTTTTTGCCCGCCCTGTGTGCGCTGGAGGTACATTTTTTCAAAAAGCGGCTCGAGGTAGCCGGCATTTTCAATCTGGTTTTCATCCTGTCTGAAAAAATCATACCCAACGGTATCCGCTTCGGTAATCTCCACCAGCGGGGGATGGAACTGCGACTGGCACTGTCCGATAAACAAGGTCAGGAATGCCAGACTGGCAATCGTTCGCATACGGGTTGTGTTGGGGGAGGGTAGGAGTAAAGAAAGTTGCATAAGTCAGCCAAATTATTTCCGGAACGAATTTGTCGTGCCAAAATCCTGCGAAATGTCGAAAGCAACAAACGCCGCTTTTTAAAATCAAGTTATAAGTATCTGGTTTTCAGGCGAAAATTTTTGAAAAATACAGTGTTTACAATGCGGATGGCGTCCGATTGGTTCGGTGCGCTTTACATTTCCGGCTTCGTTTTTTTCCATTTTGCCTGCTCGTCCTGAAACAGGCGGGCAAACTTGCATCCGATTACCCTGCCGCCTTCGTGGGTGAGGTGGGTATAGTCTTTATTGGCCAACATGGGTTTATGGTTGGCCAGTTCGATGATTGACCCGGGCCCGCCCATGCCCCAGAAAAGGTCGTAAAACAGGAAGCCGTGTTTGCGTGCCAGGTCACGCTGCATGGCTACGATGGCCGGTACGCCCCGCATGGTGACGAGTTCGGTGCCTACTTTCCCGGCCCGGTCGCCTACGCTGATCACGAGGATCGGTTTGCCCGGGAAGCAGTTGCGCAGGTGGTCGAACGTACGGTCGAGCTCGGCCTGGTACCATTTTATATTGTTCAGCGAATTTGTAACGGCATTCAGGCCGACCTGTATGATTACCAGGTCGTATTGTTGCAAGGCGTCGAACTGTCTGATGAAATCCGGCCGCATCAGTTTAAGGGGACCGCCGCTGTTGCCGCGCACGGAGAAATTATCGATATAAAACCCTGGTCCGTCTTCCAGCGAGGCCCCGTACACGACAAGCCCGGAAGGGCTGGCGAACTGGAACTCCGCCATATTCACGCCCGGCTGGTTCCATTCCAGCTCACGAAGCGTACCGGCCGGGCCGGGCGCAAGCTGGCGTAACTCGCCCGGACTGCCGTTCAGGCGGTAAAAGACGGTGTTTTTAACGGAGTCGGTGTAGAACAACCGTGTTTTAGACCATTGCTGGGTGTGTTTGAAGTACTTCAATCCGTCATACCGGATACGTGCATCGAATCGGGGCCGATAGGCATGCCCGTCGATGCCGAACGGCGGGTGAGGGCCATTTTTTTTGACGATGGAATAGGAATCCCAGCCGCTGAAATTGTGGGTAATGGTTCGCTTGAAACGGGCGACTTCAGAAGTAACGGGCACAAAACCGACGCCGTTGCCACCCCAGACCGATTGAAGAGAATCGCGCAGGTCACCGATGAGGATATCGCCTTCCACGAAGGAGTCGCCATACCAGGCCACCCGCACCGTCCGGCCAAATCTGATGGAATCAATCGCTTCGAAAAAGCGGCTCAGCCCCTGCTGGTCAAAAGTGTAATCCTCGACCATTTTCCCGAAATATACCGAGTCTTTTGGGGGAAATGGAGCGGGCATGATGGTCTTGGCGGTATCCGGGGCTGACAATGCCGTGGTGTCTTCCGGAA
>JAKOXM010000100.1 GCA_029781095.1 Bacteroidota bacterium
GCCTGTATTCTACGGCAAAGACTGCGAATTGCTTGGTGTATCGTACGAAGATGCAGTGTTCACGGTCGTACCGGATGCATGTTTGAAAATCGAGCGTACGTGGAAGATCATCAACTGGTGCACATACAACCCGGATGCTCCGTGCGTACTTGTACCGAACCCGAACCCGAACGCGACGTCGAACAGCCCGCAGAACCTGCCTGGCCCGATCGTATCGGCCTGCGGCACGCCTGCACCATGGAACCCGACGATCGTAGCACTGACGCCGGGTGCAGCGCAGACGAACTTCTGCAATTACTACAACCCGAACGCGAACTGCTACGTATACAAGCAGATCATCAAGATCATCGACACACAGAAACCGACGGTAAACTGCCCGGCTTCCCCGGTAGAATACTGCGACGTAACGGTGAACGACCCGCTTCTGTGGAACCAGTCGTACTGGTGGGATCCGGTTGTCGGCCAGCATGACCTTTGCGAAGGCGATGCACCGCTGACGATCACGGCGACTGACCTGTGCTCGGGCGCGAATGTAAATATCTCGTACCTGTTGTTCCTTGACCTGAATGGCGACGGCACGATGGAGACGGTTATCAACAGCAACAACACGCCTGCTCCCGGCACGGTTAACTTCAACAACGCGGGCAACGCGAACTACTCAGGCGGTGTACCGCAGGTATTCGACGGCCGCCCTGTACAGCCGAACGAGATCTATCGCTGGGCGAACCACCAGAGCGTGAGCGGCACGACGCGCACGGCATCGGTACAATGGAAGACGTTTGCACAGATGCCGACGCCGAACAACCAGTTGGGTCTGGCGGGCATTCCTCCGCAGTTGCCATACGGCACGCACAAGATCAAATGGACGATCACGGACGGCTGCGGCAACGAGACGTACTGCGAATACACATTTGTAGTGAAAGACTGCAAAGCGCCGACGGTTGTATGCCTCAACGGCCTGAGTGTGAACATCATGCCGACGCAGATGGTACAGTTGTGGGCTACGGACTTCCTGCAGTATGCAGAAGACAACTGCACGCCTCCGACGCCGTACACCTCCGGTCCTAACAAGTTGAAATTTGCGATCCGCAAAGCAGGCACCGGCAACGGTTTCCCTGTAGACGCACTTGGCAACCCGATCACGAGCATCACGTTTACGTGTGCTGAATTGGGCAAGCAGAATGTAGAGTTGTGGGCACAGGATCTGGCCGGCAACGCCGACTTCTGCCAGACGTTCGTAGACGTACAGGACAACAACAACAACTGCGTACCGGGTGGTACTGTAACGGTAGCGGGTGCACTGAAGACCGAGACGAATGACGGTCTGGCGGATGCAAACGTGAATCTGCAGGCAGGTCCGGTTAACCTGTTCGACATGACGGACAACCAGGGATCGTACTCGTTCCCGAATGTACCGAAGAATACGAACTACACGGTAACACCGACGAAAGACGACAACCCGCTCAACGGCGTATCGACGTATGACCTGGTGTTGATCTCGAAGCATATCCTCGGCCTGGAGCCGCTGAACAGCCCGTACAAAATGATCGCAGCGGACGCCAACAAGTCCAACTCGATCACGACGTTTGACATTGTGGAGGTTCGCAAACTGATCCTTGGAATCTACAACGAGTTGCCGAACAACACTTCGTGGCGCTTTGTAGACAAAGACTTCGCGTTCCCGCAACCGAACAATCCGTTCTCGACGACCTTCCCTGAAACGAAGAGCGTAGCGGGAACGACGATTGACCAGTTGAGCGACAACTTTGTAGCGGTCAAGATCGGTGACGTGAACGGCACGGCAATCGCCAACTCGTTCATGAGCACGGACGATCGTACGGCAAGCACCTTGCTGTTCGACGTACAGGATCGCGACGTTACCTCGGGTGAAGTATTCGACGTGACATTCAAAGGATCGGAGAAAGTACAGGGCTACCAGTTCACGATGAACTTTGCAGGTCTGGACGTAGTAGACGTAATACCTGGCGCAGACATGAAGACGGAGAACTTCGGCGTATTCGCCGATGCGATCACGACTTCGGTTGATGGCGACGCGAACGAGTTCACGGTTAAATTCCGCGCGACGAAATCTGGCAAACTCAGCGAGATGCTGGGCGTATCGAGCCGGATCACGCGTGCAGAAGCATACAGCCAGTCGAACAACCGCATGGACGTAGCGTTCCGCTTCAACGGCCAGGGTGGTGCAGTGATCGCCGGCGTAGGCTTCGAATTGTACCAGAACCAGCCGAACCCGTTTGTAAACAAGACGATGGTAGGCTTCCACCTGCCTGAGGCAACGGAAGCAACGCTGACGGTTTACGACGAAACGGGCCGCATGCTGTTCACACAGAAAGGTCAGTTTGACAAAGGCTACAACGCCATTGCGATCGACCGTGCACTGTTGAACACAACGGGTGTGATGTACTACAAACTCGAAACCGCAACGGATGCGGCTACGAAGAAGATGATCCAGACGAAGTAAGATATACCTTCCCCCTTCTTGCTTCGCAAGAAGCATGGCAGGGGGAAGATTTTCTTCACTTTGTTGAAAATACAGACATACTGCGGCGCGAGCCTGCCGCCTGAAGAATCGCCAGGTATCGATTTTAACATACTTTAAAATCGGTTTTTGGGATGGCCTCTCTCCTGAAGTAGGAGGGGGGCTTTTTTATTTGTCGCGTGGTAAAGCCGGTACCATGACAGGGCCCGATACAGGAGGCGGTTGTTTTTAGAAGACGATCGGGGTTCTTTTCACGAGGTCAAAAAGGCAACTTTCTTTTCAGTGGGCAAGTTCACATACGTTTCAAAGAAAGCCGGGCTGACTTGAAGTTCTGCTCTTTTTGCATCCGGCAGAATAGCCGGAACAACTTCTTGCGATAATTGATTTTATGCAGCAAAAGGCGGCGACCGAAATAATAAGTCGAATAAGTATATCCTGCAAAACTTAATTTTTTCATTTTGCGGAGTATTCATCATATTTTCTGTTTCTGTTCTTTGTTAATCTTCGTCAAACATAATCCCCAATTTAATTTTCTGTAAATTTTGGTTATCTTTGTGTCCGTACCAGCGCGATTCCTCAACGAATAATGCCGCTTACGAGATTTTCCTCCGCTACTTATTATCGAATGCCGGCCCTGTCCGGCACATGGAGGAGACGCCCGCTGTCCCGACCAAATTCTACCCCCTGTTTCTATTTTACTGACATACGACAATGGCATATACCGCCATTTAATCTTTTCTTTATCTGAACTGCCCACACCGTTCGGTTGACGCTTTGTTTTCATGACACAGGATTCTGCCGGATGCTGTGGATTATTTTATAAAGTAACGATGAAGGAATAACCTCTCGATTTCATGCGGTTCTTTTTGTGTCGGCCGGCCCATCTTTTTCGTTAAAGAGCGCTGCTATTCGCCTCAAAAGATAGTTGGCCGGCCCCAAAATAACCTGCCTGAAATCGAGAACTTATTCTTTCATCGTTACTAAACCGACATTCACCTGATTGCTCATTCACTTATTATTATTTGATATGTCCCTTTCTCGTTTCAATGCTCTGCAAACATTAGAAAACCGTATTGAACCGCTGCCGGCAGTTTTTGCCGAAGGCGCTGCGGAAAACATTGCTTCCTATTTCGGTGAAAACGTGTTCAACGATGAGGCAATGAAAAAGCACCTCACTGAAAATGCCTATTTAAGTGTGAAAGCAGCCGTGCAAAGCGGCCAGAAACTGACCATCGAAGTAGCGGACGAGGTAGCGAAAGGCATGAAAAAGTGGTCTGAAGAGAAAGGCTGCACCCACTTTGCGCACTGGTTCCAGCCTCTTACCGGCAAAACGGCGGAGAAGCACGATTCTTTCTTTACCCTTACGCACGACGGCCGTGTTATTGAAGAATTTACCGGATCGGCCCTCGTACAACAGGAACCCGACGGCTCATCCTTCCCTTCCGGCGGCATGCGGAGCACCTTCGAAGCGCGCGGTTACACGGTGTGGGATCCGAGCAGCCCGGCCTTCATTATGGAAGTCGGCGATGGTAAAACGCTGTGCATCCCGACGATTTTTGTGACCTACGGCGGCGAAGCGCAGGATTTCAAATTGCCCCTGCTTCGTTCGCAGGCGTTCCTGGATAAAGCTGCTGTGCCGGTATGCCAGATGTTCGACAAGGAGGTTAACAAAGTTGGAGCGACCCTCGGATGGGAACAGGAATATTTTGTGGTCGACGATGCGCTGTTTAGCGCCCGCCCGGACCTGGTGATGAACGGCCGCACACTGCTCGGTCGCCCGGCTGCCAAACACCAGCAACTGGAAGACCATTACTTCGGTTCTATTCCGGAACGCGTGTATGCATTCATGCGCGATCTCGAGACGGAAAGCCACAAACTGGGCATTCCGGTACGCACACGTCACAACGAAGTTGCCCCCGCCCAGTACGAAGTGGCGCCGATTTTCGAAGAGATCAACGTAGCCGTGGACCACAACCAGCTGCTGATGGACCTGATGGACCGTGTGGCCCGCCGCCACAAATTGCGCGTGCTGCTGCATGAAAAGCCCTTTGCCGGCATCAACGGATCGGGCAAGCACAACAACTGGAGCATGGGCACCAACACCGGCGTGAACCTGCTTTCACCCGGCCGGAAAGTGAACCTGCGCTTCCTGACATTTTTCGTCAACACCATTGCTGCCGTACATAAATACGCCGACATACTCCGCGCCAGCATCGCTCACGCCGGAAACGATCACCGCCTTGGCGCCAACGAAGCGCCGCCCGCAATCATCTCCGTGTTTATCGGAGAGGCTATGACGAAACTGCTCGACCAGATCGTAAAAGGCAAAACTTCGGACAGCCAGGAAGTGAAACGCGCACTTGATCTCATTGCCAAATTGCCCAACCTTGAACTTGATAACACTGATCGCAACCGCACGTCGCCGTTTGCATTTACGGGCAACAAATTCGAAATCCGCGCCGTGGGCTCCAGCCAGAACTGCGCCGGCCCGATGACGGTCATGAATACCATGATGGGCCTGCAACTTGTTGAATTCAAGGCAGAAGTGGACAAACTGGTCGCCAAAGGCGAAAAACAGGAAGTTGCTATCCTGACGGTGCTGAAAGGTTATATCCGCAGGTCGAAGGCGATCCTGTTTGAAGGCAATAACTACTCCGACGAGTGGAAAGAGGAGGCGGCAAAACGCGGTCTGAACAACTTTGCCAATACGCCTGAAGCGCTGGATGTGCTGAGCAAAAAACTCGCACAGGATTTCTACGGCAAATCGGGGGTGATGAATAAAGTAGAGCTGGAGGCTTTCCATGCGGTTCAATTGCACGCATACTGCACGAAACTCAGCATCGAAGCCAAATCACTCGAAGAAATCGTACACTCCATGGTTATGCCTGCGGTTGTCCGTTACCAAACGGAACTGGCCGCCAATATCGGCGCCATGAAGGAAATCGGCATGGAAGATGCCGCCGGCTACCAGAAAGACACCCTGAAGCGGGTAATCCGCGATATGACGGATGTGCGCGAAGGCCTGGAAAAACTGCACAAAGCGCTTGAAAAAGCCCATGCCGCCGATAGTGTCCGCGACGAAGCCGATATCCTGTGCCATAAGGTACGGCCGCAAATGGACAAGATTCGCGAAGCAGTAGACAACCTGGAAACTTTCGTGGATGATCAATACTGGCCGCTGGTAAAATACCGTGAACTGTTGTTCGTACGGTAAGCAGTAACAGTATTTTTACCACAGCGGTATAACGCAAAACCGGGGGTGCCTGTCGCACTGCCCGGTTTTGTTTTATCAGTACCTCCTGGCGATGCGGGTTTAAACCACCATTGACAGACCGTGCCCCATTCATCAGATGACTCCGAGTCATCAGATGAATATGACTCCGAGTCATCAGATGAATAACCGGTTACGTAGTGATGAGTGATAAACGATGGGTTTTCTACCGGAAACCAACCCACCCCATTCATCAGATGACTATGAGTCATGACTCCGAGTCATCAGATGAATAACCGGCTACGTAGTGATGAGTGATAAACGATGGGTTTTCAACCGGAAACCAATAAACATCCGAAGGATAATGGAAAAAACAAGGCGGCACGAATCAAACAAACGACAGGTAGTTGTTCCGGCGTTGTATATCCCGGAAGTTGTTTGAGGAGCGTGTTTGAAAATTTGTGTCTGTCTTCTTTTTTTACCCCCTGCCCCTGAAGGGGAGTACATCACAAAAACCTAAATAATTGTTTTACTTTCAACGAGTTAAATGTTCAGCGAAATGTACTCCCCTTCAGGGGTCGGGGGTAAAAAAGGGGAATTGACACAGTTTTCCGAA
>JAKOXM010000104.1 GCA_029781095.1 Bacteroidota bacterium
CAGGTAGACCAGTTGTCTAATACTGATGTGCCACGGTTGAATTTGAAGAATGGTCTACTTAATTTACTGAAAATGAGAGTGATGCAGCATGTGTTAATACCCATGATTGCGTTTTGGGTCCATCAGGTCGCGGCCCAGCAAGGTCTTGTGGGTGAAGATTATAACGGGACGAATTTCGAAACCAAAGTTGTGACCAGGATCGACCAGGCCATTGATTTTAACTGGCCGAGGGGTGTTCGCCCGGCGCCGGGCGTGGAGCCGTCCTTTTTTTCCGCGCGCTGGACGGGCAAACTTCAGCCGCCGAAATAGGGCAAATACACCTTTTCCGCCAGGGTGGACGACGGTATCCGGGTATGGGTCGGCGGCAAAAAGGTTATAGAAGCCTGGGCCTTGCACGATTCCGAAAACTTCAGCGGTTCGATAGAACTGGTTGCCAACCAGCAGTACGACCTGAAAGTGGAATATTTCAACGATATTTTTGAAGGAGAAATCCACCTCCTGTGGGTCATGCCTGGTGAGGGCAATGCTATTATTGACCTCTTCAGATCGACGGCAAAACCCGTGGACGCCAGGTATTTCGTCCAGCCAACGCAGTCGAAACCCGTTGAAAAACCCGCTCCGGCAAAATCGCTTCCCCCCAAAAATGCCGTCTCTCCAAGTACAACTCCCAATAAACCCGAGCCCAAACGCGTGGAAATACCGCCCCAATCATCGACACGTAAACCGGTGACAAAACCCGTTGAAAAACCGGCTGCCCCCAAACAAGAGCCCAGGAAAAAGACAGCAACCTCCAGTCCGCCCCAAAAGAAGGTTCCGCCCAAAACCGGCCCAAAACCACAGCAACCCCTGAAGAAACCCGCATCCACACCGCCCGTTAAGCCTCCGGCAACTGCACCGCCTGCCATTCCACCCGCCGAGGCGGCGAAAAAACAACGGGAACTGGAGTTGAAACCCATCTATTTCGTGCAGAGCAAGGACGAGATACTGCCCAGTTCAAAAATGACGCTCGACGACTGGGTGGCATTTTTGCAACAGAAAACGGATGCCATCATCTACGTCAAAGGACACACCGACGATCTCGGCGACGCCGCTAAAAACCAGGATTTGTCGGAAAGGCGGGCCAAACTTGTAGCCGAATATCTCGTCGAACACGGCCTTGACGAAAACCGCATCCAGACCAAAGGCTACGGGAGCACCCAGCCCATTTTTGTAAACCCGGCCACGGAGAAGGACCGGGCGATGAATCGCAGGGTGGAGATCAGGGTGAAGAGGAATTAAACATTTATTGGTAATGCGGGCATGGCGCAGGTGATGTAATCAATTCACGCCACCCCCAACCCCGTCATCTCCGCAATAAAACCATTGTCCACGTTACCTTCTGTGCCTGCGAAGTGATTAAAGAACTATGCCGGTTCTCTCATTTGTATATCCAATCGATAACCAAGTGTATGGATCAAATCCTCGCAATCTTCCCACGACAGGCCAAATGCCCGTATATCAGCAAGTCCTAACCTCGCCAGTACCTGGGTGAGTACGTCCATATCCTCATCTGAAAAATTGGCCTCTAATAATGTGTTTTCTGCCCAATCAACCAATTGAGTCAGTGATGTCTTATGGTGTAAATAAGAAAGCGTTGACCTGCCACCACCTTTTTAGTAACCATGTCCCATAAAATTTCAGGAAAAATCAATTCACCCCGCACTCCACTCCCAGCCCCGTCATCGCTGCAATAAAATCGTTGTCCACATTCACTTTTCGGGCCAGCGAGGTGAATGCCAGTTTTTCCTTGTTGGTATAGTCGATCAGTTCCATTTTCAGGTCGTGTTTGCCTTTATGGGTCTTGCACAGGGTCTCGATCTTTTCGATGAGGTCGCCGGAAAGCGTCTCCACCGGGATGCGCAGGGTGATGGAGGAGGTTTTTTCGGCCCCAACCGTTTCGAGCAGGCGCACTTCGGAGACTCTAAATTCCATTTCGTCCGAGTTGTAGCGCTGCTTGTATTCACCCGATACGTATACGCAGGTGCCTTCCTCGAAGAAAGATTTGAACTTCTGGTAATTCTCACTGAACATCGTGATCTCCAGCGATCCTGTGTAATCCTGGATGGTGAAGCGCCCCCAGCCCGTGCCCTTCTGGCTGATACGGTGCTCGGCTTTGAGCACGAAACCGGCTACGTTGACCTTGCGGTTCTGGATGTTTTCGATCTTTTCCAGCGGCGTTGCAAAGTTTTCCCACTCATACCGGAAGTCGTCGAGCGGGTGGCCGGAAAGGTAGATGCCGACCACGTCCTTTTCTTTCTGAAGTTTGAGGATGAGGTTCCAGGGATCGGCTTTCGGCACCGTGGGCTCGGCGATACCCACTGTTTCGGACAGGTCGCCGAAAAGGGAATTGGTGCTCATGGCTTTTTCTTCCTGGTAGGCCGAGCCGTATTTGAGCAGGTTTTCGATGAACGATTCGTATTTGTCGGATGCCTGGAAAAAAGCCGCCCGGTGAATCCCGGAACCGTCGAATGCCCCGGCAAAAACGAGGTTTTCCATGACGCGCTTGTTCACCACGCGCAGGCTGACGCGGCGCATGAAGTCATACACATCGCGGAACGGGCCGTTGGCATTTCGTTCGGCAATGATGATCTCTACTGCGGCTTCTCCCACGCCCTTCACTGCGCCCATACCATAACGGATCTCCCCTTTTTTATTGACTGAAAAATTGACCAGCGACTCGTTGATATCCGGGCCTTTCACAGTCAGGCCCATTCGTTTGCATTCCTCGAGGAAGAATGTGATTTTTTCAATATTATTCTGAGAATGGGTCAGCGTAGCTGCCATGTACTCGGAAGGGTAGTGCGCCTTCAGGTAGGCCGTCTGGTAAGCCACAAAGGCATAACAGGTGGAGTGCGACTTGTTGAAGGCATACGAAGCGAAGGCTTCCCAATCGGTCCATATCTTCTCCAGTTTGTCGGCGGGCAAGCCTTTGGCCGTGGCGCCTTCGATAAACTGGCTCTTCATCTTGTCGAGCACCGCCTTTTGCTTTTTACCCATGGCTTTCCG
>JAKOXM010000726.1 GCA_029781095.1 Bacteroidota bacterium
ACGCAAAATCAGCGATTACATCCTGCCCGTTCGTGTTCAATGCGCCGTCCATTTGCCATAAATTCTTTTGCGAGTGGATGGCATCAAGCAGGGTCCAGCCACCGCCGGGGCCATCGAAAAACACGTGATTAATAAACGCTTTACCCGCCGACGCAATGGTCTTGCCCGCTTCAAAGGCCCTGAAATGCAATTCGCCATTCACATCCCATTGCATGCCCGGAACCAGTGTCATCGACCCGTAAATCCATACCTGCTTGTCCGAAGGGCCCGAAAGCACGGGCATATTCGTCACTCCCGTCCAGTCCATATTCATGCTGTAAACAATCGTCTGGTCGATCGTCACCGTGCCACCTGCCGGGAAGGAATTGGCATCGAAATGCACATTATCCATGGAAGTGGGTACCTGGTCGTGGAATACATTCCCGCCGGAAGTGGTCGCCCAGTGGTTCGCGTAATCGCTCCAAAGTCCGGAGCCGCCCACCCAGTAGTAGTCAAGTCCGGAACTGCAGGGAAAGGCAGCATCCAGTGTCACGGAAGTGGCCGGAACATTCGAACAACCGTTGAAATCGGTCGCTACTACTTCGTAGGTACCCGCGCTCAGCATGGTCTGATCTTCCGCTGCGGGTATCAGGCCGCCGCCGTTGGCGGTCGTCCAGAGATAATTATAGGGCGGCTGTCCGCCGGTGACATTGATATCGATGGCGCCGTCGTTGTTGGCACAGGTAGGGTTCATCTGGGTCACAACCTGCACCGAGGGAAGCGTTTGCGACACAAAAGCGGTCGCCGTTCCGCTCAGACTGGCAGCCGCACAGCCGCCGGCGTCCGTTACAGACGTGAGCGTAAACATGGAAGTAAAAGCAACGGGCTGCATGATCTGCGATCCGCTGGCATAATTGCTCGCGGAATAGTTGCCGAAACCTTCCGTAAAATTAACCGTGTAGGGTCCTGTACCACCGGTGATGTTTACCGTTATCGGCAGAACGCCGTTGATGCAGTAATTACCGGCGCCGCTGATTACTGCGGCACTGACAGCGGGTGAACCGCTGATTGTGATGTCGTCGATGCCCACCCACTCGTCGTTTCCGACGGCATTCGTGGTCATAATACGCAGATATACAACGGATTGATTATTTGCATCTGCCGGCAAAGTGACGCTGACGGGCGTCACCAGGGTTGCCTGGCTGGGGCCCGTCGTGGCGTCGGCGACGAAAGCCGCCGGTACGTTGGTATAACTGCCGCTGCCACCCACGCGGTAGTGCAGGGCAACCGCCTGAACGGCATTGTCCGTGGAACCGTCGATGTCGCGGATATTATAGGAGACCGTTATGTTGGAGAGGCAACTGGTGTTGATCGCTATCAGGAGGTATGGCGCATCGGCGGTACCCGAGCCTTGCAGCGCCACCACAGGGTCGGCAATTTCGAACTCCGTGACGCCCCCTGTGGTATTGGTGTTGGGGTTCGTCTGGTTAGCATTCACGTCAACCACGCCCGGGTTGTCGTCGGCGAGCAGCGTCTGGGGGTCGGCGCCGGTTGCGGCGGTGATATTATCGCCTCGGAAACCGATAATTCCGGAAACACCCGACCAGTCGTCGTTTGTTGTGATCAGGCCGGTATTTGACCAGTTCTGGGAGAAAGGAAGCGTTTGTGCCGCCGGCA
>JAKOXM010000134.1 GCA_029781095.1 Bacteroidota bacterium
GGCAAAAACCAGAAATGCGGTGATCGCCTGTTCAATTTCGCCGCGAAGCAAATGCCGGTGAATGGCTTGCAGGGTTTCATTTCCGTATGATTGCAGGGGTGTTTTGGGCTGGTGCAGGAGGTCTTTTTCTTCACAAAAGCGGTAAAGTTCCTCGATCACATCCTGCTGCGCTTCTTCGACAAACTGTATTTTGAGTTCGTGGCTGTAGAGTTCCTGCATCCGGATTTCCTTGTTCTCAGGCAGGGCGTAGCGTTCGGCTTCATCCGAGGATTTCTGGTATTTCGAAAGTTTTTGCAGCAACAGTTGCAAATACCACTTTTCAAACGGCACACCGACAAAAAGAAAGCAGTCCGCTTCGTGTAATAATTCCTGGAGCCATTGGTCCTTGTCGTCGAACAGGGTGCGCAGAAAGTCGAACAGGTCGTTGTGGGTAAGCACGACGTTGTCGGAGGAGCGAATGCTGCCCAACAGATTGAGTACCAGAGGCTTTTCGCCGTCCAGTGGCAAGTCTGCAATGAGTTTTTCCGTCAGGGAAGGCCGGAAAATGTAATGCACGGACTGGCAATCGAGCCCTGCTTCTTTAAAATGCCGCGGCAGAAGATCGTCGAAAGTAAGGTTGACGATGGCGAGAAATGGAAGACAAACGAGTTTTTCCAGTTGCAAACGGGTAAGTGCCCAGTCCTTGGCAGGGTCATCGTAAAATTGCTGGACGGTTTCGAGAAACTTGCCCCGGTTCGATTTCTTCTGGAACAGAACAAGTCCGTCGTCGCGATAGAAATAACGCACGAGCCCGGTATCGGCGGCGGCAATTTGCCACATGGCGTTTTCCACGGTTTGCCCGGCATCGAAAGGGTAGGCGTCCGGGCCGAGGAAGAGGACGCAACGTTTGTTTTGAACGGCGGGTTTGAGGACGTTCCAGTCGATACTTTGAGGCATGGGCAGGTGATTTCGCAATGGTTTAATGTACAAAACTACCGTGTAGTTTTTAAATCAATTACGTTTGCTTAATATTTTCCTTATGTCTCTTTCCTGTCAGAAACACTTGTTCAATCTCGACCCGGCCACCCGGTACCTCAACGGCGCCTATATGTCGCCGCTGTTGAAATCTGTCGAAGCGGCCGGCCTGGAAGGGCTGGTGAAAAAACGCCGGCCCGATGCCATCAGCCCGCAGGATTTTTTCACAGATCCGGAGCGGTTGCGCACGCTGTTTGCACAACTTGTGAACGCCACGCCCAAAGAGATTGCGATCATTCCTTCCGTTTCATACGGAATGGCCGTAATCGCCAAAAATTTACAGGCGCAACGCGGACAGAAAATAATCGTAACGGAAGCGCAATTCCCCAGCAATATTTACCCGTGGATGGCATTGGCTGAAGAAAAAAGCCTTGATATTCAAACGATTGAAATGCCGGTAGAATCCACCGACCGGGGCCGGAAATGGAATGAACGCCTGCTGGACGCCATCGACGACCGCACGGCAATGGTTGCTTTGGGCCACATTCACTGGGCCAACGGCACGCTGTTCGACCTGAAAAAAATATCCGGCAAGACCCACCGGCACGGCGGCGTTGTCGTCGTCGACGGCACGCAAAGCGTCGGCGCCCTGCCCATGGATGTACGGCATTTTGGTATCGATGCGCTGGTCTGCGCAGCGTACAAATGGCTGATGGGACCCTATCAACTGGGTTATGCGTGGTTTGGCCCTGCTTTTCTTAACGGCCGGCCGCTGGAAGAAAACTGGATCAATCGCCGCTACAGCGAAGATTTTGCCCGCCTGGTCAGTTACCAGCCGGATTATCAACCCGGCGCCCGGCGTTACGATGCGGGAGAGCGCAGCAATTTTATCACTGTGCCCATGGGAATTGCCGCACTGGAACAAATACACATCTGGGGGCCGGACCGGATTCAGGCTTATTGCCGGGATCTTGCCAAAGAAGCAACCTCGATCTGGCAAAAACACGGATTTTGGACTGAAGCGCCGGAAGCCCGGGCAGCACATCTGTTTGGTATTCAATTGCCGGAACGCATACAACCGGGCGATTTGCAACAAAAACTGAAGGAGAGAAACATTGCTGTTTCCGTCCGCGGCGACTTTGTGCGGGTTGCACCTCATGTATATAACGACGCGGCCGATATCCAGGCGTTGACGGAGGTGCTGGCGGGGATGTGAGGTGGTTAATTACTTCCTGCAGACGCTGCGCGTCAGAGGAGGCGGGGATGATCCCGTCTGACGCGCAGCGTCTGCACGGGAAAGGCAAAACGGGTTGACGCACAGGATTAGCCAAAAAAACGACCAGGGTATTGGCAAGGCAGTACTTTCATTTACCTTCGTGCCTGCCAATTGCACCCGCCCTGACCGTCCAACCAGGTTGCATCATGAACAACCAACTTGCTAACTAACACACTTTTAACTTGCTATGAGTCGTTTTCGCCCAGGTGTCCTGCACGGACAGGAAGTCACTGATCTGCTTAACTACGCCAACGAACATAATTTCGCCCTACCTGCCGTCAATGTGATCGGCACGAATTCGGTGAATGCCGTACTGGAGACAGCGGCAGCCTTAAAAAGCCCCGTTATTATCCAGTTTTCACACGGCGGAGCCGCATTTTTCGCCGGAAAAGGCCTGACGAACGAAGGTCAGAAGGCGTCGATTCTCGGCGGCATTTCCGGCGCCCAGCACGTACATGCCATGGCAGAAGCATACGGCGTGCCGACAATCCTGCATACCGATCACTGCGCATTGAATATCATTTCCTGGGTAGACGGACTGCTGGATGCCGGTGAAAAATTCTACGAAAAGAACGGTTACCCTCTTTACAGCAGCCACATGCTTGACCTGTCGGAAGAGCCCTTGCACGAAAACATCGAAATCTCGGCCAAATACCTTGCGCGTATGGCCAGAATGGGCATGACCCTTGAGATTGAGCTCGGTGTTACGGGCGGGGAAGAAGATGGCGTGGACAATTCGGATGTTGACTCTTCGCGCCTGTACACGCAACCGAACGAGGTCGCCTATTCCTACGAAGAGTTGAAAAAGATCAGTCCGCGATTCACGGTTGCCGCCGCCTTTGGCAACGTTCACGGCGTGTATAAGCCCGGTAATGTGAAACTTCAGCCAGTTATTCTGAAAAATTCGCAGGACTACATCCGTGAAAAATACGGCCTGACGGAAAAAACGCCCGTCAACTTCGTCTTCCACGGCGGCTCCGGTTCGGCACAGTCGGAAATTCGAGAAGCCATCGAGTACGGCGCCGTGAAAATGAATATCGACACCGATATGCAATGGGCGTTCTGGGACGGCATCCGCGGGTATTACGAGGCGAAAAAAGGCTATCTGCAAAGCCAGATCGGCAATCCGGATGGCGACGACAAGCCGAATAAAAAATATTACGACCCGCGTGTATGGCTTCGCGAAGGA
Source organism: Bacteroidota bacterium (assembly GCA_029781095.1). GTDB lineage: Bacteria > Bacteroidota > Bacteroidia > Chitinophagales > Saprospiraceae > M3007. Next base: position 3,420 of record JAKOXM010000134.1, read on the forward strand.
GAAAAAACCTTCGTAGTGCGCCTCAAACAGGCATTTGAAGACCTGAACTGCGTCGGGCGCAACGGATAGAGCTTGTCGGCATGTAATTTTGACAGGAATGCAGGACTAACAGAATAAAATCGTATCGATTAAACTATCTTGTTAATCCTGCATTCCTGTCATCAATCTGTCAAACAACCCTCTTCTCCATTTACTGCTTTTTGCTGAATTTTACCCGGACAAACTCCACCAGGATTGGCAATACGGAAACACCGATAATGCCGAAAACAACGATCTCGAAATTGTTTTTCACAATCGGGATCTTGCCGAAAAAGTACCCTGCAAGCGACAGCCCGGTCACCCAGGCCACACCTCCGGCTACGCAGTACCCAATAAAACGCCGGTAAGTCATATCACCCACGCCTGCCACAAAAGGCGCAAAAGTGCGTACAATGGGCACAAACCGCGCGATGACAAGTGTGCGCCCCCCGTATTTTTCATAAAACTCCTGTGTTTTATCAATATACGATCTTTTCAGAAACCAGTAATCCCTGGTAAAAACCTTTTTTCCGAGGAATCTCCCGAAGAAATAATTGGTGTTGTCGCCAAGTATGGCGGCAAAAAAAAGCAGGGGTATCAGGAGCCAGATGTTCAGGATACCGGTCTTTGCAGTAATGGCACCCGCGGCAAACAACAGCGAATCGCCCGGCAGGAACGGTGTGACGACCAGGCCTGTCTCACAAAAAATGATCAGCGCAAGGATGAGATAGGTGGCCAGTTGGTACTCCCGCATGATATTTTCGAGGTGTACGTCCAGGTGTCTGATAAATTCAAGTAATTGGGTCAGCAGATCGAGCATTTTTGTGCTTGTTTGATAAAAACGGCGCAAAAGTAGGGCCTACTTCCCAGTCCGCCAATGAAATAGCAAACATACCGGAATGCAGACCCCCTTATGGCCAAAACTGTCGCCTGAGCGGCATTTGGCGAGAACTGACGTTTCATTTTTTTTTGGCACCAGCTTTATGCTTTTGAATAATTCGGAGCAGCATATATTTACCCGCCCGGAAACACTCCTGATCCCAGGTGCTGTTTTTCCGGTTGTACTTTAAACTATTCTGGCTTGTGAAACCTACAGATATAAAAGACCCGGAGTATTTCCATAAAGTCGTCGATTGCCAGTATGCGTGCCCTGCGCACACACCCGTACCGGAATACATCCGTTTAATCGCTGCCGGGCGGTATTCCGAGGCTTACATGATAAACTGGGAATCCAATGTATTCCCCGGCGTATTGGGCCGCACCTGCGACCGTCCCTGCGAACCCGCCTGCCGTCGCGGCAGGGTAGAGGAGGAACCAGTGGCAATCTGCCGCCTCAAACGCGTTGCCGCCGATTTCAAAGGAGAAGTCAAATCTTTCATGCCTGCCGCACCGTTCGCGAAAAACGGCAAGCGCGTTGCCCTGATCGGCGGCGGGCCTGCATCGCTCACTGTTGCACGCGACCTGGCGCCGCTGGGTTATGAAATCCATCTGTACGACGAACAGGAAGCCGGCGGCGGTATGATGCGCAGCCAGATACCATCATTTCGCCTGCCGCAGGAGGTGCTCGACGAAGAAGTGAACTATATCCTCGACATGGGCATCCATACCCAGTTCAAGACCTACGTGTCGAGCATGCGGGAAATATTGAACAAGAACTACGATGCTGTTTTTGTTGGTACGGGGGCGCCGCGCGGACGCGATTTGCCGGACCTGCCCGGACGCCATGAAGCGGCAAAAAATATCCAGATCGGTATCGAGTTTCTCGCAAGTGTCGCTTTTGGACACATCGACAAAATCGGGAAAAAAGTACTGGTGCTGGGCGGAGGCAACACGGCCATGGACTGTTGCCGCACATCCCGCCGTTTGGGTGGCGATGAGGTAAAGGTGGTGGTACGCAGCCCGTTCTCCGAGATGAAGGCTTCGCCCTGGGAAAAGGAAGATGCCATGCACGAGGATATTCCGATTTATGACAACCACGTTCCGAAATCCTTTGTCGTCGAAAACGGCAAACTCAAAGGCATGACCTTCGAAAAAGTGAAAGCCGTTTACGATGAGAAAGGCAGACGTTCATTGGTGCCGACGGGTGAAGCGGACGTGTTTTTCGAAGCGGACGACGTGCTGATTGCTGTAGGACAGGAAAATGCTTTTCCGTGGATTGAACGCGACCTGGGGCTTGAATTCGACAAATGGGAAGTGCCGGTGTTGAATCCCAAAACCTTCCAGTCCACCCATCCGAAGGTGTTTTTCGGAGGCGATTCCGCATTCGGACCTAAAAACGTCATTACGGCGGTAGCGCATGGTCATCAGGCCGCCATTTCGATCGACCTTTTTTGCCAGGGAAAGGATACCGCGAGCGAGCGGCCCGGCCCGACGACAAACCTGATTCACCAGAAAATGGGCATCCACGAATGGATGTACGACAGCGCCGTTGCGCCCGATCTGCGTTTTAAGGTGCCGCATGCAGAGAAAACGCTGGCACTGAAAAACCGGAAAGTGGAGGTAGAGCTCGGATTTGATCCTGAACTCGGGTTTAAAGAAGCGCAACGCTGCCTCAACTGCGATATACAAACGGTCTTTACTACTGATCGCTGCATAGAGTGCGATGCCTGCGTTGATATCTGCCCGACCTCATGTATCACATTTACGGAAAATGGCGAGGAAGAGGACCTGCGCACCCGACTGACCGCGCCTGCCCATGACCTGACGCAAGACCTGTATGTTTCGGATGAACTGAAGACCAAGCGGGTCATGATAAAAGACGAAGACGTTTGTCTGCACTGCGGACTTTGCGCCGAGCGCTGCCCGACAGCAGCCTGGGATATGCAGAAATATCTGTACAGCGTTACAAAGGCAGGTGGTGTGAAATTTGCCTGATCCGGGTATTGAATCACGCATTACAAAATAGGATCAAGGTAAAATCCAGATAAATTACTGAGGGTATGAATATTCGGCCGGTTTTTCGATACGCCATTATCATCCTGATTATTTCGGTCAATATTGGCTGCGATCAGGTGTCCAAGCACGCTGTTCGCAATCATATGGATTATCACGAACAGATACAACTGCTGAGTGACAACGTAATGCTGATAAAAGTAGAGAACAGCGGCGCTTTTCTCAGTCTCGGCGATTCGCTGTCTCCGCTTGCCAAGAGCATACTGTTGTCTGTTTTGCCCTCGGCAGCGCTTTTGCTTTTGGTTTTTTGGCTGTTCGGTCAGAATTCGGGCAAATGGGCAATTTTCGGGTTGTGCTGCATCGCAGGCGGCGGAATCGGGAATATCTACGATCGGATCATGTTCGGGTCGGTAACGGATTTTATGTACCTGCATTACGGAATTTTCCGGACGGGCATTTTCAACTTCGCAGATGTGTCGATCACGTTCGGGACCTGTTTGATTGTGCTGCAGCAGTTGTTTGTGAGGAGAAATCCAAGATGATACGACAGCCGATATAAAAATTTTAATAACCTGCAAAAACCGTGAGATAAAGACAAACCAATGCAACACCTTACCGCACTCAACGACTTTGTAGTCCGTTTCGCCAACGTCAACGGCACCGGTTCGGCCAGCGCGAACACCATGTAAAGAGGCTTGTGTTTATACGATAAACATTCTTGTGTCAACTACTTTGTAGTGTATTGCGATTGAAAACAAATAAAAACGTCTTCATCTTGGGGGTGAGCAAGATAAAGACGTTTAGTACTTTACTAAATCCAAGAGGATG
>JAKOXM010000151.1 GCA_029781095.1 Bacteroidota bacterium
CGGCCACCTGGCAGCCACAGCCGCTACGCATTTCAATTTCAAAGCCGATCCCGGGGAAAAGGATACGACATCTGTTCGCCCCGATTTTGCGGCCCTGATCTATCCCGTCCTCAGTTTTTCAGACCCGATCGGGCACACGGGCTCACGCGCGGCCTTACTGGGCGAACATCCCGACGAAGAACAGATTCTCTTCTTTTCCAATGAGTTACAGGTGACAAAGCAGTCGCCTCCGGCTTTTCTCGTACACGCCGGCGATGATGGCGGAGTACAAGTGGAAAACAGCCTGGCTTATTACCAGGCCTGTCTAAGGAACGGGGTGCCTGCCGAACTGCATTTATATGCGAGGGGCGGACACGGTTTCGGGCTTCACAATCCCACGACGGAGGACAAATGGCTGGAAAGAATGGTGAATTGGCTAAAAACCCTTTGATGAAATACCTGACACTCTATTTTCAACTGTTACCAATGGCATTGGTCATGGCCCAGACGCCCTCCGAGATTCCGCTCTATTCCGGTGCGATTCCCAACTCCATACCCGCCGAAAACCTCGAAAAAACGGAAGTAAATCAATGGGGCGTTCAGTTCACGACCGGCACATCCATTCCGACGATCACGCCTTATTTGCCGGAAAAACCGAATGGCACTGCGGTGATCGTTTTTCCCGGCGGCGGTTATTCCGGCACTGCGGGCGACCATGAAGGCAGGCAGGTGGCGGAGGCACTCAAGGCCTGTGGAATTACTGCATTTGTGGTGAAATACCGGATTCCGGACGATCGCTACTGCGTGGATAAATCAATGGCGCCCCTGCAGGATGCGCAACAGGCTATTCGCACGGTTCGGAAAAATGCCGTTAAATGGAAGGTCTTGCCCGATAAAATCGGCATAATCGGCTTCTCGGCAGGCGGCCACCTGGCAGCCACAGCCGCTACGCATTTCAATTTCAAAGCCGATCCCGGGGAAAAGGATACGACATCTGTTCGCCCCGATTTTGCGGCCCTGATCTATCCCGTCATCAGTTTTTCAGACCCGATCGGGCACACGGGCTCACGCGCGGCCTTACTGGGCGAACATCCCGACGAAGAACAGATTCTCTTCTTTTCCAATGAGTTACAGGTGACAAAGCAGTCGCCTCCGGCTTTTCTCGTACACGCCGGCGATGATGGCGGAGTACAAGTGGAAAACAGCCTGGCTTATTACCAGGCCTGCCTCCGGAACGGGGTGCCTGCCGAAATGCATTTATATGCGAGGGGCGGACACGGTTTCGGGCTTCACAATCCCACGACGGAGGACAAATGGCTGGAAAGAATGGTGAATTGGCTAAAAACCCTTTGATGAAATTTAAACACGCTCTTACTCAAATAACTTGGTGTAGTCATTCTCGTCGCGAAGGATCTCCTTTGGTTTTTCATTGATATCGAGCGGTTTTTCCAATCCTTTCTTGCCTTTTACCGACGGCGCCAGCAGCGGACTTTCCTTTTCCCATTGTTCCAGCAGGCGCAGGCCGTCCTCTTCAAACACACCGTTTTGCAGGTCGATAGAGTCCATGAGGTTGCGGCTTGTATCCATGAAACGTTCCATTTCGCCCACTTTGTTGCTTACGTCGTCAGCCAGCGCTTCCAGCGCCTGGTCGAACAGGGCGCGCTGATCCGGGTTACCGCTGATAATGCTCATGGCCGAGCGGATGGCGCCGTGGCTGGTACGAATAGCATTGTATTCCTGTTCTTTTACTTTCACCTGGTCAATGGTGTCTTCGAGTACGATCTCGGAATTTTCGTACATCTTGCTCAGGATACGGTAGAGTACTTCCATGCGGTTGTAAAGCACTTCGTATTTGGCATTGGCATCCTGCAAGCGGCCTGCCTTGCGGGCGGCCAGGGTCATATTCTTATCGTCGTTTTTCTTTTTGGCCTGCTCTGCCACGGTCATGTTCTTTTTGATCTCGGCCGTGTTGGTGTCCATTAAGCCTTTTAGTTTGCGCATCTGTCCGCGCAACGAACCGATCTGCCTGCTCATTTTCCGAAGGTTTTCTTCCAGGTCCTCGATGTAGGACTTCAGGATAGAAATCGGGTCGATTTTTACAAAAATACCCGTTATCCATCGCATAACCGATTTGTAAAGATAAAACACCAGGTTGCGCATTTTCGGGTCGAGTACGACGTAGACGACCGCTGCCAGCGCCGCCAACATCCCGGCGAGATAAAGCGTATTCTGCGCCATCGCAACCAATACGGGCAGCAAACTGCTCAATACAGCCCCGCCGCCAATGACCAGTGCAAGCAGGAAAATCAGCCCCGTAATTCCTTCGGGGCGTTGCCAAAATGATTTCTGTTCCATTTCGATTGACACGTTCGTGGTTTGCTGTTATCAGTCAATGGTATAAAAACCAAAAACCAAAAAACCGGCAGCCATCAAAGGTATTTATGCATATTCTCTATGTCCCTGTCTATTTGCAGCGATACGGACTGGTGTGTGCGGTCAAAAGCGGCTTTGGCTTTTTCAAGTTTCTCGCCTTCGAGTTTCACGGCGTTTTCCGCCTGGTCTATCTGGTTCAGGTAGCCGGCGACCTCATCCTGCAGGCGGGCTATCTCGGCCTTGTGGCGTTCGATTTGATCGCGCAGGCGTTTGGTTTCTTCCTGCCGCGCTGTGATTTTGGTCGTGTTCTGGTTTTCGAGAGCCTTGTCAAACTGCTCTTTTTCTTTTTCCACCACGTTTTTATAATAAGCGGCGGTTTCGAGGAGTTTTTCTTTTGTGACGCCCACTGTGGCGGCGGTAGTAAAGGCACTTTTGTGGGCGGTTGCCTCATCCAGTTTCATTTGGATCAGGCTGACGACGGCGCGTTTGAATTCGAAATAGTCGAAGCCGGGAAGGTTGTTTTTCTCGATGGCACTTGCGAGGAAATCGAGACTGCGATCATCGAGCCCGTCTGCGGAAAAGAGAGATTTGGTGGTGACCATTATATTGTATCCAGTAGTGAGTGAAATATTATTTTGTTGATCGGGTTTAAAAGGCAGGGCGAAAAAGGGGGAATTGCAGGGATATTACCCTAAAAATGCGACGAAAGGGCAAATTTAGCCGAATAGTGGCCGTATTGAAACAGAATACTTGCTTTGTCGCGAAAATTTCTCTTCATTTGTAAGGCCAAAAACACGGAACGGATGACTCCCGTAAAATTGAACGTATATATTTCCTATGTGCCCGACGACCGGAAGGCAGTTGAAAAACTGCGTGACTGGCTTTATCCCATGCGCGACGAGGTCAATATATGGTTCAACGATCCGCCCAAACCGCCCAAACCGCTTCCGCTCCCATGGGAACTGATCGCCTCCGTGTTGCCCATTTTCAATGCGCGCGATTTCCGGCAGGACTACGCCAGAGTGGATTACCGGCGAAAAGAACGGGCGCATATTTACCTCTTCATGACCAGTTACAAGTCGCTGATCGACGCCAATATCGACAACGATATCAGCCTGGCAGTATCGCGCCGCATTGAAGGCGACTGGCTGAGTCCGCGCATCTACCCGGTCATTCTCGCGCCTTCGCTTTGGAAAGAGCGCTCCCGGCTGGCGCGTTTTCAGCCGATCGGCGCAAAAAAGACGTTGGTGGAGACGAAGCCTGAAGAGGAAGGCTACCTGGAAATTGCGGAGCAACTTTCCAAAGTGATCAAAGACATGCAGCGCGATTTGAATGAAGCCAAATACGCCCGGGCGCGCATAGCGGGTCAGCCGGCTCCTGCGCTTCCGGAAACTTCCGGCGCGCAGCCCTACCTCGGCGGCGAAGAGGACCTGCTCGAATTCCGGATGCCGCCGCAGATTTATCCGCCGGAGTGGCTTGGCTGGATGATTATCCTCGTTTTGTTTTTCTCTTTCGCACGCGGTATGCAGGGTGATAAAGACAAGGTTCAACTGAGGCAAAACTTTATTGAAACCGAGCGGCCTGTCTGGCAGGAGGAGTATAAAAGAGAACATCCGATGGTGCAGCCGGTAGGAACGGTACCGCTTCGTCCGGCGGAGTAAATTGATGTACAGCGAAACACCAGTTTCGCTGATGTTCAAGCGAAATTGGTGTTTCGCTGTACATCCCAACGATTTGTACCATGCCTGCACACCCGTTTCAGCAAACGCTCCGCAAACGCATCGGGCGTATCAAAAAACAGGCTGATGCATTATCGCGCGTTTGCCGGCAAAAGGATCTGCATCTGCTGCGCATCGAACTGAAACGACTCCGTGCCCTGCTGCGGCTGTTGCGGTACACAGATCCGGAATTCCCGTATTTTAAAGTCTATCAACCATTTAAAGTGCTGTTTAACAGGGCCGGGCAGCTGCGTTTTTGGCAAATTCAGATAAAACTGCTGGAAGATACAGACACTGCACCCCAACCTTTTTCAAACCGGTACCGCCGTTATTCAGGATATCGCTTGCGTCTTGTAAATCATCTGTTCCGGGAAACGGCTCGTTGGGGCGACCTGCCCGGCTGGCGTGATGTAAAGGACCTCTTCCGGATATCTTTGGAACGGTGCAGCACCGAAGCGCTTGCCGGCTATTTCAAATATACCCGGGAATCGGCAACCGGGATTGTCGGTCGAGTGGGCAGGACCCTTCCTGCGGAACGCCACGAATTGCGGAAAATCATGAAAGAGTATACCATGAACCGGCAACTGGTATCCAGACACTTCAATTTCGACCCGGGCCCATTACCTGGTATGCCGGATGATCCGGCTTTACTGGATGTGCCCTTCGGGCAATGGCACGACTTGCAGGCGGCCGGAAAACAACTGGCGGAGGATTTGCGGGTACAGTCATGGGACACAGCGGTGCTGACCGGCGGCCGGGAGGTGCTGCGTGAGTGGAAAAAGGAAGAACGGGTGATTTGGAAACGGGTGCGTGCGGTTTTGGAAGGAGTCGGATAACTTCAAAACCATTGCTTGCTGCAACACCTGTCGCATAATAAGAAAAGGGCCGGCCGATATTTTTCATATCCATGATGGATATCGCATTCAT
>JAKOXM010000152.1 GCA_029781095.1 Bacteroidota bacterium
GTTTATTCAGCATTTGCCTGCACGGATTGAGAGACAAAAAAGCGGCATTTGCCATCCTGTTGTTCAACGTATTACTCGTCGGAGATTCTTTTTACTGGATGCAAAACGAACTGCTGCAGGCCATTTCCCTGATGTTCGTCATGTGGAGTTTGTGGATGCCCCGGAATCGGAAGCCTCTGCCACGCCGGGAAATCGGCCTAGGCATCCTTCTGGCCGTGACAGTGATCTATTATCACCCCCTTGTGTTCTTTCCGCTTGCCTTCGTCTGGATTTTCTTTTGGCTTCGCCCAAAACCGATGACGGCCCCTCCACCAACTTCGGTTACGTCAGGTAACAATGATGCAATGCCGAACAATGATTCAATTTCCCAAAAAAACCTCCTCGCCGTCGCCGCCCTATTCGCCCTGATCTTCTCTTCCAAATACATTTTCCGCCAGCCGAATTTTTACGACAGGGGCATGACCGGGCAATATGTGCGCGAGTTCAATCTCTCGCCCGTGCGCTTCCTGCAATCGCAAAGCCTGCATGATTTTCTGGCGCATTTGAATGACAACTTCATCCTGCTATTGCCTTTGCTCATACTTGTCACGGGCTTTTACATTTGGAAAAAACGGTACCGAATGGCCGCGCTGGCGCCTGTCGCAACTGCGGGTTACTGCCTGCTTGTCATGCAACGCTTTCTGCACGACGACCGCTGGTATATCCAGGAGAGTCACTACCAGGCGCTGGCGGTTTTTTTGATCGTGCCATTGGTTTGGGATGTGCTTCCCGGGTTGGCAATGCCAAATGGTCTTTTCCGTAAAATCCCGTCGACAACGAAGCGATCAGATGACTCAAAGTCATCTGATCGAGCGGTACCCCGGCGGCTGCTTCTTTTAGCAGGCTGTTTGCTGCTTTTCAGAATAACAGGTATCTGGAACACGCACCACGCCTACACCACGCGGCTTGCATACGTACGCGGTTTCGTAGAAAGGTCAAAGTCAGCCGGAAAGCGGAAACTCGTCATCGCGGAAAGCCAGGCCGATCGCAAAACCCTCATGATGTATTGGGGATTGCCGTTCGAGACCTTTCAGATGTCGGCGCTGGAATCACCCGATTCGGTGCGGGCGATCGCCGTCAGCGAAAATCCGGACAGCCTGACCGGCCGTCTTTCATGTGATTCGATGGTTACTTTTTTAATGATCCCGCCCATTGCTTTTGGCGATTTGCCGCCCGTTTACTACCGGATGCAGGATACTTCCTGCTGGAAAAATATTCAAACAAAATAGCGAGGCAGCCATTCCCGGATTTTATGCATCTGCCTGAAAAACAATTATCAATATGAAACGAAACTTCCTCTTTCTTTTGCTTTTATCCGCCCGGATCCTTTCAGCCCAAGGGTGGGTTAATCTTCAACGGGAGGGCAACAGCAACCAGTTTGCCATTCAATGCGCCGATGAAGGAACGGACGGCTACATATATGGTATAGCGGAAAAGAATTATGATCCGTTTTTTGTCAAACTCGATCCCGACGGTGAATTATTGGCTACGCAGGCACTTCCTGTAGCGCATTCCTACTCCCGGTTTCAGCGATTCGGCCCGGGGCAATTTATTGGATGGGGGCACAATGTGGTGGCGGTGCTCAATGCTGCGGGCGACATTCTCTGGTCGCAGGATTTCGTTGACGGCTCGGTAAAAGACGTTTATCCGGAAAGCGGCGTCCGGGTACTGGTATTGACAAAACAGGACACAACGCCTTATCACATACTGCGGTTTTTGCCCGACGGGACGCCTGATGGCGATGTTGCTTTTCAATCAACGACCAGGTGCATTTTTGTCGGCAGCGACGGCGGCAGCGGGTTTGTTGTGGCCGGCAATTTTCCGGTCGATCCCAACAACGACAAACCTGCTTTTTTGAAAATTGACAGTGCAGGCGCTGTCACCCAGGAGGTCCACCTCACCGGCTTTCTTGCTGCCAACATTGCCAATGTCTGCGAATTGCCCGGCGGTGGCTATGCCATGATCGGGTTGGGCTTTTCAACGCAGTATTCGGGCATCCGGGGACACGTACTGAAAGCCTCGGCCGATTTTACCCAGGAATGGGTGAAAGCGCTGCCCGATCAGTTTCAGGGAAAACGTGTTTTTCTTTCTCCGGACGGTCAGTTACTTGCCGCCGGATGGGGAATGCAGGATTATTTCAGTGCCGTCAAACTGGATTTGCAGGGAAATACCTTGTGGTCGCGAACATTCTTCAAATCAAGCCAGTCCATCCTGTTCGATGGCGCTCCTACGGCCGACGGCGGTTATTTGCTGATGGGACAAATGTTTGGCGGTATTGCCGTCGGCGTGGGCAGGGTATTGATAAAAACCGATTCCAGCGGTCTTTTTTACAGCCATACGATCAAGGGAAAGGTGTCTGCCGACACCAGCGGCGATTGTGTGTTGCAAAGCGGCGAGCCGATCATGCGGGGCGTACAGGTATCTGTCCGGAAAAATTTTGCGGAAGTGCTGCGCACCGACTCGAACGGTAATTACTATGCGCTCGCAGATACGGGCACCTATGTCGTGAAGCCTTACCTGCCGAGTGATTACTGGGCATCCTGCACCGATAGTATCGTTGCCCAGGTCGGCACACCGGACTCTTTGACTGTTGACCTGTTGCTGCGTCCCGAGATTGCCTGTCCGCGCATGGAGATAAGTATCAGCAGCGACCGCATTCGCCCCTGTTTCAATACGACCTATTTCATCAGGTACGTCAACACCGGTACGACAAACGCGCAGAACGCCTCGGTTTTACTCGACGTCAGCCCTTTTATGTCATACGAAGAATCTTCGGTGCCATTGACCGGACAACAGGGCGCAACCGGATATGTGTTTGATCTGGGAGACGTGGGGCCACTCGAAACAGGTACTTTTTGGGTTAAAATGAAGGCGGCCTGCAATGTGACGGTCGGTACAACATTGTGCGGTACCGCTCATATTTTTCCGGATACAATTTGCAATCCCGGTTCGCAGGATACCAGCTTCTTCACGGATACCTGGTGCAGGGTGGTAACCGCTTCATTCGACCCGAATGAAAAGTCTGCATACCCGCCCGGCGACGGGGCCGGGCACTTCATTGCACCAGGTACAAAAATCGGCTATGTAATTGATTTTCAGAACACTGGTACCGATGTTGCCGAAAACGTCATTATCTATGATACCCTTTCGACACTGCTCGACCCCTATTCCGTGCAGCCGGTCGTATCGAGCCACCCTTATGAAATGGAGCGCGTGGGCGAGCGCGTGCTGAAATTTATATTCCGGGATATTCTTTTGCCAGACAGCAATGCCAATGAAGCGGCCTCCCATGGCTTTGTGAAATATTTCGTTTACCCCCAGGGTTCGGCGCCTCCCGGATCGGTCATCCTGAACAAGGCTTCCAGTTACTTCGATTTTAACGCGCCGATACAGACCAACGAATATCATCACACCCTGAATCTGCCGGTCTCGACGCAGCCTCAACCGCAAGACGACGTTTCGGCCTCGTGGGATCTTTCCCCAAATCCCGCAGAATCCGTGCTTTATATCGATCTGGAAAAATGGCCTGCCCTTGCGGGTACTTTAAAGGCGTATTATACCTCCGGACGAATATACAAGGAATTAAAACTTGACAAAACTGCTGCTCCTTCGATCCCGCTGGATGTATCCGCCTGGCCGGCAGGCATTTATTTTCTGGCGCTCGAATCACCGGGATTGCCTGTTGCAGTCAAAAAAGTGATCGTTCTGCACAAGCCATAAAACAGGCGCATTTTACTCGCTATCGAGGCTGTCTCTTTTGTAACGACTGCTTGTCTGCCGGTACAAAGGATGCAGCCTTTTTTTGTTCATTGATATTTTTCGACCGCTTGTTGAAAAGCGCCGGCTTCCCGAAAATTTGGTTTCTGTCGTTGCGTTCTCATGTTTCCCAAATAAAAGTAAACAATCATGGTCCCTGCAATGTTAATTTTTGCCTCCCGGCATCGAAGGAAGCAACCCGTTTGTCGAATCTTGTTTCATTGCAGCTGCAACAACCGGACTTTCGCGGAACAAAATTTTTCAAACCTCGTTTCAGGGTAAAAAAAGCCTGTGTGTCTCTTTACAATCCAGCATTCGAACAAATAAACTCGATGAAGAAGCAATACATTACTTTTATTCTTTCTATTTACTCGATATTACTTTCCGCCCAAAACACCGCCACCGTAAGCGGTACGCTTCGTGACGCGCAAAATGGCGAAACCCTGATCGGCGCTACGGTTGAAGCACTTGGCCTCGGCAAAGGCAACGTAAGTAACGAGTACGGCTTTTTTTCCTTTACACTCCCCGAGGGCAAGGACTCCGTTACCCTCCGGTTCAGTTATATCGGCTATCAAACGACATTGCGGAAGATAAAACCGACAGGCGCCATAAAACTGAACGTATCGCTTCGCTCCGAAGATAATGTCATTCAGGAGGTTGTGATCAAAGCCAATTCGCTGGAAGAAAAGGTCAAAAGCACCGAGATGTCGGTCATGACCATTAGCACGAGGGAGGCGAAACTGCTGCCGGCCTTGCTCGGTGAGGTAGACATCATCAAAATATTGCAACTCAAACCCGGCATCACCGCAGGCTCGGAAGGCACCACGGGTATTTTCGTGCGCGGCGGCGGGGCCGACCAAAACCTCATCGTACTGGACGAAGCGGTGGTGTACAATGCCAACCACCTGTTCGGATTTTTCAGCACCTTCAATTCGGATGCGGTGAAGGACGTCAAGGTGTACAAGGGCGGTTTCCCTGCGCAATACGGCGGGCGGCTGTCTTCCGTGATCGACGTACGGATGAAGGAAGGCAACAACCAGAAATTCAGCGGCGAGGGCGGACTGGGGCTTATCGCAAGCAGGCTGACGCTGGAAGGGCCGATTCAGAAAGATAAATCCTCCTTTATTGTGAGCGGCAGGCGCACCTACGCCGATATTATCACGCGCAGTATCAACAAGGCCAACGAGGGGAAAAAAGACTACAACCCTATTCCGGACTATTATTTCTACGACCTGAATACAAAAGTCAATTTTACCCTTTCCGAAAAGGATCGCCTTTACCTGAGCGGCTATTTTGGCCGCGATGTGTTCACCTTTAAAGATGCGAGTTTTAATTTTCTGTTCGACTGGGGGAACACGACCGGAACGGCAAGGTGGAACCACGTTTTCGGCCCGAAACTCTTTTCAAACACTACTTTTACCTACTCCGACTATCGCTATCGTATCCGCAATATCCTCACGGGATTCTTTTTCAATCTTGGCTCCAACGTAAAGGATGCCAATACGAAAGTCGATTTTTACTACCAGCCCAACAATCGCCACACCGTGCGGTTTGGAGCGAATGCAACGTATCATGATTTTATTGTGGGGCGCCTGAAAGCGGGCAGCGACGACGGAGAAGTAAAATTTGAATCCGGCCAGACCTTCGATGGCATGGAATATGGCCTGTACGGCAACGACGAATGGGCCATTACGGATCGACTCAAGATCAGTTACGGCGCCCGGTTGTCGGCCTGGCAAAACAAGCCGGCCTTTAATATGAACATCGAACCGCGCGCCGCCATCAACTATGCCATTACCAACAAATGGTCGGTAAAAGGTTCCTACAGCCGTATGAACCAGTATGTGCACCTGCTTGCCAGCAGCGGCCTTTCGCTCCCGACCGATATCTGGTATCCAAGTACAAAAGGCATCAAGCCGGAAATCAGCGACCAGGTGGCGGTCGGTACCTCATACCTTGCAGGGGATAACGTGCTGATTACATGGGAAGCCTGGTACAAATGGCTTCGCAACCAGCTGGATTTCAAGGACGGCGCCGAATTGTTCGGCAACAATGATCTGGAAGGGCAGCTGACGATCGGGAAAGGGCATGCTTTCAGCCCGCTTGAACTGGAAATCGAGAAAAAAGAAGGTAAAGTCACCGGCTGGATCGGCTACACACTCGCCTGGACGAAGCGCGACGGCTTTCCGGACATCAACGGTGGCAAGGAATTTCCTCCCCGGTTCGATACGCGCCACAACCTGAGCATCGTCGCGCTCTGGAATCTCAGTAAACGCTGGCAGATTACGGCCACCTGGGTGTACACATCCGGATACGTATCATGGTTGCCGTCCGGAAGATTTTCATTCCAGGATATTCCCGGCGGCCAAACGCAGGCACTGGTTCCGATATACGGCGATCGCAATACCTACCGGTACCCGGCTTACATGCGCGCCGACCTTGGCATCGTCATGCGGTGGAAAGGCCGCCACACGGATAACGATCTGACACTCAGTGTCTATAATGCCACCGATCGCCGCAATCCGTACTTCATTTATCTCGACGCCGAGACAGTGAAAACACCGGTAGGCGATGCGCCGACGAGGATATTTGCCAAACAGGTTTCGCTTTTCCCGATCCTGCCGAGTCTGACATGGAATTTCAAGTTCTAGAAAAAACAAACCCGACCCTATCAGTCTGTTTTATCTCCCGCTAAAAAGTAGCAATACAACACAATGAAAAACAGTATCTTACAATACGTCGCTCCTTTTGCCATACTGGCTTTTGCGGCCTGCAACCTGTCGAAGGAAGTGGATATCATCCTGCCTGAATACGACCGCCAGCCGGTCGTGGAGTGTTACCTGGAGCCGGGCAAACCGTTTCGCCTGTTGCTCACTCAGAGTTACGGTTTTTTTGATCCGTTCGCGCTGGATTCTTCCTTTTTTCAGAAAACGCTGCTTCAGGATGCGCTCGTAACCATCCGGTACAACGGCCAGACGGATACCCTGTACAATACTTTTTCCATTGACCCGCACCCGCTCAAATTGTTCAATTATACCGGTCTGAACATTGTGCCCGCCACACCCGGTATTGATTACGAATTGAACATTACGCTGCCGGACAACAAGGGCAACATTACAGGCCACACCATCATGCTGCCACTGGTGCCGATCGACAGCATCGTGGTTCAATTTAGCCCGGATACCAATAAGGACACCCTTGCGCGCGCCCTCACGTACGTAACGGATGACCCCGCGACAAAGGATTATTACCGGCGCCTGCTCAATTATAATTCGCTCGACAGTATCCCCGAGCAGGATTTCCTTGCCGACGACCGTATCCTCACGAGCACCAAACTGGCCTTTGGAACGGGCTACGAACTGAATATAGGTGACACGATCTACAACACGGTTTGCCATATCACCAAAGATTATTACGATTATTACGAAAGCGTGCAACTGGCTGTTATTGGCAACATTAACCCCTTCGCGCAGCCATCGCCCATTAAAAGCAATGTGATAGGTACGGCTAACCCGCTCGGCATTTTCACCTGCCTCGTGTATGACCGGCGAACCACCGTGATCAAGAAGTAGATGCGAACGGGTAGTGATGAGCGATGAGTTATAAGTGATGGGAGATGAGTGATATGTGGTTGGTTATCAATAACCTGGAGCAGGGTTGCCAGCAGGAATCGTCACTGCTTCGGCTTGTATGACCGCAACAATAAAAAAACGCCGCATTCCGTGGGATAGAATGCGGCGTTCAGGATGCTTTCAATGGTAAAGTCTGCGGGGTACGCTATGGCGTTGCTGCCGGACGGGTACCGG
>JAKOXM010000160.1 GCA_029781095.1 Bacteroidota bacterium
GAACAACCGTTGGCATCCGAAACAGAACAAATATAGGTACCGGCTCCAAGCCCCGATGCCATGGCCGTCTGATTGCCGTTCGACCAGGAATATTGGTAGGGTGCAGTTCCTCCCGCAGCACCGAGCGTTGCGGACCCGGTCAGGTTACCCACACAAAGCACATTGTTTTGTGCAACAATATTGGCTGTGAGGGGCTGGGGAGTGCTAATCGCGGCACTCAATACCAGGGAACAACCGCCGGCATCTGTGGCCGTAACAGCGTAGTTTCCGGGGGAGAGACCCGTTAAGGTTTTCGTAGCGGCGCCGTTGGACCATAGGTATGTCAGCTGGCCGTTCGCGCCGTTTATGTTGGCAGTCATCGTGCCGTTATTCGCTCCCGAACAGGTAATATTTGTATTGGCGATGGCGCCGGTAAGGCTGCAGTCGATCGCATTTACCGTGGTGGTTTTGACGATCGTACATCCTTTAAAATCAGTGACTGTGACGGAATATGGCCCCGGCGCAAGGTTGGTGATCGTTTGTGTGGTTTTGGCATTGCTCCATTTTACGGTATACGGTGTAGTGCCGCCCGAAGGCGAGACGGATGCCGTTCCGTTATTGACGCCCACGATCGTCTGGGGTGTTGACATGATGCCGCTTTGTAACTGGGTAGGTTGCGTAACAACCGCTGTAGCCGTAGCCGAGCAAATCTCCGTATCTGTTACGGTTACCGTGTACGTCCCTGCTGCGAGGTTGTTGTTCGTGGCCGCCTGGCTGCCGTTTGACCATAAATAGGTATAGGAACCGCTGCCGCCGCCGCCCGAGACTTTGGCTGTGCCGTTGGCGCCGCCGAAACACGACACCGAAGTAGTCTGGGTGATGGTGGCGGAAACGGGCGCCGATTGCGTTACCATCATGCTATCCATCGTCATGCATCCGTTTTGACCGTTTTTTACAGTCAGGGTATATGTGCCCGGAGCATCTACACGCGCATACAGACCATTGGCGCCGCTGACGATATTTCCGTCAAAAGTTGTCCATTGGTATGTAAAATTGCTGCCCGTGGTGGTACCCGTCGGATTCATGATTATGAAAGAGAAGTTGCAGTTTAGCGATCGGTCGACACCTGCAAATACATAAGGCGGAACATTGTTTTCGTATGCGAATGCAGTGGATGTGCTCGTGCAGCCGTTTGCGGGGTTGGTGACGGTTACATTATAAGGCCCTCCGATGGGTACGGCCGGGTTCCAGACGCTGGCAGTAAATCCGTTGGGGCCTGACCAGGCAAAGGAAGAACCGTTGGCCGTCGAGGTAGCCGTTACGGACGGGGTAGGGTTGGAGCAGGTGATCGTGGCGCTGCTGGTCGTGACTTGCGGCGGGGTTGTGTTTTGGGTAACGCTGGTCAGCGCGGAACTGGTACAGCCATTGGCCGGATTGGTAATCGTGACAAAATACGTACCGGACAGACTCACCACCGGGCTGGACAGCATGGACGTGAAATTGCCGGGGCCTGCCCAGGAATAAGTCACACCGTTCGTATTGGAGTTTGCATGCAAGGTAATATTGGGGTTTGCGCAGGTCTTCACTCCACCGGTAGCGGTTGCGCCGGGCGGGGTTGTGTTTGATGTTACGATAGCCGAAGCACTCGCCATACACCCGTTTACCGGGTTTTTGACCGTCAGTACATACGTGCCGGCTGTTGTGACTATGATGTTTTGCGTGATGGCTGTAAAACCGCCTGGGCCGGTCCATGAGAAAGTTGCACCGGGTGTATTGGTACTCCCCGAGATCGAAATTGACGGCGTCGAACAGTTCAGGGAGCCGGAGGCAGTCGCAGAGGCTGTAGGCGGAGTCGTATTTGACCCGACGGTAACGACAGCCGACCGTGAGCAGCCGTTTTGCGGGTTGGTCACTTTAAGCGTGTAGGGGCCGGGGGCGCTTACCTGTGGATTCTGCAAGGCAGAAGTGTATCCGTTCGGTCCCGACCAGGCGAAAGTGACTGTGGCCGGCGTGCCGGTGCCGGTAAGCGAAACGATGGTTTGCGCACAGGTAATAATTCCGCCGGCGCTTGCTGCGGCCTGCGGTTTGACCGTATCGATGGCTACCGGCGCCAATACTGCTGTTGCACAGGTTGTCAAGGTGTCGGTAGCAGTAAAATAATAGGCGCCCGGAAGGGAAACAACCGGGTTCAGCAGGGTCGATTGATAACCTCCGGGACCGCTCCATGCAAACACGGTATTCAGCGGGTTGTAGGTGGCGGATAAGGTTACGGAGGCTTGCAGGCAGGTGATGATGCCGCTCGAAGCAGATGCCACGGGCGCCTGGTAGGTACCTGTGACGATTGCCGCATCCGAAGCTGTGCAGCCATTTTGTGTGTTGGTCACCAGGAGCGTATAAGTACCTGCATGGTGGATAACGGGGGTCAGGGTATTGCCACCGGATTGAACAACTCCTCCGTTGGAGGGAGTCCAGTGATAAGCGAAATTCGGGCCCGCAGAACCGGAGCCGGTAAGCGTATCGAGGGTATTGTTGCAAAGCAGGGAAGCATCGGCGCCCGCATTTGAAACAGGCGGTACCAGGTCCTCCGTTATGACGACTTCAAGGTCTGTCGACATACCATCGAAATCGGTCACAGTAATTTTGTAAGCGCCTGCCGTGAGGTCATCGGCTACGGTGCCCTGGTGCCCGTCGCTCCATAAATAGGTATACGGGGCTGTGCCGCCAGTCGCTATTACGGAAAGGTAGGCGGTTGGGCGCAGGCAGTTGATCTGGTGCAGGGAATCGATTTGGAGGGTTAGAGCAGGGGGAGGGATGGCCGTCGCCAATCCCTGCATCCATGACAAAGTCAGGAAGCTGAGAAGAAGAGTAAATCGCATCGCGTTCGCGGGATGATTAGTGAATTGAGTGGATTAACACCATCTATACCTTAAAACTCGTGCCGAAAATCGCCCGAATCTAAAATTCGCATTAAAAGGGTATGAAAATACCATTAAAATGCAGCGGAATAAACAAGGCGCCTTCCTTCGAAGGCGCCCTCAATACTACTAGAGAAAAACTTTCCGCTTATGTCCTCATTAATTCGGCTTTGCCGGTTTCATGACCGGTATTGCCGTGGCGGTAGTAGAATGCCCGCCACGGCCCGGTCAATTTGCCCGTGAATAATTTCTGGTAAGTGCCGGTTTTTCCGGAAAAGCATTGGCAAAGTTGCGGCCGGTAGCGCCAAGGGGCATTAAAGCAGCATTAAAAGAAAATTAAAATGCGGCTAGGCGCCAGGTACAGGCAGGCTTACCTCAAAGTGACTGCCCTGGCCGGGAGCCGACTGCACGGCGATGCTGCCCTTGTGCAGCAGAACGATCCGCCGGCACAGGGAAAGCCCGATGCCGTATCCTTTTACGGAAGTTTGAACATTGCTGCCCCGGTAGAAGGGATTAAAAATCAATTCCTGCTCTTCCGGCTCTATACCCACGCCATTGTCGATAAAAGAGATATCGATCCTTTTGTTTTGGACTGAAAAACGAATACGCACGGTATGATCGGAAGAAAACTTGCAGGCATTGTCCATCAGGTTGAGGAAGGCCGTTTTCAGGAGTTGCTCGTTACCTGCGATCATGAGCAGTGATTCATCGTCGGGTAATTTCTCGTATTCTATCAGAAAGCGGTATTTCGGATGGGCATTGCCAAGTTCATTCTGGGCTGCAAAAAGCGTTTCGTCGACGCGTATCGATTGGAATTGGAGCCGCTGTTTTTCAATGCCGGATTGCGCCAGCGTGAGCAGGCCGTTGGTCAGGTCCACAAGGGTCCGGGTGTCGTCGTGAAGCGATTGCAATACATTCCGGTATTCTTCGGGGCTGCGTTTTTTATCGAGAATAAGTTGCAACTGACTGGTGATGGCTGCCAGGGGAGTGCGTAACTCGTGTGAGGCATTGCTGACAAATTGCTGCTGAATCTCGAAGGCCGACTCGAGGCGGTGCAACATATCGTTGAAATTCATGGCCAGTTTTGCGATCTCGTCGCGTTTGTTGCCTTCGTCGATGCGCTGACCCAAATTGCCTGCGCTGATGCTCGATACTTCTGCATTCATACGGACCAAGGGCTGAAGCACCTGCCCGGCGAAGATGGCCCCCGTTAAAAAGATGACAAGCATGCTGACAAAGAAACCGGTCAGCAGCACATTGCGCAAGTTTTGGAGTTTGGCGCGACCATAGCGATCAAATGCCGACGAAATAACCACGTATTCACCCTCGTCCGAAGCATATACCATGCCTATGTTTTCGGAATCGTTTTCAACATATTCGACTTTCCGCTTCCGCCGGATTTCTTTCAGTAAATCAAGGGAATATGGCACATTCAGGTCATCCAGGCTGCTGTAAACCAATTTGTTATTCTGATTGAAAACCAGCACTTTTTCCTGAAAAAGCGCATTTATCGAGTTTCTGTCAATGATACGCAGGAGATCGTTGTCCACCTCTTTCACCGTTACCAGAAGCCGGGCCGTCGTAATGCCGCGACTTTCCAGTCGCGAATAGAACTCTTCCCTCCGGTAGTCTTCCGACAAAAAATAGATGGCAAGACAAAAGAAGAAGAGCATCGTGGCGACGATGGCCGTAAAACGAAGGGTTAGTTTGGTGCGTATGTTCATGAGCGGGCGAGCCGGTTTGTACCGATACTGGTTTACTGCGCTTTAAGGAAATAACCCATGCCCAGTTTCGTGTGTATAAGTTTCGGTTCAAAATTCCGGTCAATTTTCTTTCTCAGGAAATTTATGTAGACCTCTACGACATTGGTGCCGGTATCGAAATTGACGTCCCACACGTATTCGACGATCTCGTGGCGGGAGGCCACCCGGCCGTTGCGTCGCACGAGGTATTCGAGCAAGGCAAATTCCCTGGCTGTCAGGTCAATCGGTATTCCCTTGCGCTTCACCGTTTTATACCCGGTATTCAGTTCGAGATCGGCAACGCGCAGTACCTCGCCGGGTTCTTCTTCCGATGCGGTGTTTTGGCTTCGCTTCAAAAGGATGCGCATGCGGGCGAGCAACTCCCTGAAATCGAACGGCTTGACAATGTAGTCGTCGGCTCCTGCATCAAAACCCGTCAGTTTTTGTTCCACGCTGCCCAGCGCCGTTACGAGTATAATAGGCAGGTGCGGTTGGGCGGCACGGATAGACTGGCAAACTTCATAGCCGCTCACGTATGGCAGATTCAGGTCGAGAAGTACGATATCATAACGGTTGCTCAAGGCCAGGTGCCGACCTACCGCACCGTCGGGGGCAAGTGCGACGATAAAGTCGTTTTCTTCCAGCCAGGTCTTGACGGAA
Organism: Bacteroidota bacterium; assembly: GCA_029781095.1. Taxonomy (GTDB): domain Bacteria; phylum Bacteroidota; class Bacteroidia; order Chitinophagales; family Saprospiraceae; genus M3007. The sequence continues at coordinate 5,297 of JAKOXM010000160.1, forward strand.
GCGGCTACTTTCGGCTCATCCTCGATAAGCAATACGTTGATTTTACTCATTTTTCCATGAAATTACGTCATCAAATCGCGCAACGGCCTCAATCAGTTTGTAAAAAATGCCTGCCAAAGATAAGCGGCTGTCCCGGAAGTTGGTTGAGGATGGTTGAGAAGGATTGAGGATGGTTGAGAAGGTTGAGACAGGTTTATAAAGTTGAGATGGTTGAGACGGGATTAAAAAAAATATAGTATTGATAATCAAATTTTTAAACCCGTCTCAACCGTCTCAACCATCTCAACTCAACCCTCTCCGGTTTATGGTTTTTCCGCTTATGACAAACGAAGGCTCGCTGCGCCCAGCAAACCGCTTTCGCAATAGATGGCCACGACGTAGCTACCCGATTTCAGCCTTTCATCCGGTTTATACGTGAACGACAGGCGCTGTGTGTCGTTCAGTGATACCTGCTTCAATTGCTGCGCAATAATTGCTACCGGCCCGGTTGGAGCCTGTATGGTGGTTTTGATCGGGTTGCTGGAAGCAATGGGATGGCCTTTGTCGTCGGTAATAGCCAGGTACAGTTTTTGAGTACCGCGGTAGGCTTCCGGTACGCCTGCCAGATCGAAACTGATTTGGATGGTACGGGCTTTTCGGGCCCGTGCGGTCAGTTTGTCGTTTCGGCGCTCCACTTCCACGCGGAAAGAAGTTGCCTTGAAGGAAGCGCTTTGCGTTTTCCTTATCTGCTCTTCGAGCTGTTTGGCAAGATCTTCAACTTTGCCGTTCAGGTTTGAATTTTCGCCGCGCAACTGATTGTTTTCGCCGGCCAGGCGGTTGTTCTCCTCGCGCAACTGGCTGTTTTCGCTTTGAAGCGTACTGATGACGGTTTCGTATTCAATTTTGATCTTCCTGAGATCGGCTACCTGGTTGCGAAGCGCGGCAAGTTCGCGGCGACCCTGGGATTTGATTTTTTTAATGACTGCGTCTTTCTCGGCGATGAGCGCTGCGCTGCTCGATTCGCGCCCTTTCAGGTCTTCGTTTTCTGTGCGAAGGTTGTTGTACGAAACAGTCAGGCTGTCCAGCTGTCTTTCAATCGACATCTTTTCGGTTTCAAGGGCCTGCATTTCGACAGAAATCCGGTCAATTTCAGAGCCCTTGTTTTGCGAAATACGCCAAAAACCAAAGCTGATACCGGCACATATCAGCAACAAAACGGTCGCAACGATGCCGTAGGTTTTCCAATTTTTAATGTTTCTCATAGTAAAATAGCAAAGAGATTAAGTGAATAAATCAGTGTTTCGGGCAAAGCGATATGCGTTGCCAGGAATCGGAAAAACAAATGATCGGCTGTTTTACATGAAAGGGGAGGACGGCGCAAAGTTGGGGGACTTCGCCAGGGAACGGCATTAAATCGGCATTAAAAGTGCATTAAATTGAAAGTAACGGTTTTTGGCACTATGTACTCCTGTGCTTCAAAACCGTACGACTGCCTTACCACCAGTTTTGCCGCAGCGATACGCCGCCCAGCCAGGACCGGCCTGCACCCGGCTCGAAATACCGCCCGGCAGCGGCATTCGGACGCACGTTGTTGTAATAATCCGTACCGGCAGCGTTGTCGATGCCGGTAAATAATTCGAGCGCCAGCGAACCGAACGAATGCCGCCATCCTGCGCGGGCTTTTAACAGCACGGTTTGATCGATCCGAACCGTATTGGCGTCGTCTGCATAATAATCGCCTGTCAGTCGTGCCGTGGCGAATACGAAAATGCCGCTGCCGTGGTTCCAGCGCAACTCTGCATTGCCAAGTTGCTGCGGCAGCACGGGAAGGCGATTGCCTGCAAAATCACCGGCAGGGGTGGTATAAGTCTCAAACTGAAAATCAGACCAGGCATAGGTCATCAAAAGCGCAAGGCCTTTTATCGGAAACCAGTTAAAGGAGCCTTCAATGCCCTGTCGCAATACCTGACCGGCATTGCGGTAGTACGTGCGTCCCGGCTGGCCGGTTATCTCGTAAGGCGTCAGTTCGTTGCGCGTGCGGGCGTGAAAAAATACCAGTTCCCAGCTCAGACGTTTATTGCGCGCCATGCCGCGCAAGCCGGTTTCGAACGACAGGGTGCGCTGTGGTTTCAGTTCTTCAGAAAAACCGCCCGTGCCGGCAGGGTTGTTGGACAATTCGGTTAGCGTGGGTGTCTCGAAGTTGGTGGTGACGTTGGCAAACAGGCTGAATCGCGGGTTCAGGTGAAACATCAATCCACCCCATGGGCTGGCCCGGTAATATTGCTTTTCGCCCGACTGGTCGCCATCTGCGCCGAAATGATCGTCGACGCGCAGCGAAACGGCGTCGTAACGCAAGCCGCCCGAGAAAGCAAGCCGGTCAGCGGGTTTCCATCGCGCGAGGGCATAGGCTCCGGCTCCTGTAAAAACTTCGGTCTGGTCCAGATTCTGATCTCCGCGTTTGCCGTCAAGGTTTTGGAAACGCTGTCTTTGATCGGCCTGGCGATCCACGTCGAAGCCGGCAGTCAGATTGACCGGCGCCGACCGGGCTGACCATTGGTACTGACCGCCGCCGCCGGCAAAGAAACGCTGAAACGCTACCTGTCCGCCGTTTTGGAACGGCAAACGGTTCTCAAAATCGCGCCCTGCGGCATAGCCTTGCAGACGAAATGATCGCCTCTTACTCCATTTTTTTTCATAAATCAGTGCTGCCCGGCCCTGTCGCAGCGATTCCCCGGCGTTGAACTTGGCGTTGGCTGCATTGGCGCTCTCGCGGTCGGCAGCCACCTGTTCGGCCGTGAGCGCGCCAGGGTCGTCGGCACGCGGGCTGTCGGTGAAATTGAGCAACATCGACAGGGTGGAAGTGGTATCGGGCGACCAGGATAATTTAAGATGTGCAAGGGTGCTTCGCATGGCGGAATGTTCGCGGTAGCCGTCCAGTTGCTGACTCGTGACCGCCGCGATCACACCCGTTTTGCCCCGGCGGGCGCCTCCTTTGGCGTGCAGTTGGCGAAAACCGAATGAACCGGCCGAGACCCGGGCCCCGGCAAAACCCTCACCGCTTTCGGCGGGTACCGGGTCCGTACTCAGGCTGATGACTCCGCCGGAAGCGTTGCCCCACAGTCCGCCGGATGCGCCGCGCAGCACTTCGAGCCGGCTGACCACTGCCAGATCGAGGTTGTCCACCTGCGCCTGTCCGTCGGGCGCCGATTCCGGTATGCCGTCGAGCAGCAATTTGATTCCCCGGATGCCAAACCCTGCCCGCGCGCCGAATCCGCGTATCGCAATACGCAAATCCTGCGAGAAATTGGCGTCGCCCATGGTGAATACACCGGGGACGGCGCCAAGGGTCTCGGCAAGGCTCAGTTGAGCCTGTGCAGTGCGTAGACGCTCCGAATTCAGCGAACTGACGGCGAGCACGCTCTCGCTCGCCTGCACGGGCATCCGGGTCGTAGTGACCACGGCGGTGCGCAGGGTGTCGAGCAAGAGCGTGTCGGCATTTTGGGACAAGCCGTTGATCGCAGTCAGCAGGAGGCAGGGTATGAAGTAACAATTTCGCATCGCGGATTCGGACCGGGCTGTGCTTGTCCGGATGGTATATACCGGCCGGGTGATGATCGCGTCTGATCCGTGGCAATGATACGGGATTTACCAACCCTGAAAAAGCACTTTCGCGAGATTTAGAGGGTGTTCGGGAATTTATTTCCGGCCTTCAAACGACAAATTTTATTTTATTCGGCGTTAAGTTTTTCGCCGGATTGCCCGTATATGGCTGCAAAATTTGCCTTGACTAAAATAAAATTTGCTCCCTTTCGGCTCAGAATAAACTCCCGAACACGCTCTTAGTTATTATTCAAAACCAGTTTTCGGGTACCTGAAAAACGCCCGTCCTGCCACAACTCAACCCAATAAAATCCCGGCGGCCGGTTGCGCATTTCAAGACTAACCCGGCCGTTTTGGCCCGTGGCGGTCATGATCAGGGCGCCTTGTGCATTGCGAATTACCACCTTGAGGTTTTCATCGTTGCAGTCGGGGCACTCGATCATTACGGCGTCGCTTGCAGGGTTGGGGCGCACGCTCCATGTGAGGGTTTCTGCCGGCTGGCTGGTTCCGGTACCGAGTTGCACCAGGACGTTTTCCATCTTCTGGCAACCGGAAGCCAGCGTGACGAGGACAGAATAATCGCCGGGCATGGCGACGTCGATGAAAGCGGTGGTTGCGCCGGTCGACCAGAGGTAGGAAAGCCCGCCGGGAATGCCGGCATTCAGCGTTACGACGCCTCCCGGCGGCAAAATAACAACCTGTCCGAGATCAACAGTGGCAGCCAGTGAACCGTCGTCATGCCATTGTTGCAGTTGCTCGACGCGGGGTTTGACCAAACCCGCGATGTTTGGGCAAGTGGGTGGTACGTTGAAATGCATCGTGAAGGCCGTGGTTATCCGGAAAGTATCGCCGGCAGCAAAGTTGAAAGGCCCGTGGGAGCCCAGCATTCGCCGGTCGTCATAGGGCAGGAAAGCCGTGCACATGCTCCACCCCTGGGGATCGGCGGGGTTGCCGGGAAAGGCGTAGTCTGTATAATCTGTACTTCCGGGATTGTACCCCGATCCGCCTGTAGTGAGCGGAGTACCGTCTCTCCATATTCCCTGTAATAAATTGTAGAATTCGTTCGGAAGATCGGGGTCAGTACTCCCTGGCAACGGAACGCCGACGCCTGGGTTGTTGAAATAAATAAAACGGTCAAGGCTTTGGTTCAGATAGGTTATGGTCTGCACGGGAATATGATCGCCGAAACCTTTGACTCCGAGCGGACAGTCGTAGTCGATGCCATTAAAGTTATAGGCATAAAAGGTGTTGCTGCCGGGCAGGGAACCCATGTAATCATCGTAATAACACCCCAGATCGGCGTCCGTGAAAAAGCCCATGAAGGTATTGTGATAATCTGTTTGCCCCCTGTTAATGACCTGTACATCAACCAGAAGCGATTTTTCAATCGTTTCATTTTGCATGCAATCGAATACATAGGCAGAAATGCCGAGGTCGACGCCGGCGATATTCCCCGCAGTATGCAGATGCGCCGTGCTGTCGGTCAAAACCCACCACGCCATTTGGTCGCCCCGGATACGCGGGTAATCGCCGTCATAAACGTTATAAATGCCGTCGCCGTTGACATCCACAAAAGGCGCGGGAAACAGGTCTGGATCGGTTTCAACAGGTGAAAAGTCGAGGTTGTAGCGAAAATTCGGGTTGCCTTTTGCCGGCCATGTCAGCAAATCGAAAGGCACGGGCTGGTCGAGCGTCTGGTCTGTCCCGAAATCGAGCCGGAGCCGGTCGATGTCGTCGCGTTTCGCCAGCCAGACCCGGTTGAAATCATCGTACGGGCTGTTAAACAGTCCGGGCCGGTAATCTGAAGCGATGTACGTTGCATAATCGGCGGCGGCGATGTGCAGGGCGTTGTCATTATCGAGGCCAGCTATCCACGGCGCAAAAGAGAGAATGGTCGCGGCACTGTCGGGCGGTGATATCAATGTGGCGCCGTTGCCGTCGAAAAACAGGGAAGGTGAGGGCAAAAAAGTAGCCTGGATGCCCGGCGTTTTTATTCGCCTGTTTTGAATAAAGGCCTCTTCAACCGGCGGGGCGTCGCCGTTAGCATCGGTCTTGATGAAGTACAGAGTTGTGTTTTTGCGCCCCAAAACGACAAAACCGCCGTCGGAGGCCAGCTGTACCCCTGTGCCGGCCCCGGCAGCGTATTCCTGCCTCCAGATTTGCCCGCCGGCGCCGCTGAATTTTACCAAAGCGATTCTGGATGCCCCCGAAATGCCTGTTGCGACCAGGCCGCCGTCTGGAGTGCCCGCTGCTTCAAAATACTCGATATCGGAGCTTGTCTGCGACCATAGTTCGTTCCCGTTGAAATCCAGTTTGACGATCATCGCATCCGTGGTGCTACGGACGCAACCGATCATGCCGTCGGATGTTATCCGAAGCGTGCGAAAGACATGGCCGGTATTTTTAGTCCACAACGTATTTCCATCAAAATCAAGCGCATATACGCTGCCGGCGTCGTCCGATACGATCAGCTGGTTGTTGTACAGCAGGGCGTCCGCCACGGGACTTTGGAGTGGTTTTGCCCAGATTTCGCTGAATCCTGCATCCTGCGAAAATTGTATTTTCCGGTAAAATTTGCCCCCGAAAACGACAAAAACGCTGTCGCTCAGCGAAACCAGTTTTGGGCGTGACACGGCGGCCGGCCCGAGGCTGTCCTGGAAATTTTGTTGGTGAAAAAGACCTTTGCCGGGCCTGAATTCCTGCAGGTAGAATCCCTGGTTTGCATTAACCGATCGCTGTGCAAGAATAAAATAGGGATGCCCCGTACCTGCGGAATGTTGTTCCAGTACTGCCGATATATAATTAGCGGAGTTGCCGTATTCGATATTGCCTGTGACAGAGCCCGATTCGTCCACCCGATACAAGTGGTCGCTGGATTTCATCAGGTATTGGCCGTCCTGGTAGAGCAGTTGGCAAAAAGAGTTAATGTAGCCGCCGCCGGAAACCGATTTATGCCAGGTCGTTTGTGCCCCGACGGAGCAGATCGCCGTGAAAATGAAAAGCGGGATAAATGTTTGACGCATGGTTTGGATTTTTTACAAAGTTGCCCATGCACGCGCCGTTTTTGAAACCCTTTTCCTTGAAAAGTCAGGTTTCCGGACGCAATTGTTGGAAACCATGCACGGCAACTCATAACCTGTCTCAAACCAGCGTGCTTGTTACGTAACGCACAGGTGCCTGTGCACAACCCCGCCGCTATTCGTGATAGCCTTACAGAATAACATGCTCATGAATGATGCGGCGATTCCCGGTTTATGTGCGGTGACATTTTTGAGGCACAAAAAGGTATCATCTCGAATTGTTTTTGAGATGTCGCCTGCTCCTGCGTCGCAGACTACACCTCAAAAACGAGTAAAATCTTACGAGCCGGGAATCGCTGTTAATGATACGAATACCACGATTTTATTAAAAAACAGGATGGAAGGCCCTCATGCCTCTTCCAGCGCCTCCCACAATACTTCCACCGGATGTTTCGCCTTGCGCCCTGTGCCGTCCAGTATCTGGTGGCGGCAACTGGTGCCCGGCGCGGCCACGACGACCTCGTCGCCGGCCTTCCGGACGGCGGGGAACAACACGAGTTCGCCGATTTTCATACTCACATCGTAGTGCTCTTTTTCATAGCCGAAGGAGCCTGCCATCCCGCAGCAGCCGGAGGGGATCACCTCAACTTCATAATTTTTCGGCAGGCCCAGAATCCAGGCAGAGGCTTCCACGCCGGCGAGGGATTTCTGGTGGCAATGGCCATGCAGGAGCACTTTCTTTTGGGCTTTGGTAAACGAATCGGCGCTGATGCGGCCCTGCTGAATTTCCCGTGCCAGAAACTCGTCGATCAGCAGGGCGCTTTGTCCGAGCATTTTGGCGCTTTCCCTGTCCTGTTCGGGCACGAGGCGCGGGTATTCGTCGCGGAAACCCAGGATAGCGGAAGGTTCGATGCCGATCAGGGGCGTATTTTCAGATACAAGATTTTTGAAAACGGCCACGTTTTGAATTGCGAGTTCGCGCGCTTTCAGCAACAGTCCCTTGGAGAGTGCCGCCCGTCCGCTTTCGGGGTGCGCGGGCATTTCCACGCGGTAACCGAGCCTGCCCAGGAGTTGGATGGCCTTGATGCCGATGGCGGTGTCGTTGAAGTTGGTGAATTCATCGCAGAACAGGTACACTTTCCCTTTTTCGGGTGCAGCGGGCCCGAGCTTGCTGCGGTTTTTGTCGTACCAGTTGCGGAGGGTCGTAGCGTACAGGGGCGGCAGACTGCGCTTGGGCGCCACGCCCAGCACGCTTTTTAGCAGGCCGGCGGCAAGTCCGTTTCGCATGAAAAAATTGGTCAGACCCGGCAAGGCGGAGCCTAACTGATTGATTTTTGCAATGTTGCCGAATACTTTTGCCCGGAACGGTACGCCGTGGCTCTTGTAGTACTGGTGCAGAAACTCGGCTTTCATGCTCGATACGTCCACGTTGGAAGGGCATTCCGTGGTGCAGCCTTTGCACGACAGGCATAGGTCCATGACTTCGTATAGCTCCTGTTGATCGAAAGGGTTGGCTTTTTCGCTGTGCGTCAGGAACTCGCGCAGCGCGTTGGCGCGTGCCCGCGTGCTGTCTTTTTCGTCGCGGGTGGCGCGGTAACTCGGGCACATCGTGCCGCCGGCGAAGTCGAGCCTGCGGCAGTCGCCGGAGCCATTGCATTTTTCAGCGGCGCGCAGGATACCGTCGTTGAATTCCAGCACGGTATCGAATTCCTTGTTCTGCTGGCCCGCTTCGTATCGCAGGGAAGTGTTCATCGGCGGTGCGTCCACGATTTTGCCGGGGTTGAATATGCCGTTCGGATCCCAGGTGTGTTTGAGTTCCCGCAGCAGGGCGTAGTTTTTTTCGCCGATCATCAGGGGAATGAACTCGCCGCGTACGCGCCCGTCGCCGTGTTCGCCGCTGAGCGAGCCTTTGTATTTTTTTACCAGCCGGGCCATTGATTCGCCGATCGTATGCAGCATCTCCCGGTCGCTTTCTTTTTTCAGGTTGAGGATGGGGCGCACGTGGAGTTCGCCTGCTCCGGCATGCGCATAGTACACGGATTTTTGACCGAAACCTGCCATCATTTTATCAAACTCTTCGATGTAGGCAGGCAAATCGGCCAGTTCCACGGCGGTGTCCTCTATGCAGGCGACACCTTTCGCTTCGCCCGGCATGTTGGACAAGACACCAAGACCTGCGCTTCGGAGTTCCCATACTTTTTTCGATTGCGGCGCCGGAATGATCGGGTAGGCATACCCGAAATTGCGCTGTTTCAGGTCGGCGATCATGGCGTTGGCCCTGGCTTCGGCTTCTTCGCGGGTATTGCCCCGGAATTCGATCATGAGCACCGCAGCCGGGTCGCCCTCGATGAAAAAACGGTTTTTCGACTGTTCCCGGTTTGCCTTTGTGCAGTCGAGGACCAGTTTGTCCATCAATTCGCAGGCATCCGGATTGTGTTCCATGGAGGCGACTACTGCGCGCATACATTCCATCAGATCGGCAAAATGCACACAGGCTACCACGTCGTGCGGCGCAGGCAGCGGGTCGATATGCAAGGTGATCTCCGTGGTAAAGGCGAGGGTACCCTCCGAGCCGGAGAGCAGTTTGCAGAAGTTAAATGCAGGCGCGCCTTCCGTGAATATTTCCGATTCCAGCAAAATATCGATAGCATAGCCGGTGTTGCGGCGGTGGATGGCAGGTTTGGGGTATTGTTCCCTGATTTCCGCCTGCACTTCGGGCTTCGAAAGGGTTTCGTACACCTGGTTGTACAGCCGCGCCTCCAGTCCCGTCCCTTTGCGTTTTTTCTCAAATTCAGCCTTTGTCACGGTTGAAAACCGGGTCTCCGAGCCGTCGCTCAGCACGACGTCCAGTGCGAGCACATGGTCGCGTGTGGAGCCGTACACAATGGAAGTGGTTCCGCAGGAATTGTTACCCACCATGCCGCCCAGCATGCAGCGGTTGGCCGTGGATGTATTTGGACTGAAAAAGAACCCGAGGGGTCGAAGAATGGTATTCAGTTCGTCGCGAATTACGCCGGGCTGCAGTCGAACCCAACCTTCTTTCGTATTGATTTCCAATATTTTATTCATGTATTTGGAAATATCGACGACGATGCCGGGACCAACGCACTGCCCGGCCAGGGAAGTGCCTGCCGAACGCGGGATCAGTGATACCTGATGCTCCCGCGCAAAGGTTACCAGGGTTTTGATGTCCTCTTTGTGCTTGGGGTATGCTACGGCGAGCGGCAACTCCCGGAAGATGGAAGCGTCTGTCGCGTAGATGCGGCGCATCAGTTCGTCGTAGTGCAGTTCGCCGGCGAGTTGGCGTTGCAGGGATTCCAGTTTGTCGGTCATGAATAATAATTTAAAGAGGGATCGAACGACGGCAAATGTCTTGAAAGTCCGGCTGAATTCCATGAAATTCGGTAAATCGAATGGCTGGACAGACTTTTAGCATGGTTCAAAACCCGCTTCTTTTATTTCCGGCTGAATAACCCGAACGACTTCTAAAAAATAACCCCGGCGACGTCGGAACGTGCCGGGGTATTTGGTGACTTTTTTCGGCTCTTTTGCCGATGATTTTATTAAAATTAGCGTCTAAAATTCACAAGGTAACCCTCAGTGGCAGCTCTCTTTCAGGTCGTGCAGTTCCTGTTTGCTGCTCACCGTGACCACGCTTCCGTCAACTTTCAGTACCACCTCGATGGGGAATACAATTTCCGGATGCCCACTGGCGCCGGGGTTGTTTTGTTTCCAGTCATGCAGCAAGGTGTGCAGGGCTGCCTGATCGGCCACGGTAGCCGTCGTGCTGTCCGGGAATTGAATGGTAATGGGGAACTGGATATCGAAACAACTCAGAGCATTCTGGCAGTGGCCGTGGTGGTCGTGGTGTCCGAAAGTGCCGCCGCCGCACGCCACTTTCAGGTCGTGCAACTCGGATTCGTTGTTCACTGTAATGATCTCTCCATCGGGCGACAGTACCGAAACCGGGAATGCCAGGGTGGGGTGGGGCAGGCTGTCCAACGGGTTGCCATGGTGATGGTGGTGCCCGCCACCGGTTCCGCCGCCTCCATTGGCCTGGAACCAGGTGCGAATGGCATTCAGCATTTCATCATAGGAATTTACTTCCTGCGTAGTGCTGTCGGGAAAATTGATCGTCACGGGGAAAATCAGTTCGTAACAGCCGTATTTCCCCATGCCGCCCCGCTCCTGGATGGAAAACAGAGTCTGGTCGAGATAATCCTGGGCGGTTTGGGACGAGGTATTGTCCTTGTTGCAGGCGACAAAGGCGGCGATTGTCGCGACGAAGAGTAACACAGATACTTTTAACCAGTTTTTGTGCATGATACCTTGAATTTGAATTAGAGATGGAATGCGAAAAATATACTTGGTCAAGCCAAATACGGGGACCAGGGGGAGAGGGTTGCGTTGCCTGCTACAAATACGTTGTTAAAAAGCGTTAAGTACCCTTAAGAGCGGGTATGATCAATTTCAGGGTTGATTCCTGTCATCGTCCCGATGATTTAAAGCGGTCATTTTTGTGCATTGAAGTGCTAAACCTTTCAAGCATGAAAAAGACTATTTGGTTTTATTCCGTCATCCTGATGTTGCTGACGACTGTCTCCTGCTCCCCGTTTATCAAAGTCTATTCGGAGGAAGAGCCCGGTGTCAATCTTTACAAGTATCATACTTTTAACTGGCTGGACAATATGAAAGTCAGAGATGGCAACAGCGGACCCGAATGGCTCAGCCAGCGGGCTGAGGAAAAAATACGCAGCGCGGTGGAAGACCGGATGGGGCGATACGCCATGACACTTTGCACGGAAAAGCCCGACCTGATGCTGCATTATCACGTAGTGATTAAAAACGAGGTATTTTTCATCCGTGACTGGTGGTGCGATGAAGAGATCGGCAGCCAGTTCGGGCGTTGCCACCGGATCAAACCGGTCGATTACCGCGAAGGAACGCTCATACTCGATTTTATCGATGCGCATACGGGTGAACAGGTGTGGCGCGGTGCAGCCGTCGGGGTTATGGAAAACCTGACGCCGGCGGAGGCCGATGCCCGCATCGAAGAGGCGGTGCGCCTCATATTTGACAAGTTTCCGGAAAAACCCATTCCCGGTATCACAGCAAGTCACTTAAATTAATTGCCATGTCAGAAAACGTTTTTTGGATCGCTTACACTGCCTCTAACGTCATAGCAATATTGATGGTGGTAGCCGCATACTACAACCCGCGTCTGGCACGTCTGCTGTATGCCTTGTTGTTTGCATGGGCATGCTGGATGAATACCCAAACGGCGCTTCACAACCCGAATGATTATCTCGACTATGCGCAATACGCCGTTCCCGTGTACAGGAACTTCATCAACGGCTGGTTCGGGCAACACATCGCACCCATGGTG
>JAKOXM010000738.1 GCA_029781095.1 Bacteroidota bacterium
ATTTTTTTAAAGAACAGAATACCCGGATCAACCCCACCCCCGGCCCCGCCCCCGATGGGAGGGGAGACGCGACGTTAACCGACGCGTTTGGCGCGACGTCTCCCCTCCCATCGGGGGAGGGGCCGGGGGTGGGGTTGACGGCCTCTGGCAAACGCGTCATCGTCATTGGCGGAGGCGACACCGGCAGCGACTGCGTGGGCACCTCCAACCGGCAGGGCGCGGCATCGGTGATGCAGTTCGAACTGCTGCCGGAGCCGCCGAAAAGCCGCACATCGAACATGCCCTGGCCGACCTATCCGATGTTGCTGAAAACATCGTCGTCGCATGAGGAAGGTTGTGAACGTCAGTTTGCCATCAAGACCCGGGCATTTCTCGGCGATTCCGACGGACGGCTTCGCGCCGTGGAAGTCGTCGATCTGGAATGGACAGCCGGAACGGGAGGACAGCCGTCGACTTTCAGGGAGATACCCGGTACAGAACGCGAAATTCCCTGTGAACTGGCCTTGCTGGCTATGGGTTTCGTGCATCCGCAACATGAAGGCATGCTTGCGGAACTGGGCGTTGATCTGGACGAGCGCGGCAACGTGCATGCTCCGGAAACCTCATACCAGACCAGCATCGGCAAAGTATTCGCGGCAGGGGATGTGCGTCGCGGGCAGTCATTGGTTGTCTGGGCAATCAGCGAAGGCCGCGAGTGCGCCCGCAAGGCCGATCAGTATTTGATGGGGTACTCCTCGCTGGAAAGCAAGGACAGCGCCGCCTTTGCAGACGTGCTTGTATGAATCATTTTGCCATTCGAAAATCGAAATGATATTTTGAGCGAAAAGAGCCTGAAACGATATTTGTTTTGCATTACTTGCTCAAAAAAAATTATCCCTTTTATTTTGATCAACATTAAAATAAATATCTCAAATGTTTTCAAAATACCGGAACATAAATTAACTTTGCCTTAGTCTTACCAAATTATTTACCGCTTTATTTTGTTGGCTTCCTTTCCGGAAGCGTGTTTTGCGATCACCACTCTGCCAATACGTTCGTCGGGCATAGCGGTATTTTATTTTTCATTCAACAACAGCGATCAGCGGTCCTTTTTCAAACATTCAAACCGGAATCAAGTACAAAATATTACCCGTAGAGGCTTTGCCGCTTCTTCACGGCCTGTGATTTTTTACCCGTATTCAGGCATTTTTTAAGAAACACAAATTTTTCACAAACAGAGCATTATGAAAAAAGTCACCTTCAAACAAGCTGCGCCGTTTACCCTGCTGGCAATCGTGGCGCTGCTGTCCGTTTTCGCACCCGCCCTGCCAAACTTTGTAGATGACGGCAAATATAATTCCGCCGATATCGCCTGGCTCATTGTGGCTACCGCGTTGGTCTTCCTGATGACGCCGGGACTGGCATTCTTCTATGGCGGCATGGTACATCGCAAAAACGTAATTTCCACCATGATCAAAAGTGTTGTGGCGGCCGGGGTCGTCAGTGTACTGTGGATCGTGGTTGGCTTCAGCCTTGCATTCGGTGAAAGCATCGGCGGATTTATCGGCAATCCGATGACGTTCCTGTTCTTTAAAGGCGTGAGTTCGGGCGCTCCCTGGAGTCTGGCGCCGACGGTACCACTCACACTGTTCTCTTTCTTTCAACTGATGTTTGCAGTCATCACGCCGGGTCTGGTGGTGGGCGCCGTGGCCGAACGCATCCGTTTCACTTCGTACATCCTGTTCACCGCCTTGTTCAGCCTGTTCGTTTATGCGCCGCTGGCACACTGGGCCTGGCATCCCGACGGCATTCTTTTCAAAATGGGTGTGCTTGATTTTGCCGGTGGTACGGTGGTGCACATTTCAGCCGGCTGCGCGGCACTGATGGGTGCGATCGTATTGAAACAACGCCTTGCGCACCGCAACCAGGAGGAAATTCCGCCGGCCAACATTCCCTACGTGCTGATCGGCACCGGCCTTTTGTGGTTTGGCTGGTTCGGTTTTAACGCGGGTTCGGCCCTCGGGGCCAACAGCCTCGCCGTGTCGGCATTTGCAACCACCAACACCGCAGCAGCCTCCGCAGGTCTGTCATGGATGTTTTTTGATGTTTTAAAAGGCAAAAAACCGTCGGTACTGGGCTTCTGCATCGGCGCTGTAGTCGGTCTGGTAGCCATCACGCCGGCAGCGGGTTTTGTCGCAATTCCACAAAGTATTTTCGTGGGCGTCATAGCCGCCATCATTTCCAACGTAGCCGTCTACTACAAATCCAAATCGTCGCTCGACGATACACTGGACGTGTTCCCCTGCCACGGCATCGGCGGCATGGTGGGCATGCTGCTTACAGGTATTTTTGCCACGAAGGCAGTAAACGGAGCAGGAGCCGACGGCCTTTTCTACGGTGACCCGGTTTTCTTTTTCACCCAGGTGAAAGGTCTGCTCATCGCAGTGAGCTACAGCCTCGTGGCATCCTTCCTGATATTCAAACTGATCAACGTGGTAGATCCGCTCCGGGTAAGTTCGGAAGATGAAGAGATCGGTCTCGATGCTTCACAGCACAACGAAAACTACGTACAAGGCACGCTTCTGGTACCGCAGCCAAACGGCAAACTGGCTGAAGTGCTCGCCGAAGGCGCTCACTGACGAGAGTACCCGTTGCCGAATGCTTCTTCCTCTGGAAACTTTGCTTTGACAAAGTATCGGATACAGCCATTTAATAAACTGCCGCAGATATCAATGCCGGATTTGAAATCCTTGGGTTTTTCCGTTTCAATACAGCCTTCGTCAAAGGCTGGGATAAGGTACCAAAGGATTTCTTTCGGGCAACCCCTTGATTTCCAGGCGCAAAGGATTTCCATGCTGATACTGATGTTCTCAACCGATCACAAACAACGCATTACCAAAAACAAAAAAGGTACGGCTGTAACAAGGATTTCTGATACAAATCCTTAGCCGTACCAATTCATTTCACGTCAAATAAAATGAACCGCAATGTTACAAAGAATCTTTGCAACAGGGCTTGCCTGCTCATGCCTTTTCTCCGCCTCAGCCCAACAAACCGCCGCTCCAATCGATTCCACACCAACCACAGCGATCACGCCCAAACCCGTTCTCACCGTATCGGCAGATGCGTATTACCGTTATGATCTGGGAAAAACCGACGCCAATGATTTCACGAGCTTTACACATTCCAACAACTCTTTCGAACTCGGTATGATCTCGCTGAAAGCAGAACACAGTATCGGCAAGGTGGGTATGGTGGCCGACGTGGGATTTGGAAAACGCGCCGAGGAGTTTTCCTATGCCGATGATAATACCAGGTTCGTAATCAAGCAATTAAACCTGTCGTATACGATCAAAAACAAGGTAAAACTCACCGCAGGCAGTTGGGCCACCCACGTCGGTTACGAACTGGTTGACGCCTATCTGAACCGCAATTACAGCATGTCATATATGTTTTCTTACGGGCCGTTTTTTCACACCGGGCTGAAAGCCGAAGCGAGTTTCGGCAAAAGCGGGTTCATGCTGGGGCTGGCCAATCCGACCGACCTGAAATCGACCACTTTCGGGAAAAAGTATGTCATCGGGCAGTACAGTTTGGCCACAAAAGACGACAAACTGAAGGCTTATCTGAACTTCCAGGGTGGCAAGTCCAGCGACTCCACCAAAATGATGCAATTCGATGCAGTGGTGACGGCAGCGATCACAAACAAGTTCAGCATCGGGCTGAACGGCACGGTGGCCGACTTCAAATTCAAAGCCTCCGAAACGGAATTTGAAAGTATGGGCAAATGGTGGGGCGCGGCAGTTTATCTCAATGCCGATCCGCTGCCCTGGCTGGGCCTGACGCTGCGCACCGAATACTTCAATGACGGCGATCAACTCAACGTATTCAGCGCCGCACCCGAAGGCGGGCATATCATCGCGAGTACCTTGTCGGCCAATTTCAAAGTGGAAAACCTGATCATTATTCCGGAAATACGCTTCGAGAAGGCCTCCGCCGATATTTACGTGGATTCTTCTGATCTGGCGACCCGTACGAGCACGAGTTTTCTGGTGGCGGGGATTTACAAGTTCTGATTACGGGTTCAGGAGGGTTGAGGAGGTTGAGATGGATAGGGTTAAATCTTGGGAGTGGTCAAAAATCTGTGTCTGTCTTCCGCCCCCGACCCATGAAGGGGGGATACATGGCTGAATGCTTAATTCGTTGAAAATAAAACAATTGTTTTGATTTTTGTGATGTGTTCTACTCGAGGGTCGGAGGTAAAAAAGGGGAATTGATACAGTTTTCTGAACGCCATCTAAATCTTCAGAGAATCTTCTAAACCCGTCTAAACCCTCCTCAACGACCTCAACTTTGAGTAGTGGGGCGGTGACTGGGAGTCACCGCCTCACTTGACTTAACAACAGAATCAGCTTGGCGATGCGTCGTCACCGCCGCAGGTAGTGCCCGTATCTTCCGGGCGAAATTGCCGGCAAAAGCATGACCGCATCCATGCCATGTCCATAATCCAGCGACCGTATTTATCGAAAATCCGGTTTGAAAAATCCGGCAAACCGGCAAGCATCAGGAGTTCTTGCAGCAAAGCAGCATTCAAACTGGTTACATGACTGCCATGAAAATTTCAATAAGCACGCCAATGAGGGTGAGTCCACTGGCGAGATAGGTCAGAAGTTTGGCTTTGTTGGTCATCCCGACGCTGCTCAGCAGCACGGAAACCTGAAGTACGGTGCTGGCGTAGCCGGACATGTTTTCCTTTTGATCGACTTCATCCTTGACTTTTTCAAAATCGATCTGGTCTGCAGAGGCGTACGATTCACCGGTTTCCTCCGCCAGATCGGCCATTTCAGCATCAATCAGGCTGCGTTCCTCGTCGGTGATACCGCCTTCCATCCGGTCCTGGATATCTTCCACATCGTCGTACACCGCTTCTTTTTCTTCCTGGGCATGCTGTCCGAGCAAACCTGCAATGGTCATTATGATAGCAATGATCGTGGTGTTGTGAACGGTGAGAAATTGCGTGAAGGCGTCGATCTTGTTAGTTGGTTGGCTGTTTTCCATGATGCTGAATTTTTAAATGTCTTACTGCAAAAATACGGGTCAGTCTTTTCAAGTTCCCCCTGTCATTTCGTCCCAAAAACTTGTAATTCCTTGCCTGCGGCATTGCCAATGGACGAATGACAGTTTGAGGGCGCTCGCTTGCGTCCGACCCGGGCAGTGCCGAGGCTGGTTTAAACCCCGCGACACTTTCAGGATCGGACGTTTAGCGTTCGATGTTGTCAAGGCAGTGATGAGTTATGAGGGATAAGTGGCAGGTAATGAGTTGATTTTCAATTACCTGAAACACTACGAGCACTCAAAATTTGACACTACCGTTCTCAACGGTTGGTGAGCAGTCTTTCCAGACATCTCCGGATTCGATAATGCAGGGTGAGTGGGATTTAGTAGCCGTCATCGTTGTTGGTGTGGCACTAAAGTGAGGCAGCGGTTCTTTGTTCCATGCATTACAAGTCCTATATGTTGGTCCGACCGTTCGGGGCCTGGTGACAGGCATTGTTGTCGTCGTTGTCGCCAGCCATGGTGCACTTGCCGTGCTTGTAGCCTTTGATCAACCGGGAATGATGGGCTAGATTGGTTTCCGGTGGTTCGGGCAAATAATCGTGACACAAAGATGGTTGGCGCCGGGCCCGGGGCCCTTGTCAATTCGTTGCATTCTTCGGTATATTCGTTGCATTGCGGTAACAAAAGCCGACCCATTCGTTGCATTATACAAATGAGCCTGCACATAAAAGTAATGACGGGTAATACTTGTTCAGACTGTGCTATCAGGAAATTTCCAGGCAAGGAGTCAAATTTCTAATGGATGCCTGCGGCGTAATGTCCGCCAGGACCCACCAGGAATGACGTTTTTCATTTTTGAGAATATTGAAGTGAAAATAGTGACGTATGGATATACTCCGGACTACACGAGAAAAGACAGGTACACCCCGCAGCAAACGGCGCGGGGAAAGCGCCGATTGCTGCCATTGGGCGTCTAATGACCGTTTTCATTTGGTCTCAGGTTCCCGGGGAAGAATTGTTGCACAAAGGTGTGTGACAACAGGGGCTGAGCCCATGTCAATTCGTTGCATTCTTTGGTATATTCGTTGCAACGGGCAAAAAAAAGATTGGTCTGTTCGTTGCATGCAACGAACAGATCAAAACATAAAAAACTGACATTCAGTTATTTGTTGGTTGCGCTCGGCGGAAACCCGAATTCTTCCTGAAACAAGTGGGAGAAATGGCCGGGGTCTTTAAAACCCACTTTCCAGGCTACTTCAGACACGTTCATCGAGGTGGTTCCGAGCAGTATTTTGGCCTGGTTCAGGCGATAGGAGCGGATGAAATCGGAAGGCGAAGTATCGCTCACCGCCTGCATTTTGCGGAACAGCTGGGAGCGGCTCATGCCGATTTTTTGGCACAGCTGGGGCAGCGCAAAATCTTCATCGCTGTAGTTTTCCGCCACGATCTTCCGGACCTTTTGCATAAAGACATCCTCTATGCGAATCACTTCCTCCGTTTCGGTTTCGCCGTAAACGGCGGCCGGAGCCCCGAGCAGGTTTTTGGAAAAATGGGCCACCATTCGTTTTTGACGCTCCACCAGCAGTTCCAGCCGCACGACCAATTCTTCCTTGTCAAAAGGCTTGGTGAGATATGCATCGGCCCCGCGACGGAGGCCGGCGATTTTGGAGGCTGCATCGGCTTTGGCGGTAAGCAAAATGATCGGGATATGGCTGGTGCGTTCATCGTTTTTCAGCGCATCGCATACCTGGTAGCCGTCTTTTTCAGGCATCATCACATCGCTGATGATCAGGTCGGGGATGTTTTCAAGCGCTTTATCGATGCCGATTTTGCCGTTATAGGCTACGTCGAGCTGGTAAAGTCCTTCGAGGCATGATTTAAGATAGACGACAACGTCCGGGTTGTCTTCGATAATAAGAAGCTGGGGCAGCGATGCGTTAAGAACAGCGCCATCTGAAGTTTGGGAGGCGTTTGAAGTCGGCTCTTCGCTTGTCCGTTCGGGTGTAGTGACCGGATGGCCCGGAATCACCCGGTCGCTAATGCGGGCATTTGTTGTTACCGGCAGGCTGATCAAAAAAGTTGAGCCTTTGCCGACTTCGCTTTGCACACTGATTTCACCGCCCATGATTTTGACAAGTTCCTGCGTATGCGCCAGGCCGATACCCGTGCCCTCGCCCTCGCGCGTATGCGAGCCGTCCACCTGGTAAAAGCGATCAAACACATGAGGCAGGTCCTTTTCAGCAATACCGATTCCATTGTCTGACACAAAAATCAGGAGCCGGGAAACGGGAACATCCTCGTTCGCGGATTTCACAATTTCCAATTTTACGCGCACCTCCCCGCCCGAAAGCGTGAATTTCAGGGCATTGGAGATCAGGTTGGTCAGCACCTGTTTTATTTGTTCCTCGTCGAAATCCATCAGCAGCGATGCCTGGCTGCTGAAAAACCGGAGCGAAAGGTTACGGCTGTTAGCGTAAGTCTGAAAGGACTCGGTCACGTATCGCAGGTATGGCACGATATCCGCCTGCTGTAAATGGAGATGGAAAGACTTGTTTTCCAATTTTGACAAGTCCAGCAACTGGTTAATCAGGCGGAGGAGGTTTTTTCCGTTGGATTCGATCAAACGGGTGCCCTCGTCGAGGTATCTCTTCGGCTCGCTCCTGATTTGATTTACCATGCCGAGGATAATGGTCAGCGGTGTGCGGAATTCATGGGTGAGGTTGGTGTAAAG
>JAKOXM010000202.1 GCA_029781095.1 Bacteroidota bacterium
TGGCCACCCTGTTTTTCAGGGTGGCCGGGCTTCCGGAGCCGCATTTCGAGTGGGCAAAAGGCGGATACCATGCCGGCGGCGGTATTACCGGTTTTTTTGAGGGTTACTGCTCCGAATACCTGCGTCCGGTAATTACGGGTTTCGACCTGACGTATATTGCTAAAAAACAGGACGCGATGGTTATCCATAATACCGGAGCGAGATATGAGGCCGGTGCGGCCAGTATGGTGAACAGACTGAAACCCGGCGACCGGGTTTTTATCACGGGCATTACCTGGCGGGCGGGATGCGATCCGACGGTACGGAAAAGTGAAGAGGTCTTGTTTTTTGAGGCTAAATGAATCTTTTAAATCGGTAGCTCGGCGTTCACGCCGTCGGGATGAGGCTATGTATAGCCGAATGCGCGGTATTGCGCCGTAAACGGCTGCTGTCCCGACGGCGTGAACGCCGTGCTACCGATTTAAAAGAAAACCCTGGAACCGATTATGCAACAGCAACGAAGGATTTTCGTTTTTTCCTAACTTTGCGGTTCAAACAAAAACGCCGGCGGCGTTCGTGCCGGCAAAAAACTACTTACAGCAATGTCCGAAGACAACAAGGATCCGATTCCAAACGAGCAACAACCCGAAGCGAAAAAACCGAAGCCGGTTGCTCCAAAGCGCAGTAACGTCAACCCTTTCCTTAAAAATAACAAGTTCCTTTCCCCTAAATTCGGCACTTCGGGTAAAAAAGGAGGCGGCCACAAGGGCGGCGGCATGAAAAAAGGCAAGTAAGCCTACACGCCGTAGCGTTCTTAAGAGCGTGTTCGGGAATTTATTTCTGGCCTTCAAGCGGCAAATTTTATTTTATTCAGCGTTAAATTTTTCGCCGGATTGCCCGCATACGGCTGCAAAATTTGCCTTGCCTAAAATAAAATTTGCTCCCTTTCGGCTCAGAATAAATTCCCGAACACGCTCTTAAACCCTTTCCAGCCCTGCAACCCGCCGGTATGCACCGCCACAACCGTGCAGCCCGGCAGGAAATCCCCCCTGGCGAGCATTTCGTATACGCCGTACATCATTTTTGCTGTATAGACGGGGTCCAGTAGTATTCCGGACTGTTCCCTGAATACATTCACAAAATCGAGCAAGGGTTGGTGCAGTTTGGCAAATCCGCCGAACTCATAGTCCCGAACGATGCTGAACCGGCGTTCCAGTTCGGCCATTTCGGCTGCGCTGCGCAAGCGGGTTTCGTCGAGCAGTCGCAATATCGTCTGTGTATCGAATCCTTTGTTGACGACCGGGAACACCAGCACCCGCGCGTTTTTCATATCCAGACCATCTATTATGCCCGCCGCCGTGCAGCCTGTGCCGGCCGGGACACAGATGTACAACGGCTTGTCAGGCGGCACGACCGGTGTTTTTTGCCGCAATTGGGTGGCAATTTCCCGGGTAATGGAAGCGCAGCTCTCCACGGCCATTTGCGTGGCACCGCCTTCCGGCAGAATGTAGTACTGCGGGTATTCCCGGCCAATCAATTCTTCACCGCGATTTTTACAGGAGTCGTATTCCTGCCTCGACACAGGGAACAACATCATGCCGTTGTGCCGGGCCGCGCGCAATGTGGGGTTGTCCAAATCGGCGTGTTTGCCGCGTACGATCCCGAAGGTTGGCATATCGAACATGCGCCCGGCTTCCGCAACGGCTTGCAGATGATTGGAAAACGGTCCGCCGAACGTAATGATCCCGCCGGGGTACGAAGTCCGTGCCCGTTCCAGCACCGGGGCGAGTTTGCGCCATTTGTTACCCTGTATGAAAGGATGCAGCAGGTCGTCCCGTTTGACAAACAAAAAAATGTTCGCCTCCCTTCCCGGATGCGTTTCAATGGCTTCCAGCGGAGATATGGGAATGTTGAAATGCACGCGGAAAGGTACTCGTAAAATCCGGCGCCACGCTGCTTTCATCCGGTACAATCTTCGGGGCGTGAACCTCCATTAATGCCGGCAGTGGGAGCATATCTTGTTCAACAATCGGGTATGAGAAGCCCGGTCGTATGCGGGCTCTGCAAGGATGGTGTTTGAACTCGCGCCGCATCAAAAAAAGATGCCGGAAACAGAGCCTTCGCTCCGATTCCGGCATCTTGTCAACAAGGTTGACAGATTATTTCTTCAACTCCTTGATCTTTTCTTCCAGTTCCAGTTCGTCCCCCGGAGCATAGCCGACGTGTTCGAATACGATGTTGCCCGATTGATCGAGCAGGAGCATATGCGGGACGGAAGACACATTGGCCGTTTGTTGAAACTCCTTGTTCGAATCAACCAGCACGCGATAGTCCCAGCCTTTTTCCTTTACCATAGCCGGTATTTTGGCGGCAGTGCGGGTATCGTCAACGCTGATAGCAATGAGTTCCATATCGTAATCTTTCTTCCAGTCGGCGTAGTAATCCTTGATGGCATCCAGTTCCTTTTTACAGGGCGAACACCAGGTGGCCCAGAAACTGATCACGGTAATTTTACCCGACTGACCGAGTGTTTGCACATTAAGTGATTGTCCTTCAAGGGTTTTCACATTGGCGGAAGGAAGGGTTTTGTTTTGAGCGTACGTCGCAACGGCGAGGAAACCTGCCGCCAACATGAGAAGTGTTTTTTTCATTGTCAGAATTTGATTTTGAAAAATGTATACAAACCGATGCCCAAAGGTAAAAGAAGCATTCAAAACGGTATTTTGATTAACCAGCCTTTAACGAGAATTGTCCGTGCAGGACAAGGCATAACGGAGGCGGGGACAGGAATACCGGGATCAGACTGTCCAAAAACGCAAAGAAATTCGCTGCGATGCGGATCGAAAAACGAATGAATCTGGTCATTTTCACTTGTATGTAATATCTTGGCCGGCAATTATTTCATTCAACCAGACCATCAATCCAATGATCAAACTAAATTCCGCCGGCCCCGATGTTCGCAGGGTTCAGCAGTTGCTCAACCTGATGGGTTATAATATTATTGAAGACGGACAATTCGGTGCGGGCATGCTCGCTGCCGTACAAAAATTCCAGACGCAGGCCGGGTTAACCGCCGATGGAGTAGTCGGAAGCGGAACGGAGGCGGCCTTGCTGGAAGCCACCAAAACGCTTCGACAGGCATCGGAAGCAAAATTGCTCAAGATCGAGGACCTTCGGTCCGCCGCCGCAAAGATCAGTGTCGCTCCGGAAGCCCTGATGGCCGTTCGGGATGTGGAAAGCCGTGGTACAGGATTCCTGCCCGGCGGCAAGGTGATCATCCTGTTTGAAGGTCATGTGCTGTGGAACAAACTCCTCAAATCCAATATTAATCCTTCTCAATATGTAGCCGGCAACGAGGATATCCTTTACCCAAAATACATCCCTCAGAATCCTTTGTACAAGAAGGATCAGCATGCCCGCCTTGAAAAAGCCGCAGCCCTGCAAATACCCGGGGTCAACGCCAGGTCGCTTGCCATCCAGTCGGCCTCATGGGGTATGTTTCAGATCATGGGTTTTCATTACAACAATCTCGGATTTGCCTCTGCTGAAGATTTCTACCAGGCCATGGACCGTTCCGAAGCCGATCAGTTCGACATTTTCCTCCGCTTTCTGGACAAGAACAACCTGATCGCTCCCCTTCGGCAGCTTGACTGGGCTGCTTTTGCCAGTGCCTATAACGGAGCCGGCTACGCCACCAACCGGTACGACGAACGGCTGGCCCGGTTTTATAACAAACATTTGGGTCTGGAGAGCGTCAGTGACGAATTATTGCCACTGGATGCCGATGAAATCAGCCGTCCGGCAGGTATTGATGCCGAGTATTTTTAAATGGCTTCAGGTATCGTCGGGCAGGAATAAGCGAAGGAATCGCAATAAAACTTATACCCGGTTTCAACTTTACGAGTAAAACAGGACACGGATTGTACGGATTGGACACGGATTTTTTAGTTCGATCCGTGTCCCTTAACGCGAAGTTGGCAACATTAGACTCCAGGTCCTCCGATCAATGGAACCGGGCCGGCAATAGAGGCTCGTACCGGGCCACAACTCCCACTGTTAATTAATTTCGTCCGGGCGCTGAATTACGAAATACTGTTTATTAAATTTGCTGCCTGGTAGTATTAAACATAAAAAATATCGCCATATGAAAAAAATTGTTCTTTTCCTGCTCGCCACCACGATCGGCCTCAGGGTAACCGGACAAGGCCAGGCAGAAACCTTTATCAAGGAAGCCTCGGATTACCTTGCAAAAAAGGAATACAAGCAGGCCCAGCTAAGTTTGCAGGATGCCATCAACGACATCAATATGATGCTTGCACAGCAGGTCGCAGAATCGCTCCCCGCCGAAATAAACGGTCTTCAGGCGGACGGAGAAAGCGAGATCAATTCAGGGGGTATGGCGATGATCGGAGGCGGCATGCAAATAACCAAAAGGTACCGGCATCCGACCACAAGCGGCAATGAAGCGGAGGTTCAGATCGTTGCCAATTCTCCCATGCTCGCCACCCTGAACATGTACATCACCAATCCGGCCATGCTCGGGCAGGGCTACAAGAGCGTGCGGGTAGGTACGAACAGGGCCATTCTGAAGAGCGAGACCCAGGACGGCGATAATGGCGCCAAAATACGGTCGACGGAAATTCAGGTGCCGCTCGGTCAGACGCTGATCACCATCCATGCCAACGGCTTCGCTACCGAACAGGAAGAACTCGCATTTGCCACCAAACTCGATGTGGAGAAGATAAAGACGGCACTCGGGGAATAAACGATCTGCCTTCCGAAAGCGTAAGGAGGCGTTGCCTGTGTTCAAAAATGCGCTGCCCGCAGCAACTCCCCGGGCAAATAGTATCTGATTGCAGAACAACTCCAACGCTTGACTAAATAAATCACTCCGGCATTCTATCTCCCTGCCCGGGCATGTACCGGGTAAGAGGGCTGCTTCAGCGCCATAAAAAAGGTCGCATATATCACATGAAACGACTGAAATTGGTCACCTGATTGACAGAAGTGCATTTACCGGGCAATGCCGGTTTGGTCCTTTGAGCAAAATAATCAAACATTGTATTCCCGAACGCCATTTTGACCTCCTCTCCTTTCCAGGTGTAATTACGTCTATATCGTTCTTGCTTACCCGTTCGCATTTGCTCAGCGGTCGACAAAATGAAACCGACGGAAGCGGTGTCATAAATAAAGATCGCCCGGTTACAATTTATTCAACAAAAGCACACAGCATGCCACGGTTCGAAAACTTCGACACGATGGCCGCTGCTCCCTTCCCGGGAATCCGAAAAAAATCTGCGTCCAGATTTCATAAAATCTTCAAAACCAAAACTTTTCTCCATGACAAATGTCAACACGAATTCCGGCAAATCAATTTTCCCTTTTTGCGCCGTCTTTCTCAAGACAGCCCTCTTTCTGACACTGATTTTGATTTCAACAAGCGGTCGGGCCGGGGCAATGAATTACAGCATGTTGCCGCCCATTACCCTCACGACCAACGGACCGGCAACCGCTGCCTGCGACAATGAAATTACGTACACCGTCAAAGTCACAAACGGTTTTATTGCGATGAGTTCTCTGCAATACAGCATCAATTGGGACCAGACCAAACTGCAATACCTCAGCCATACTGCAATTGTTATCGGCGGCGGCGCACCGGTAATAGGGGCCGTCAATGCTGCCGATGGCCAGTTGATTTATTCATGGTTTGATCCCTTGGAATCCGATGGTGAAAACCTGGCCGATGGTACTACATTGCTAACGATCACGATGAAAATATTGAGTAATGCCGGCGCAACCAGTGTCGACATATCCGATAATCCCGAACCGGTTGAAGCGGTGAACAGCGAGTTCGAGATATTGACAGCAATTATTGAAAACAATGCATACACCAGCCTGCAACCTGCTGCCGCCACTTGTCCGGCAAACAACTCCGTTTGCTTCGACGCGCCGCCGTTTGCATTAAGCGGAGGACTGCCTGCGGGTGGCACGTATAGCGGCACGGGTGTGATTGCAGGTATATTCGATCCGGGCATGGCCAACACCGGCGCCAACGAGATCACCTATACTGCTCCGGATCTTTGTTCGAGTTCCTGCACCTTTACCATTACCGTAAATGCTGAATTGCAGGTTGACGCCGGTAACGATCAGACCATTTATATCAATTCGGGAAATGCGGGGCCATCCACCGCACAACTCCCGCACTGTGCGACTATTACTGCTGTAGTAACAAACAATAACGGAACGCCTGCATATTTGTGGTCCCCCGGAGCCCAGACCGCTTCTCAAATTACCGTGTGCCCCCTGGTTACTACGACCTATTCCGTAACGGTTACGGCAGATCAATGCACCGGATCAGATAATATTACCGTGCATGTAATTGATATTAACGGAGGTCTTTCCGGTTACCTGGTAAATAACAATCCGAATAAGGTTTATATGTGCCATACCGACCCTGTAACGAATATCAAGACAACTATCCAGGTAAATATAAACGCCAGCTGCAGTTCATCCAACAGTTTATGCTATC
>JAKOXM010000743.1 GCA_029781095.1 Bacteroidota bacterium
GAAGCGGTGTTGGGAGAAGTCACCAGAAACGGTCCTGCTGCGCTCCAGGCTTTGAAGGCCACATCGGCCCAGCCCACGCCGCCACCGCCCGGCCGGTTGTCGCGGGCAGTCAGGCGAAGAGTCACGTCGCGGGTGTATTCGGGCAGCAGTTCGGCATTGTACGGGAAGTTGTTCAGAATATTGCTGAGCCGCGGAAAATAGCGGTTTGTCGCCGTGCCGGAGGGGTAGGTGCGGAAAATCGCGGAATTGGCAATTTCCGTCCCGAGCGGTGTCTCCGGGCCCGCATCGATGCCTTCCCAAACGTACGAAAGCGTGTCGCCATCGGGGTCGGTCGCGCTGCCGTTCATCTCGAAGGGCGTCTGGATCGGGATAAAAAAGTTGTCCTGGTAGGGCAGCGTTACCACGGGCGGGTTGTTGTCCGTTGTGATTGAGGTGCCGCAGGTGGCGCCCGTACCGGTTGTGTAGAATTTGGTGAATTCCTCTATAGAGCCGGAGTGAAAATAGAGGTCCTTGCTTGACTGGACGTTGTCCGGACCGCAAGAGCCCGCATAAGACATAATGGTACTACCGCTCCCCGGCTCGAATGCGGAGTTTCCAGTTCTTCCGGGAAGCCCTGAACAGCTGTTCCAGGTATGACCGCCGTTGAGTTGGTGACCTACTTCCTGCCCAAGCGTGTTTACAAATTTGTCACCATAATCGCCGTTTCCGTTGCCGGACGTACATCCTCCCCCTTTGCTATTACCACAGACCACACCCAAGCCGCCAATACCAAGGTTATTGTTGCCTCCCAGATAACGAGCGTATACATGACCTATATCATACGCATTAAAATTGCAATACTGGTTCAGGATATCCGGATTTTGTGAAAGCCACTCATCTACGGTCGTTCCCGAGTAAGGATCGCTGCCCGGATTGGTAAAAATAACGTACTGGGTATTGGGGATCAATTGCAGGCGTATGTTGGCGTCGCGTTCATAAATAGCGTCAATCCGGTCGGTGTAATCCACCACCGCCGCAAGGGCCAGGGGTTTGGTGCCGCCGTGGTCTTCGCCGAATTCGCCGGTACATGCAGCGGCGTAACGGAAAACTTTCAATTTTACCGGATCGATGAGTGTGCCGCGGTCTTCTGCCGGCGGGGCGTACATGTCGACCGGAGCGGGTTCGCCCACGGTGCCGTCTCCCGGTATATGGTCCCCGTATTTGGATAGATCTTCCCGTGGCAGATCGGCACGGTCGTAAGCGATACAATATTCGCCCTGACCCCAGGCATACGGCTCCACATACGCCACGCCCAGGTCGGGCTGCAACACCATGGCGCGAAAGCCGCGCCCGGAATACACGATCCGCACCGTACGCGCGGGATTCGACAACGACCTCCCGGCCAGTGTGCCGATCTCGGGGAACTGAGCGGCCAGTTCCGGGTCCATAATGGCCGTTTTCCATACGGCGAATGCTTCGGTGGAACCGTCCGTCATCGGAATGGACACTACACAGGTTTTTTGTCTCGCTGCCGCGCTGAATTCCTCCGGAGCATTTTGCAAAACCGCCGTGATACCGGCATAATCGAGCCGGTAGGTATCGTATTTAGTCGGGAAAAAATCGCGCTTCATCACATGGCCGCCCAATTCGACGCTCCCTTCGGCAACGGGTTGGAAAAAACCGGAAGTTTGGGCCGAAAGCGCCGTTGCAAAAGCGCAAAACAACACGAAAAGAAGCGTAGTATTTTTCTGCATGATTTTGAATTTGAACAAATACGAGCCAAATGATAATTCACCGGGTGACTCGAAGTCACCCGGTGAATGCTGAAATGCTGATCTTGAGGTGGTTGACAAGGATTCAGGAGGATGTAATTTGTAAAGTCAAGTCGCTGATTACGAGCAATATCGCAACCTTTCCAAACCTTCCTTAACCTTTCTAAACCTCCCTCAACCGGAAATTCAAGGCGTTGTTTATTGCACTACAATTTTCTTCACCCCGCGGCTTTTCTCATTTTGTACCGAAACCGCATAAACGCCTTCCGGCAAACCGGCGATGTCGAGCAAAACGGTTGTTGTGCCGGAGGGGAGCGTCCAGACGCGCAGTTGCTGACCGGCGGTATTGAACACGGTCACGCGGCTGTCGACATCGAGCGGCTCGGAAACCGACAAACGCAGCGATTCATGCGCGGGATTGGGCGCCAGCTGGAAAGCAATGTCGCCGTTCGGCTCTTT
>JAKOXM010000236.1 GCA_029781095.1 Bacteroidota bacterium
TGAATTTCTTGATAATATAAGAGATAAGTCGAGGTGGAATAAAATTAAAGAGATACTTAAAGATAAGGGTGGTTCATTTTCCTTCGAATTGATAAAGACCTTAGCATCTAAGATTGCAGAACAGCAATTATTAGGCGGATACCCCCCCCCCAAAAAAAATCAATGATTTGAGATTGCCCATACTTTTCTATTAAAAACCAACACCACCCATGCCCACCGACCTCCAACTCTCTATCGAATTCGGCGTCAGCGTCCTGCAAAATCTCGTCGACGCCGGCTACGATTTTCTCAAGACCGAGCATCAGAAACGCGACCTGTTCGGCAAGTCCACGGAAAAGTATGTCCGGGGCCTGATCGAGCGGTTCGGCGAGGTCAAGGTGCTGGGCATGAACAAACCGGTGCCGTTGCTGAGCCTCTATGTTCGGGCCAATATCCTCGAAAAGATTAGCGCCAGGGCTGGGGCAAAAATGGAGGAAATGGAAGCGTTTTTTGACTTCGACCGCCGTGCATTCGGCCAGAAAAAGGAAACGAAAGACGGTGAAGCCATCGCCAACGACCTGCAGCGGTTCATGGTACTCGGCAAGCCGGGCGCCGGCAAAACCACCTTTCTCAAATACCTGGCCCTGGCAATGGTCCACCGCCAGAGCGTTATCAAGCAGCGCCGCCTGCCCATTTTTATCACGCTACGCGACTGGGCCGATAAGCGCAGCGAACTCATGGAGTACATCACCGAACAGTTTGATATCTGCGGTTTCGAGCAGTCCGGACTGTTCGTTGAAAACATGCTCAAGCAAGGCAACTGCCTGGTACTGTTCGATGGACTCGATGAAGTCAGCCAGGAAGCCAATCTCGACGGCATTATCCGCAGTATTCGTGATTTCACCGATAAGTACTCCGATAATCAATTTGTCATGAGTTGCCGCGTGGCGGCATACAACCACTGGTTCGAGCGGTTTACGGATGTGGAGATGGCGGATTTTGATGAAAAGCAGATCGAGACTTTTGTGAGGAATTGGTTTCGGTCGGAGCCGAAAACGGCTGATGAATGTATTAAGCATTTAAAAGGCAGTCCACAATTAAAAGAACTGTCTTCTGTGCCACTCCTTCTGACTTTGTTGTGCATCACTTACGACGAAAACAACGACTTTCCTGCCAATCGCGCCGAACTGTACAAAGATGCAGTCGAAGCCCTATTGCGCAAGTGGGACTCATCCCGCCGCATCCGCCGTGACGATCCATATAAGCAACTTTCGCTCATGCAGAAAGAGAATATGTTCGCCAGGATCGCTTTCGGCACTTTCACGGAGAACCGGTATTTTATCCGGGAAACTGAATTAACCAGGATGATCGGCAACTTCATAGGCAACCTGCCTGCTTTCAAAACAGAAAACCTGGAGGTCGATAGTACCGAAGTTTTGCGCACCATCGAGTCCCACCACGGCATTTTTGTCGAGCGGGCCAAGCACATTCACTCCTTTGCCCACCTGACATTTCAGGAGTATTTCACAGCGAAGCACATCGTAGATAATGCTTCAAATGGCACTTTGAAAAGACTCGTCGAGGAGCATTTGTATGATGACAAATGGAAAGAAGTGTTCCCTCTAGTGGCCGGCATGTTACCTGAAGCCGACGAGTTGTTACTCCTTATGCTGAAAAAGAATCGGGAGTTACTACAGGAGCCTGTGTGGAAGGAGAGAGTATATACCGCAACCAAACTGCTTTGGCCTGGTGAAGATAAGTACAGTGTCCAGGTGCGGATATCAATGGCAATTAGTTTAATTTTTGTCAATGCCCGTGACCATGTCCTTACCAGGTCCGTTTACCTTGACCGTGACCTTGCCCTGAACCCTGACCCTGACCTTGCCCTTGCCCGTGGCCTTAACCATTTATATGACCTTGCCGATGCCCTTGGCTCTGTCCTTGTCCTTGCCGATGCCCTTGCCGATGCCCTTGACCGTGACCATGCCCTTGTTGACCGCGCCCTTTACCTTGACCGTGCGCGTACCTTTACCCGTGCCCTTGA
This sequence comes from Bacteroidota bacterium, assembly GCA_029781095.1. GTDB lineage: Bacteria > Bacteroidota > Bacteroidia > Chitinophagales > Saprospiraceae > M3007. The sequence goes on from JAKOXM010000236.1 coordinate 2,024, forward strand.
CCGTGCCCTTGACCGTGCCCTTGACCAACCGGGCGAATTTCCGCCCCCTATCTTCAAATATATACCCTCCTTCTTGAAAGGTAATACCCTCATTGTCAACTGCATGAAAACGGCCTACCTTTCCAAATCCACCCGCGACCACATCTTATCAAACATGCTCGCGCCATTAAGCCACCCATCATAACCTACCCCACCCCAAATAAAAAAACCGGGCGGTTCGGCCCGGCCAGCCCTCGCCGTTGCGCTTGCGTCAGAGGCGTCGAGGGTTTATAAGTTGGCCCTACCGTTTCCGGTAAACCCAATGTGAAAAAGCACAATTCAGGCCAAAAAGCCCACCCGCTTCCACAACACCCCACAAAACCGGATGCTTTTTGTACCACCTTTTCGAGCGATACG
>JAKOXM010000243.1 GCA_029781095.1 Bacteroidota bacterium
GAATTCGTCATCGGATAACGTATCGGAATTGATAGCAGACTTATACTTTGAAACATGTTCTTCCCACCGATCGGCGATGACTCTTTTTTCTTTTATGCGCCGGTCTTCCGGATTATCGGGGTCGAGGTAATTATCCAAACCATCAAAGATGCTGTTCATGCTGCAAATTTACCTGGGTTTGGTGTTGTAACAAAAGATTATTGTACTCCCCCACCCTTTCACAACAAATGCTTATTTGCCGCCTCAATCACCTCATTCTCAAAACTTTTCAAATACGTCTGCGTAATGGCCTCGGATTCATGCCCCAAGGCTTCACTGATGACGGCAACCGATACCCCGCTGTTTTTAAGCACTGTAGCGTAGGTATGCCGGGCCACATAGGTCGTCAACGGCACATCCAGACCGGCCATGGCGCCAATTTCCTTCAGGCAGCGGTTGATCTCGCCGGTGACCTTGTGTATCCGGTTATCTTTCTGCACCGCCGAAATGTGACGGGTACGGTCCAAAATGGGGAAAACGTAATCCTCCGGGTGACCATCGGTAAACGCCCGATGCCGCTCCAAAATCTGCATGGCCGGCTCCATAATTTTGATGTTATACGGTTTCCCCGTTTTAGCGCGGATATAAAAAAGTCGGTCTTGTTTCAGGTTCGACCAGCGGAGCAAGGCAATATCGGTCAGGTTAATCCCCTGCACATAGTAACTGAACATGAAGACATCCTGGGCCAACTGCAATTTGACATCGTGAGCGAGATCCAGTGCTTCAATTCTTTTTATCTCGGCTTTTGTGATGGCGCGCTTCCGGGTGCTGGTATCGAATTTGGAAATTTTGAAATCGCGGAACGGGTAGTGTGCCAGAGATACCAGTTTTTCCTGAATGGCTTTGTTGTAGAGTGCCCGCAAGGTGCGAAAGTAGACCGAGATGGTCGTCTCCGCCAGGTCCTTCATACGAAAGTGGGTTTCGAACCGGTTTAAAAAACCGAGGTCAATTTCCGTGAACGGGAGGGTTTTGCGCTTCGAAAGGAATAATTGCATCGCGCGTTTAGTGTCACGGTAGATATTGGCGTTCCCCACTTTCTTTTGCAGGGTCATCCTTTCGATGATGACATCAAAAAATTCAAACACATCGCTATTCCCCTGGGGCTTCTGCACCATCATCATCAGGCTCTCCGACGAGAACTCTTTGTCGGCCATTTTCATGTCCAGTGCCTTATCCTGCACCTCGGCAATTCGCATTCGGATAATAGTTTCGAATTCCAGTCGATGGGGATGATTGCGCTTGGGTTCATTTTTTTGAAAATTCCAGAGGTCAGGGTGGCAACTCAGGCCGAGAGCGACGTATTTTCGCTTGCCGTTTTTGGTGACGCAGAGCATCAAAGGATGCTCCCCGTTGGCTAGGGTTTTGGATTTGAAAAGAAGTACCCGAATGGTGGCGCTCTGGATCATGTCATGTAAACCGGTTTACATCCTGGTTTACATCAAAGGTACTAAATACCCGTAAATAACAATAAACAACAAGAAAAAACAATTATGTAAGTTGTTGATTGTCATAAACTAAAGCAACATTTAGCAAGTATCAAAAACATACACTCGCTCGCGTTGGGAGCAGGGGGTCCCAGGTTCGAATCCTGGTATCCCGACACTGAAAATCAAGGGGTTACGTTGAGAAACGTGGCCCCTTATTTTTTTGGTTTACATGA
>JAKOXM010000752.1 GCA_029781095.1 Bacteroidota bacterium
AGCAGCCATCCCTACCGGTTCGATCTGAGCGGCCACGGCATCGCGAGCTTCCTGTTCGACAATATTCTGCTGCCCGACAGCAATGTGAACCAGGTTGCTTCGAACGGCTTCGTAAAGTTCAGCATACTGCCGCGCGCCGATGCGCCGCTGGAAACGGTAATCGAGAACAATGCGGCCATCTATTTCGACTTCAACGATCCGGTGATTACCAATACCGTGTTCCATCGCCTGGGAGAAAATTTCCTGGTGGGCACCTGGCAACCCCATCTGTCCGGGGCCGACGTAAAGGTGACGCCAAATCCGTTTACGGACGAAGCAACTCTGGAGGTAACGGGTTTGCACAGTAGCGATCCACTTCACTTGCAAGTCTTTAATTTACAAGGTCTTGTAATAAAAGAAATGGAGACTTCCGGTGCGGTATTCAGGCTCCGCAAGGAAGACTGGCCGGCCGGTATTTACCTGTTCAGCATCAGCCAGGGCGGCAGACTGGTGGGCAGCGGCAAGCTCATGGCGCATTGAATTGACAGAGCCCGCGTAAACATGAGTTCATCCCGAATTTTTGTAAAAAAATGACCTCGGGGAGGTCAAATATTTGTAGAAATGGCGCTAAGGCACATTTATCGACCTCGGAGAGGTCGCATAGATCAAGGTAATCCCCTAAATATTCGACCTCTCCCCGAGGTCGTCGAAATGCTTAAAACCGCTGATCTACAAATATTTGACTTCTCCGAAGTCATTTTAAAAATTCGGGATAAACTCATGTTTGCATAAATCGCGCATTTTCAAAGGAAGCGAATATTGCGCTGCGCGGGACGACCCAAGCGGGAGGGGTGTTCGCCGTTTCTACCGGACCGTAAATATTTTATACAGGGAAAGAAACGAGAAGCAAAGCCCGACCAGCAATATGAAGGTCCGCAACCAGTTCATGGTGCTCCATTCCGACCACGCCTTGCGCAGCACGTCCACATCGGTCAGCTGGGCCGTTTTCCACATGATGTCGTTTCGCGGAAAGAAGTAGGCGAAGGTGAATAGTTCGCCCACGACGTACATCGCGAAGGCAGCGCCCAGGTAAGCCCGGGCGGCGGGGTCCGATTTCCAGAAAAGTACCAGCGCCAGCAACGCAAGTATCTGATTGACAGGGGAAAATATCCTGAAAAAATTTCCGGGATTGGCGGCTTTGAAATATTCCCTCGCTGTGGAGATAGACCCGGGAATATCGTTGCCCCACGATTTGGCATCCACCACGGAGTTGTAAAAATTGACGAACATCAGCCCGGCGGCAAAGCTGATGGAAGCGAACAGAATGATGTTTTTCATAACGTTGATCTTTTGCTGCAAAGGTGGCCGCCTGCCCCTGCGCAAAAATTGTATCTATCGGACATCCTCAAATATATGCCCCGTCACGTTGCTCTTTATTCGCCTGTACGCTCCCGGCGTCATTCCCGTGAAATGCCTGAATGACTTGATAAAATGCGACTGGTCGGAGAAATGGCTGTCGTGGGCGATCTCCGTCAGCGTCAGTTGGCCGCGGTGAATGAGGTGAACGGCGTGCAGGTATTTTTTGTACAACAGCATTTCTTCGGTGTTCATCCCCGTCGCTTCGGCGATTTTTCTCGACAAATGCCTCGGCGAGTAGCAGAGCGCATTGGCAAGCGCCGTCACCGTCAGGTCGTGGTGACAGGCGCTTGTCAAAAAAACGTTCATCAGGCTCTGGCGAGGGTCGGGGTCGGGAAATCGTTTTTCAAGCCAGTGTAAAAAAACGGCAACCCTTCCTTCGAAACTGCTTTCCCCGGCGAGTTGATGCCAGAGAGAATGAAAAGCAGGATCGACGAGGGCCGCGCCGACGAGTGTATTCGAAAATTCGGCAGCGGATACCTTGAAAATTTCCTTCACGGCAAGCGGCTGGAATTGCACCCCGAAAAACACCTGGCGTTCGGGTGGCCCGATTTGTATGGGTACGGTGTTGAAGCCGTTAATGAAACAGTCGGGGATGCTGAACTGCCGGTCGCCGATTTGAGAAAGGATCGGAGCATTGCCGTTCAGGTTGAAAATGATTTCCACCACACCTTTGGGAACGATGATTTCCCTGTGAACAGGCGCACAGCGTTCAACCTGCCAAATCGCCTGAATGGCGTGGCTGTAAGGCGAGGTTTGCGGAAAATAAAGACTGTTGTTCAAGTGTGGCGAACGGTTTCAGAAACAGATCCGGAAAACAGCAAAAATATAACGGAATAGGCAGTTTTGATGCGGTTGACCGTAAATTAGGTACCCGCACACAGCATCATTTATTGCCGTAACCCATAAGCCGGGCAGTCGGGCCCAGCAGCCAGCGAAGGGCCTTTTGCGCGGGAATCGGCACTTCGCTCAGCCAGGTATCAAAATCATTGCCCTGGGCTGCCATTTGAAGCAGGATTTGGGGAGAATTCAGGATTCCTGCTTTATCCATGACCGGGTACAGGGAGGCCAATCCGTAGACGAAGCGGGCCGGCATGGTGGCTTGCCGGTCGGTCGCATCATTCAAAATGACGATTTCAGCGGTTTCATTGAAAGGTTTGTGCGGCGTGCCTTTCGGGACCAACAAGGATTCACCCGCCTTCAGTGTTTTTTTCTCTCCGTTGACCAGAATGGAGGCGGTTCCTTTTTCGACCGTAAAGACTTCATCAAACGTCTCGTGGATATGCTCCGGCGGTCCGGCCGCGAAAGCCTGCATTTCCACACGGCAATGTGCCCAGTCGTTTTCAATTTTTTTGACTTCCTGGGTAATGCCCTCCAATCGGCTGCCGAAACGCCTGTTTTTCTCAAAGAACCTGGAAAAATCAGGCCTGGACGGCTTGAAAATGTGGTTGAACAATATCCCCCCGAGGAGGAAATAAATGGCGAGTGCAATGACAATTGGAATCATGATCTTCATAACGAAATTTTTTTATGGCACAAATGTGGGCCGGTGCCTCCGTTAGAAAATTGTAAAAACTGAACATGTCCCTCAATACAGAAAAACAACCCGGTCGGTATCCGGGCGCCTGACAGGAAGATACTCTTTTGGGGTCATACCGGTCATCTCTTTGAAATCATGGATAAAATGAGCCTGGTCGAAGTAACCCGATCCGTATGTAACATCGGCGAGATTTTGCTCACTTCCCATGCTTTGGATGGCCCGGTTAAGCCTGAAAATCTTTTGAATGCTTTTGGCATTTGTGCCCGCAAATTTTCCCAGCAGGCGATTCAGGTGTTGCTGGGTATAACCTGTTTTTTGCGTTATGTACCCGATGCTTTTCTCCGGATTTTTCCGTATCAGATTGATCAGTTGCGGCGCCAGATTGTCCGTAAAATCTGCTTTAAGCCTGTCGAGGAGGAACTTTTCAAGCCGGACGATGCGCTCTTCGGGGCTTTTTGACTCGCCCATCTGCTCATAGACATTTTCAAAATGACGATCGCCTAGTGCCGGTATTTCGACGGCAACATTTTTAAAATCGATAATAGGCTTGTGAATAAAGGGATAGGCGCCGCCGGGTTTGAAAATAACGCCAACCTGCGAATGCAGCACCCGTGCATGCGCGTAATCCTGGGTATTAAAATGCGAAAAAACCCCGGTAAAGAGCGCCTTTTTAAAATCGAAGTCCGAATTTTCATTTCTGATCACCACGGGATCGCCGAAATTAAAAAGCAAAACGCTCGCGGCATCGGGGATGATCCGTTCCTGTTTGAATGGCGGTATGCCGTCGCTCGCCCAAATGACGGAGATATATTCCTGCAATATTCCTTCCGGATGGTGCAGAAAGAACCTGAAATGCTCGGAAATGGCTGCCTGAACGATTTTTTTCAATCTTCTCTGTATTCTTTTTTCCGGGATATGGCTGTCGCCGTCCGGAGAACAAAAAAGGATGATGGTACCGGATCGAATAAATCCTGTACCGGAGCATATTAGACGGAGGAAGCGGGAAAAATGTCGCGGGGCAGGCCGGCATGACGAAACCCGGTACCGCTTGCGCGAAGGAGAAAGCTACATTTTATAAACCGATAGATAGTTTATGGCATAAAAGAGCGCTGTGGTGAGAAAGATTTTTTGCGG
>JAKOXM010000301.1 GCA_029781095.1 Bacteroidota bacterium
CTGGTTAATTATCTCCAATGCGGCATCGTCTACCTGGTTCATTTCCAGTTTCTTAACGCCGGCCAGCGCGCTCAGTTCCGCCAGGTTGGGCTTCAGCAAATACACGCCCGTTTCCGCAGCCGCGCGCAAGGCAACGCCGGAAGTGTCCAGTATCAGTCGCGCGTTAATCTTTTTGGAAAGTGCCGCCACCTTTACATAGTAGGTGTCGGGCAAGCCGGGCGGCAAACTTCCGCTGGCCACAAGGTAATGTGGCTGCAACTCTTCCACGATTTTCAGGCAGGCATCCGCATCCTGTTCTTTCAACGCAAGTCCCGGCATGGTAAAGCGAAACTGCAGGTTGGTCGACGTCTCCGTAACGGAAAAGTTCTCCCGGGTCTCGCCGGGCACTGTGTACACCCGTGTCTCGATGCCTGCATCCTTCAGGATTGATTGCAACAAAAGGCCGGTTGTACCGCCCGAAGGAAATACAGCTATGCTGGTGCCTCCGAGTTTCCGGACGCCTTTGGATACGTTGATACCGCCACCGCCGGCATCAATCTGGGGCTGGGTACAGCGGAGTTTTATTTCAGGTACCAGGCGCTCTGCCGAAGTACTTTTGTCCAGTGCCGGGTTCAAAGTCAGTGTTACAATTTTCACGGAAAAAATATTTTTGGAAAACCTGGAAATTCCTCATTTGTTTTGCTGCCGGCAATGATAGTTAAACTCAACGAAATAAATCTCAAAGAGGCCTCACATTGGTTGGCCGACCGGGATAAAGCCCTGGCTTTGGTACTTGACCGGTACGGTTATCCTCCTTTGTGGGCGCGGAAGCCGGGTTTTTCCACGCTGGTACATATCATCCTCGAACAACAGGTATCCCTTGCTTCCGCCAATGCCGCTTTTCAACGCTTGCAGGATGCTTTGGGCGACATTACCCCCGATGGCTTTCTTGATCTTTCCGATGCCGCGCTGCGTAATTTCGGCTTCAGCAGGCAAAAAACCATCTACACCCGCGCACTCGCATCTGCAGTGTTGTCCCGCACCTTCGAATTTGACAATCTTGGTGCGATGTCCGACGAGGAAGTACGCACGGATATGAAACGCCTGAAGGGCATAGGTGACTGGACTGCCGACATCTACCTGTCGGAGTGCCTGCTGCGGCCCGATATTCTTCCCAGGGGTGATATTGCCATGCAGGAGGCGTTCCGTGTGCTCAATAACCTGCCCGGCCGACCGGCGCATGGCGATTTTGAGGCAGCGACCGAACATTGGCGCCCATGGCGCAGTGTAGGTACGCGAATGCTCTGGCATTTCTATCTTTGCGAGAGAAAGCGTCATTAAGCGTCATTCGGCATTCGGGAAGACTGTTTTTAGATTGGTCCTTTTTAAAACCCGATAAACTGCAACAATCGACATTAGCGAAATGACGATCAATACCCTCCTCTATGTCAGACTATTTCAATAATAAACGCATTTGGATCACTGGCGCTTCTTCAGGTATCGGAGAAGCGCTGGCAAACGCATTTGCCGAACACGGCGCCCACCTGATACTGTCGGCGCGTAATGAACAGGAACTCAACCGCGTGGCAGCCGGATGCGCGGAAGCAGGCGCCGGTTCCGTAATCGTCCAGCCCCTTGATCTTTCGCAACACGATACCATTCCCGGTATTGCAGAAAACATATTAAAACGGGTCGGTAAAATCGACATTCTCGTCAATAACGGTGGCGTTTCGCAGCGCGCACTCACGAAGGACACTTCACTCGAAGTGGACAAAAAAATCATGAATATCAATTTTTTCGGAACCGTCGCGCTCACCAAATCGGTACTTCCCAATATGCTGACCCATCAACTGGGGCACATTGTTACCATTACGAGCCTTACCGGCAAGTTCGGTTCGCCGCTTCGCTCCTCGTACGCCGCGTCAAAACACGCCTTGCACGGTTTTTTTGACAGTCTCCGCGCCGAACTCGGCAATACGCCTATCAAGGTGACAATCGTTTGTCCGGGGTTTATCCGCACAAATGTGAGCCTCAACGCGCTGACCGGCGACGGCGCCCGGCAGAATAAAATGGACGATGCCACAAGCAAGGGAATGGCGCCCGAATTGCTGGCGCAAAAAATTCTCCGGGCAATTGAATCGGGCAAGGAAGAAATTTATCCGGGCGGAAAAGAGGTGCTTGCCGTATACCTGAAACGTTTTTTCCCCGCTTATTTTTCCAGGCTTATCAAAAAAGCAAAAGTAACCTGACAAATACCCCGGAATTG
>JAKOXM010000308.1 GCA_029781095.1 Bacteroidota bacterium
CCCGGGATCAGATATCAGGCCGTCGTTTTGCATTTCGTTTTTAAAGGCTGAACTAACCGAACCGGTCCTTGCCTGTTCTTCCTGAGCGCGGCGCATTTCGTACATGGCCTCTGCCTGGTGTTTGCGGGCATCTTCCATCGCCATCCGTTGTTCCTGTTGGGCGCGGCGCATCTCCTGCCGGCTTTCCTCGAGGGCCTTTCGCTGCTCCCTTTGTTGCAATTGCATGGTTTTCATTTCTTCACGCAGCGCATCATCCTGCTCTTTGCGCATTTGCTCGTACTCCTTCTTTTGTTTCTTCATCTGTTCCCGCAATTCTTTCCGGGCCTTTTCAAATGCTTCCGGGTTCGAACGAAATAATTCTTCCCTGGCACGGGCCATATCCTCATTGACGCGCTGTTGGTCCTCCTCCGTCCATTTGAATCCCTCCAGACCCTCAAGGCCTTTCAAACCTTCCAGACCTTCCACATGAATATCGCCGGGTTCTACATAAATATAATTGCCGTCTCCGCTCCAGAACATGGACGGATTGCCGCCGATACCCGGAAGTTCCAGTGATTCGCCTTCTTCCAGTCTTTTACCGTCTACCCATACTTCACCGTCTTTTACCCGAATTTCCATTGGATCGCCTTCGCGATCGAGGCGAATGATGGTATTCCCTTCATCGTCTTTTGTTGTGGAAAGCCTGGGCGACACGGGTGGCGCCGGTGGCATGGGGGGCACATCCCAAACCGGGGCGGGAGGCATTGGCGGGGGGGGTGGCGCGGGCGGGCGCATTTCACGGCGCAAATCCGATGTCAGTTTTTCATGCTGCGCGAATTCGGATTCCGGCACTTCTTTCCCGTCGATGTTCAGGCGGGTGAGCTCGCCGTCCTGGAATTCCGCTTCCACACGCTGGTTGTCGTCTTCCCGGATAATTTTTTGCTTACGGGCGGGTTTGGGAATGGTATCGGTTTCAAATTGATCGGCTTCCGTTTGAATACCGAGAATCGCCTTGGGCATGTCTGAAATCTGGGCAAACGCCGCGCTGAGAGAAGGCGACTGGTTGGCGCGAATGCCGATGAAAGTCAGGAGCACCAGCAATATGGCAGTGGCAATAAATTTTTCCATGATTTGTGACTTTTGTTGTGGTTGGTTCAAAATGCGCCGGATACGCTCCAGGAGGAGATGCCGGCGCGAGCCGCTCATGCCGAGCGCCAGGGCGGGTAGCGGTGCGGGTTTGGCCATTTCCTGCACCTGTACCAGAGCCTTTGCGTAGGCCAGGCGGTTGCCGGTAGCGGCAAGCGCATCATCGTCACAAGCGTTTTCACGCTCGTTACGGATCAATTGCGACATCCACCATACGGAGGGGTGATAATAAAACAGGGCTTCAATAAACGCTTGCAGCAGGTTAAAAATCCAATCTCGCCGGGCGATATGGGCCAGTTCGTGCGCCAGAATAGCCTCTGTTTCGGCAGGGGAAAGGCGGTTGACGAGGCCAACGGGCAGCAATACGACGGGTTTGAGCCAGCCCAATGCCGTCGGCGTGTGCACCAGCGCCGATTCAAAAAGGCCGACCGCCCGCGATATGCCGAACTGACGGCAGTAAGAGGTCATTTTTTGATGCCATATTGCATCCACAGGAAATATCTCGCGTTTGCGCAATTGTTCCACATACCACAACCCGCTCGCCAGCCGCAATATAAAAAAGACAAACCCGAGCAGCCATACGGCAACAATAAGCGGATAATGCCCCTCCAGCCAACCGGACGATATATTCCAGATACTGTCAGTAAATGCCTGGTTTTCATTGAGAAAACCGGAAATAACCGATGGTGTATCCGATGTAATGGCCGAATTCGCAGACGTGTTTTCAACCGGTGAATAGACGCATCCAAAAGTGACGGCAGCAGTGGCAAACATCGCCATGAGGGCGCCGTAAGCGGTTCTGTAACGGGACCGGGCCGATTTCAGGCGCGGCAGCAGGATCAGTAAAACAAACGCAATGGCGCCGCCCTGCCAGAGGGAATGTACGAGCGTCCAGCCAAGCGCGCGGACGAATGCGTCGGATATGAAGATATCTGGATTCATGGCTTTGGCTGATTTTGTTCGATTTGTGCGATAAGCGCTTTTATTTCGTCCAGTTCCTTGGCGCTTGCTTCGTGGTTGCCAAGGGCCTGCATGACAAGCCGGGCCGCGCTACCCCGAAATGTATTGTCTACAAATTGCTGTAAAAGAAGCGATTGTGTGTCTTCTTCACGCACTGTCGCAGCATACGTATGCGTCCGTCCTTCTTCCTTGCGCGTGACCAGCCCCTTTTCAAACATGATCTGCATCAGCTTCAAGGTGGTGGTATAGCCTGCCGATTCCTTGCCGCGGGCAGCGGAAAGGCCGCTTTTGCGACGTTCATTCAGCAGGTCGTTTACAGTTCGTACGGTTGACGGCCCCAGTTCCCACAGAACATGCAGTATCTCGAGTTCAGATTCGGTCGGTTTCATTTTTATGATTCAGAATAAAGGTTAAAGTTTTTCCAGGTTTTCCTTTGCCCGCGCATTTCCGGGCCGCAGTTCCAATGCCTTTAAAAAGCATTTTTTTGCGTTTTCACGATCGTTTTTGAGCAGATAGGCGTCTCCAAGGTCGTTCCAGGCGACTACTATGCGCGGAAATTGCGCTGTATAAAACCGGTACAACGCAATGGCCTCTTCCGCTTTTTTCTCACTGAGCAATGCCTCTCCAGCGTATAGCAATACCATATCGTCGTTCAGTTCGTAGCCGTTTTCACGAAGTTCCCTCGAAATATTGTCGGTAAAGTAGGCGGCGCCTTTCGTCGTCAGAATGGAATAGATAAATTTGGACGGGGAAGGTTGCAGCGGCCGGTTTTTTTGGTTGTTTAGTATGGCGCCTATCCGTTGAAACAAGGCTTCTGCCGATCCTTCATCGTAATTGGAAAGCACGATTACCGTGCGGTTTTGTTCGTTGCTGCGACCCATTACAGCGCTTACCCCCGGCGCGCCGCCCGCGAGGGCATAACGGCCCTCCCGGCGAAATTCCGGCCACGATGTAAATTGCCTTGAAAACAGCGGGTCGTTGAAAAGCCGCAACTTGTCCGGGTCGGCAAGCAGGCGATTGTCATCGGCCAGCGAAGCGTCCAGTTTGAGCAGGTCGTCTGCGGTGGAATAGATGCCGCCGTCGCCGCCGCCCAGCAGGGAAAAACCAAGGTTGTCCTGAATCGGGCCGGGTATATTGGACAGGTAGCCGACAGCCTTGCCCGGCAGGTTTTTCATTCGATATAAAAAACCCGTTGCATCCATCCCGATTTTATCCAATATCCTCGTTTTCAGGACTTCTGCATAGTTTTTCCCCTCCACCTTTTCAATAATGGCGGCCAGTACGACATAACCCGAATTCGAATATTCCGCCCGCGCACCCGGCTCAAAAGCAGGTTCTTCCTGCCGTATCCAGGGCAAAAAATCGGCGGCACTTCGTATCTCCGTTTCCTCCGGATTGTATGACGGCACGTCGTAGTACTGACCCAGGCCAGACTGGTGATCAAGCAGGAATTGTATCGTCACATGATCGGCAAGCCCGGCCCGGAAGTCTGAAAGATATTTTCCCATCTTGTCGTCGAGCCCGATTTTACCTTCTGCCGCGAGTTGCAGCACCATTATTTTGGTAAAAATTTTGGTAATCGACCCGATGGAAAATTTCGTGTCGGCCGTATTTGGCCGGGCGTTTTCATAATCCGCCATGCCGACACTCTTTTGAAACAGTACCTGGCCGTCCTGAACGACCAATACATTGCCGGAAAAAACATCTTTGGCGACAGCCTCGTCCAGCAGCGTATCCAGTCGCGCATTCACACTGCCTTGCGCTCCGGCGAATGACAAAATGAAGGAAAACAGAAAAACCGGGAAGAGTTTTGTTTGCATAGCCGTTTATTTCCAGCCACAAACATCTACGAGAGTTTTCGTAGTTCCAAATTTTTTCTACGAATTTTTTCGTAGAAAGAGAAAAACACCTGAACTACGCATTTATTTGGTCCAAAATCGCCTGTTGCATGCGCAGCATCGCGGCTGTTTTTTCCGGATGCCTTTTCGCATACCGCCTTGCGCGCATTCGTTCCCGCATCTTTTTGGCAAGGTCGAGATAACGCTCGGCAAATAGCCCTAGGGCAATGAAGGACAGTGCGATGGCGACACCCGCGCCGGGCAGACCGGACAAGGCCGGCAACCACTTGCTTGCAGCCCACAATGCAAGGGGAAAGGTGAACAGGCCCACCGCTATTTTCACTGTCGAGCTGTAACCGATATAGAGATCCAGTTTCTTATTGACCAGCCACGGAAGATAGCATGGCAGAAACCAGAAACAGTAGCCGGCCGCGAATGGCAAAAAGGCGACGATGAGGATAAGGCCTTCCAGAAAAGTCCGTATTCCTGCGTTCGGGGCTGCAAAAATCCGGAGTCCGAGGTCGGAAACGCCGGCGTTTTTCAGCTCATCGAAATACTGAGTCGTTTTTTGACGGAGATTCGCATCATCCAGTTTTGTTTCGGCGACGTGTTTTGTCCTCAAAAAGGATTCGCGAAGTGTTAAGTGCCGCTCGTTGTTGAGCATTTCTTCCACCTGTGTGATGAAGGCTTCTCCCGCTTCGTCGCGGGTATGGATGGTAAGGGCCGTGACACGTTTTTGGAGTTCGGCGGTGAGGTCGTCTACTGCTTTTTCAGGGTCTTCCTGCCAGGCCTCAGCCCAGGGCTTTACATCGACGGGTTCACCGCAGTTGACCACCACGTCGCTCCGAAACAGGTTGGGCGCTGAATAGGAAAGGCCCACTGTGATAATTTTAATACCGAGGTTCCAGCCGTTGCGGGCTTCGGTTCCGAGTGCGATCCGGGCGGTGCCGGTTTTGAATTCGCGCACCCAGCGGTTCATCCAGCTGGTGCCTTCGGCAGCAATAAAAAGCACGCCGTTTTTTTCCAGATGCTCGAATGACCGTTCAAAAGCGGCGTTGTTATCGCGTGCTTCGCCTTCGGCAACATCCTCGCGGCGTTTCACGGGGATACAATAAAGCCGGGTGAGCAGCCAATTGCTGACCGGGTTTTTAAACAAGCCGTAGTTTGCCAAAAAAAACATTTCCTGGCGGACAGGCAGGCCCGGATTGAACACATCCATCAGTGTGCTGGGGTGATTGGTAATGACTATGGCCGGGCCGTCGAAGCGAAAATGTTCGCTTCCCAACACGATGCGGCGGCGAAAAAATACGCCTACTCCGATCCAGGCGATGGTCCGAAAACAAAAATAAATCAGGCGCAGGACAGGGTGCAGTCGGACGTTTCGATAGGGCATTTTGCTGCGGTTTTACCCGGCAAATGTAATTGTAAACGCCGCTGTTTGGCGGGATTTGTTTTTTTCAGTACAGGTCGTGCGGCGTTACCTCCCCCCGCCCCCTCCAAAGGGGGACAGGCTTCGCTCCTGGTATATGAATGCTGCTAAAGGCAGCGAATTGACTTCATCTGTTTTCTTCCTCACGGCATACAAATATTTCTTTTGGCGAGAACAAGATGCTCTTATGCTATCTCCCCTGCCCTGACGCGAGGTCAGTCCTCCTTCGGAGGCGACAGGTAACGATCGCCTGCTTCCCGGCTCCTCCTTTCATATCGGTCAAAAAGTCACCGCAACAAACTGATGGCCCTGTCTACCAACGCTTCATGCCCTGACGCGAAGCCTGTCCCCCTTTGGAGGGGGCAGGGGGAGGTAACGCAACGTGTGACTTGTTCCGAAATAGGTTATCATCACCTCAGCACTGTGACACTGCCGTCGTAAGGCAATTCTTCCTGGTCGACAAAACGCACAAGCGCATACCACGTAAATACTCCGGTCATTTTTTTGCCCCTGAAAGTACCGTCCCAGCCGAAATTGGGTTCGTTGAGCGGAAAGTCCTGCCGTTCAAACACCAGCTCGCCCCATCGATCGTAGATCCGCAGCAGGGATATCTGTTCTGCCGCGGGGCCGCTGAAACCGGTGAAGTGATCGTTTGGAAAGGGTTTGTCCGGCGCAAATACGTTCGGAAAATAAATAGGCCGGTCTTTGCTGACCCGTATACTCACCGTATCGGTTGCCATACAACCGTCGGCGTCCGTGATTTTGATGATATATATCTGATTGCTGATAGCCGTAATGGTGGGTTCGGCGACGGCGGGATCGCTCAGTCCCAGGGGTGGCGTCCATTCGAAGGTAACGGGCCGTCCTGCCGGAGCGGTGATCGTGCTGACATCCACTGTAAAGCCAAGTGCAAGGGTGGTATCGGCGGGTTCGGCCGCGACGATGAGTTGCGGCGGTTGCGATATGGTCGCCATCACGGAATCGATGCAACCGGCCGAGTCTTTAACTTTTACCCAGTAATCGCCCGAAGACAAGCCTGTAAGCGGGCTGGTCGACACAAAATTGTTTCCGTCCACACTATACATATACCCCGGTCTTCCGCCGGTACCCGTCACGTCGATCTCGCCTGTGGGAATGCCATTGCAAAGCAAATCCACCACGCCCAGCAGGTCGATACCAACATCCGGCGGCTCGACGATGAATGCCCCGCCGGTGATGGTGCAACCGTTTCCGTCGGTTACGGTGACGTCAAACTGCCCCGGCCCGAGATTCGACGCCTCTTGCGTAGTCTGAGCGTCCGACCACGAATAACTGAAGTTGCCCACGCCGCCGGAAGGCTCCGCCAGTGCGACGCCGTCGTTGGCGCCAAAACAGGAAATATCGATGGTATCGATGAGCAATTGCAAGGCCGGATTGTCGGTAACGGTAACGGAGAAGACGCCTTTACAAAGCACATCATCGATACCGGTGATGGTATATACACCTGCACTGAAGCCTCCCTGTGTATTATCGGGGATGTATCCGTTGCCCCAATCGAACTGAACGGGCGGTTTGCCGTTCGTGACATTCAGGGTAATGGAGCCGTTGTCATCGCCGTAACAAAGCGGTTTTGTCACGAGAGCCTCCGCCGTCAGTATTCGCTCCTGCACGTCGATGCTAAGGTCGGTCTTGCAATTATTGGCATCCTGAATGACGAGCGTGTAAATGCCTACACCAAGGCTGTCGAGCATACTGTCCGGCGTAAAAGGCCCGTTGTTCCAGCTGAAAAGGTAGGGCGGCGTGCCACTTGTGATATTCGTGATTGAAATGGCTCCGTTGGCGGAACCGTTGCAGTCCGGCGCTGCAATCACCGTATCCACCTGTACGTCAGGGTAAATGAGGGCGTTCTGGATTTGGGTTACCTTACAACCCAGATCGGTTTTTACGGTGAGCACCACCGGGTGCTGACCGGGCGTGTTAAAGGATACCGTATGAGGTCCAACGCCGGTTGCAACTTGTGGCACGGCATCGGCGCCGAAACTCCAGTTCCATTCCGTAATGCTGCCAATGGGAAACGTGGAAGCGTCGATCACCTGTACGGGCGTGCCGAGGCAGACAGCCTGCGGATCGGTGATAAATTGGGCTGTCGGGCCGAGAAATTCTCCCGTTCCGCCGAATTCTGTGGAAAATCCGTTGCCCGATAGTGAAAAGTTGTTCACTACAAGGGCGTAGGTCTCGCCGGCCACCATATCGAGCGGTTTCAGCCAGGCATCGTCGCCAGGGTCGCTGCAGCCGGCATCTTCGCTGATATCCGGGTCGCCTGCGCGCAGACCGGTGGGCCCCAGGCAGGCCGCCGAATTGACATTGGATGACTGTCCGGAGGCCATGCAACGCAGTACCTGTTTCCCTGAACAATTACCGATACCGTTGGGCAGACGATAGACGACGAAGTCCAGATCGTCCGGGCCGTTGAGTGGTGTCAGGGTGAATTCCAGGGTGCCCGACTTCGAGCAGGTCCAGACAAACCAGGTGGAGTTCGATTCCTTCACCCCGGGCACACCGTTGTCAAAGCAGGTGGCGTCCTCCATTTCGAGGTTGTTGGCGCCTGCGCCGACGACGCTTTTAACTACAAATGGCGATTTATCGCAAAGGATGGATGCTTGCGGGCAATCGGAGGTCGGGGTGACGGGCGGATTGTAATTGTTGATGCATATTTGAAACGTTCCCGTTTGCCCGCCGGCGCCCTGCACCCGGATGTAGTAGGTTGAGCCCACAAATAACCCGCCTTCGTACGCTTCCGCAATATTGAAATTGCCGCTGGAAGACTGGCACTCCAATTCATTCAGGGTGCCGCCGCAAGTACCGAAATATACCGCGACCTGGGGGTCCTGCAGCGTACCCCCCGGCGCCTGCTGGGTAGCGCCGCGCACTGTAATGGTTACATCCGTTGCCTGGGGGGTGAATGCAAACCAGACGTCGTTCTGGGTGCTTCCGAAGCAACTCGGCGCGGACAGGGCAGACGGGGTGGCTCCTGCGTTGGTATAGGCAGCCGTCGGGCTGCACCAATTGGAAACATTCGTAATGATAATCGGGCTGGTACAATCATCGTTGGATGGTTGTGCCCATACGAGTGTTGCGAAAGAGGGTAAAAGGATTAAAGCGAGTGCAAGTTTTCTCATGGCACGCTGTGTTAGTATTGGGAATTGAACATCAGTTTTGACAAAGACGCATAAAGAGGACTATTTGTTGGTTGATGTATGTGTCAAAGTTTTCTTAAGATAACTGAAAAACAGGGAGATTGCTTCGACATCGTGCAGCAAATTCGCCGAAACGCCGCAAATTAGCAAAATACCGTTCACAGTAAAAATTCTACATTTGCCGCGAAAGAGGTTTTGGGGTTAGAGGTTCCAGGGTTTCAGGGTTTCAAAGTTGTACATAGTGGCAACCTTGAAACCCTGAAACCCTGAAACCTTGAAACCCTGGAACCTCCAAACTACCGGTCATGTCCCGACATATTCCTAACTTATTTACACTCAGCAATTTATTCTGCGGCTGTTGTGCACTGGTTTTTACGCTGTACGGTTTGACGACACTGGCGGTGTGGTTTGTATTCGGCTGCTTTGTTTTTGATTATGCCGATGGTATGGCAGCGCGAATGCTGGGGATATCTTCACCGCTGGGCAAACAACTGGATTCATTGGCTGATGTGGTGAGTTTCGGAGTAGTGCCCGGAGCCATGTTGTATATGCTTGTGAGAGATGCTTCCTGCGGCGTCATTTTCTCAAATATCGACGCCCCGCTCGTCTGCCCGGCGGCGTTGCCCGCGTTTGTTTTGTCTACATTTGCCGCCATGCGGCTGGGTAAATTCAATATCGACACGCGGCAGTCCAGATATTTCATCGGATTAAGTACCCCGGCCTGCACCGTATTTGTACTCGGGCTTGCCCTGACGGCATATCATGACCGCTTCGGCTTGAAGGAATTGCTTGAAAATCCATGGCTTATATATACCCTGATTGCTTTGCTGTCCTGGCTAATGAACAGCGAAGTGCCAATGTTCGGTATGAAAATCAAGGCCTTTGATCTGCGGAGCAATGCTTTCTCGCTCGTTTTTCTGGCGGTCTTCGTCCTGCTCGTCGTGTTTATCAAAGAACTTGCGTTTTCAGCCGTTATTGTATTTTACGTTTTGATTTCCATTTTTATGAAAAATAAAGTGCTGGCCAGTTAGGCCGGCGCCCCGTATTCAGCATCACTACTCCTATGAAATTCGTCGCAGAAATTGACATCATGCCCCACAAGGAACTGCTAGATCCGCAAGGCAAAGCCGTCGTAAACAACCTCAGCCACCTCGACCTGTCGGGTGTCACAGACGTCCGTATCGGTCGCCATGTGTCCATGACCCTCGAAGCGGGCTCGGAGGCCGAAGCGAGGCAAACCGTGGAAACAGCCTGTCAGAAACTACTTGCAAATATGATCGTGGAAACGTATCACTTCGAACTTAAGCAACAGT
>JAKOXM010000330.1 GCA_029781095.1 Bacteroidota bacterium
GCCCGGTGCAATTTCATTGATGGCCGCGCAGACATCACTCGCCTGTTTTGGTGAAAGTAACGGACAAGCCGTTGCTACGGCATCCGGCGGGAATGGCGCACCATACAGTTACCAATGGAGCAACGGCGAATCAGGGCCGATTGCTACCGGCCTGGCAACCGGCAATATTGCCGTAACGGTAACGGATGGCAAGGGCTGTTCGGCAACACAAAATATTGCAATACAACAACTTAGTCAGATTGATGTCAATGTTGCTTTTGTACCTCCTTCCTGTCACGGCTACCTCGATGGCCAGGCTGCCGTCAACCACGTTTCAGGCGGTTCAGGCATGGGAGATACCACGCAGTATAATTATGAATGGAGCAAGCCCGGGTCGCCAAACGCACTCTATATCGACGGATTGGCGGGCGATCAGGGTTACGCTGTGACCGTCACCGATTTCCATGGCTGCAGTGGCACGTTTTCATTTTTTATTACACAGCCGCCGCCCATTATCGTCCAGACAAGTGTCGAAAATGTTTCGTGTTTCCAGGGCACGGACGGGTCCATAAAAATTGTAAATGTCCAGGGAGCCAACCTGCCGGTTGTTTACACCTGGAGCAATAACACTTCGGGGCCGTTTATCGACAATTTATCTGCCGGCGATTATATCCTCACGACCCAGGATGCTGACGGCTGCCTTGAAGTGGATACGATCCCGGTTGGCCAGCCTGCCGCACTTGCAGTAACCTTCGATGTAAAGCCATTGCTCTGCAGTGATGACAACAATGCGGCTGTTACAGCACAGATATCCGGCGGAACACCGGAATACGCCCTGTTGTGGAATACGGGTAGCACGTCAACCCAGATCACGGCACTCGGCTCAGGTACATACACGTTACAGATAACAGATAACAACGGTTGTATTCTTGTCGATTCAACCTTTATTACAAAACCCGACTCGATAGATATTCAGTCGGAAAAGACTGATCCACAGTGTTTCGGCGCTGCAAACGGACAGATACGACTCTTTGTTACTGGCGGGCAAAAGCCCTACCGCTACAGCCTGAACGGCGGCGATTTTGGCGGCAGCAGTTCTTTTATCGGCTTGAAATCAGGCGTTTATACATTCCAGGTGAAAGATGCCCAGGGTTGCATTACCACTTATACGGACTCTCTTGTGCAACCGCTTCCCGTTGGAGTGTCGCTCGGGCCGGATACGACGATTCAATTAGGTGACAGCGTGCTGATCAGCCCTGACATATTTGATGCATTCGGTGCAGTCCAGTATAAATGGAAAAGCGTTTTGCTTGAAAATTTCACTTGTGTCGACACACCCGATTGCAGTATGATTTGGGCCAGGCCATACCAGACGAATACCTACAAAATTACGGTAACAGATGAAAACGGTTGCAGGGGATCGGACGATATTACGGTGAATGTACTGAAGCCTAGAGGCGTTTACGTGCCTACCGGCTTTACGCCAAACGACGACCTGAACAATGACATACTGATTGTTTACGGAAAAAGCAGACAAGTGCAGAATGTGGTCTCTTTCCGGGTATATGACCGTTGGGGCGAATTGCTTTACGAGGACCAGAATTTCAATGTAAATGATGATTCCCGCGGCTGGAACGGCCAGTTCAGGGGCAAACCCTGCGACCCGGGTGTATATGTATGGTACGTTGAAGTGGAATACCGGGACGGCTATCGCGAGGCACTTTCGGGGAATGTTACCCTGATTAGATAAACACCAGCAAAATATTTCTTTTATTTCGGGCACAAAAAATACGCTAATCTTTCTTCTCGAGCCATGAAACAACTTTACAAGCCGATTCTGACCACTGTTCTGCTGGTCGCTTTCCTGGGGCAAATGAGCGCCCAGGACCCGCGTTTTTCCCAATATTACGCGTCTCCCTGGAATCTGAATCCCGCAATGACGGGGCTTTTCAACGGCCGATGGCGTGCCACGGCCAACTACCGTGATCAATGGAGCAGTTTCCTCTCCCCCGTTCCGTTCCGGACCTATGCAGCGGCGCTGGACGCCCGGTTCGAAGTAGGCCGACACGATTATGCGGCCTTTGGTCTTGGAGCCATGCACGATGAAGCGGGCACTGCGCGATTCTCGCAAAATAAAGTGCAGGTTGGCGGAGCCTTCCTCAAGCAACTTACCGGCGGAAGGTACAAGTCCAGTCAATACCTGTCGGCAGGAGCCCAGATAGGCTTCGGGCAAAATTCGATCGACTGGAGCCAGCTTTGGTTCAGTCGCCAGTTCGACCCGGGTACGGAGACACCCGACTTCGGGGCTTCCAACGGTGAGCCTAACGCCAACGCCAACACGAAAGCATATCTGGATTTCAATGCCGGCCTTTTGTGGTACGCGCTTTTTGACAATGACGGTTTTATATACGCCGGAGGCGCGCTCCATCACATCAACCAGCCCGGCATTTCGCTCGTTGAAGACGACCGCGAAACGCTTTATTCGCGCTGGTCCGGGCATGTCGGAGGGCAACTTCCCTTGAGCGACAATTTCAGCGTGCTGCCCGGTGTGCTTGTCATGAAGCAAGGGCCGGCCTTTGAAACGGATTTTGGCGCCAATTTCCGCTATACCAACCATGATATGAACGAGCTCGCCATGCGCGCCGGCGCGTGGGCCAGGCTTGGCAACAAACTGGACGGCGGCATGCAAATGGACGCTATCACAATCGTCGGAATGCTCGAAATCGACCGCTGGATGTTGGGGCTGAGTTATGATATCACCGTTTCAGGGCTGACGGATGCCAATAATTCCAGGGGCGCATTCGAAATTTCACTGACCTACTTTCACCCCGGCGAACGCCGCGCACGGGTAGTTTGTCCCAAATTTTAGAAGTTGTTCCGTTGTTTTCATTGCCGGGTCGGCGAACTTTTATCGGCCGGGGCAGTCAATGCAGCGGCTTTCAAAACTCAAACTGAATAATTCATGAAAAAACTACTCTTTTTATTGGCATTCCTGCCTGTTTTTCTCGGCGCCCAGAGTGCCGACTGGAAAAACCTGAAAATAAGTCCGGCCAACCCAAAACCGGGTGAAACCATCCGGGTAGAATACGACTGGCAAAACGGACCATTGGCAAAATCCGAAGAGATCGAGATCGTTGCTTTTGAATATGCCGGCGACAAGCCTGTCGGCAAGGAAGTTTCATTGCAAAATATTGGCAATAAACTGGTTGGCTCATTCGCAACCAGCCCGGGCGCCGTTGTCGCCTTTGTCTGCTTTCAGGGCGGCGAACGGTGGGATAATAATAGCGGTGAAGGATATTATATCCC
>JAKOXM010000356.1 GCA_029781095.1 Bacteroidota bacterium
CCGGATCAAGCGCATTCAGCCGGATTTTCACCGGATATATTTGCAGGTTCTCCTCCAGAAAGGTCATATAGAACCTGATATGGCGTACCAGGTTTTCTTTTTCAAACTGAAAGCCGCCCGTATCCCGGCCGGCAGAACTCAGCCCCAATATGCCAAAATGGGCACTGAAGCCCGGAACTTTCGGAATTTCCTGTGCGCGCAGGTGCCTGTGTGCGACGCTGAAATCCAGGGTCTCAGCCGGATATGCCGCCTGTTTCCGCCGGGCAGCGCTCTCCAGAGCAAGAACATTCGTGGCGTCAGCAACCACTTCCGTGCCGCGCAAGGCCGACACAACCTTGTCCTGGTGAACGGCGCCGATCACCGAACAGGAACCGATGGGGGCAACCGGGGATAATTCGACGGGTATAAATCCGGCTGAGCGGGCGACTCTCAGCCATTCGAGCGTGAATTCACGGAATGCGATGCAATCCACGGCGGAGGGATTCACGAAGCGGTTCTCCAGGTAGGCTTTCAGCAATCCGGCCGGAGAAATCCGTTCCGTTTTTCTGCAAAAAACCGCCAGCAGCAGCGAATTGAGGTCGGATGAGGAAAGTTTTTCGCCGAGCATCTCCGATATCCGGGGCATACCGGTTTCAGCGGCGAGGCGATCGAGAATGGCTTTATTCATTGCTCATTATTTTAAAAAGAGCAACTTTTTTTCAACAGGTAAAATTCCCGCCGGACAGGTTCGACGAGCATCTCCTGTAAATAAAATCGCAAGAAAAGGTTTTGCCGTTTTACGTATTTTCAACTGCCCAGCAGGGTCCGATAGACCATGGCCCCGCAAATACCGCCCAAAATCGGCGCAACCACAGGGATCCAGGCATAACCCCAGTCAGACCCGCCTTTTCCGGAAACCGGCAGGAGCGCATGCGCTATTCGCGGCCCGAGGTCGCGGGCCGGATTAATGGCATAACCCGTGGTGCCGCCCAGTGAATGGCCGATTGCGAGAATAAGCGCGCCAACGGCAAGGGGGTTCAGCCCTTCGGCAAAGCGATTGGCGCCCAGCGCCGACAAGCCGAATAAAAGCACAAACGTGCCGATAAATTCGCTGATAAAATTTGCGGTGGTATGCCGGATCGCAGGCGCCGTGCAAAAAACGGCGAGTTTGTCGGCCGGGTCGGGCGTACGTTCCCAATGCGGCATATAGTGCATCCAGACGAGTGCCGCGCCCAGCATAGCACCCAGCATCTGCGCTCCGATATAAAATGGAACGTCAGCCCAGGCAAACTGGCCGGTGGCGGCCAAAGCAACCGTGACCGCAGGGTTTAGATGCGCTCCGCTAATATGCCCGACTGCGTACACGGCAAACGCAACGGCAAGCGCCCATCCGATGGTGATCACAATCCAGCCGGAATTTTCGTTTTTTGTGCCTTTGAGCACAACACCGGCCACAACACCATTACCCAACAGAATCAGGAGAGCAGTTCCGAGAAATTCGGCAATAAAGTTGGTCATCGCATTTGATTTTGATGCGTAAAAAGGCAAAAGCAGCATAGGCATGGCCTCCGAAGCATTTGGCACCTGTCCGAAGTCCCGTTTTATGGTTTTCGGACAGGCGCCAAACATGCCTCATCTGCAATGTCCCGGCCTATGCCGTTTTTGAAGCCGGTCAGAGCCTTACATCCATTTCACCGCGAAATGATTGAATTGATCTTTCATTTCTTTATACAATTCGCGGAAGTGCTCATAGTCTTCCCGGATGGCCGTATGATCGGTAAAATGAATGTGGTCCACTGCGATCGGATGGTCTTTGGCATAGCCGGACAGGAATTGCTCGTGTTTCTTGATCCGGTGTTTGAGATCGCTGATATGATCGCGTTGCAGGTCGAAGCGGTTTTGAAAAGATTCCACGCCGGCTTCCACTTCGTTATGGGTATTTTTGGAAACGATCTCGCCAAGACGTTCCTGCAGGATATTCAGTTCTTCCTTATAAAAATTCAGTTCATTGCGCCACAGGCGATGTTCGTAGTGCAGGTCGGAGAGGTATGCAAAATCCTTAGCAGTATGATTTGCCATATTATATTGATTTTTAAGTGAATATAAAATTCCATCAGCAATAATCGGGTAATCTGACAGGCATGGCGAACGACGAAAATCATGTCCGGTCCTGATTTCTGTCTTCTCGATTCAATCAATACCGGCCGAATCCCTGAATCGGCTTAAAAGTGTTCTGTATGCCGACAATTCCTTTTCCCGCGTTTCCTTCGTCCATCCCAATTCCCTGCCCATCAGTTCGGCAACAACCGGAGCGGCATCCAGGGCCGCCTGCCAGTCTGTAACCTCCAGCCTGATCCGCCGGGCGATAAAATCACGTACCGAACATGCCATTTCTTCCCGTACGGCGTATACTATTTCCGCCTTTAAAAACGGATAGGCAGGCAGTAAACGCTCTGACAGTTCGGCCTGCCCCGTGGCAAGCCTGGCGACGCTTTCCGCCCGTGTACCGTATTTCAGCGTCAAATGTTGGGAAATATCCGTTTCCAATCCGTAGTCTCGCTCAATTTTTTTCCAAAAATCTGCATCGTACCCCTCTGCTCCTGCCAATAGATGAGAACCTGTGCCACATTCAGTATGGTTACCGAGTATTTCACAAACGGTATCAATCGCATCTTTGGCCATCAGGCGATAGGTGGTCCATTTGCCGCCGAGCAAGCTCAGTAGACCGGAATCAGGGTCACGTTCTACTTCATGGTCGCGTAAAAGTGATTTTGTCTGCCGGTTGGCCGACGCAATCAGTGGCCGTAGACCGCCAAATCCGGCTTTTACGTGCTGACGGCCAATATGTTGTGCAATATAGGGCTGCAAGCCATCCAGCAGGAAATCAACTTCCCCTGCATCCAGCATTGGTTCGGCCGTACCGTTATGGTATGCCGTATCCGTTGTGCCGATCAGTAATTTGCCTTCGAAGGGAATGGCGAAAAGGATGCGTCCGTCCCGGGTTTTGGGAATGAGCAGGGCATCCTTGCTTCCCAAAACATCATTTTGAAGCACCAGGTGAACGCCTTTCGACGGATCAAGCCGTTTTGAAAGTGCCGGATTGGCCAACAGGCGCAAATGATCGGCCTGCGGCCCGGTGCAGTTGAGAAATAACCTCGAAGAAACGAGGTACTCATCCTGCTGTCCGGGGGAAGAATTCAGGGTATCGCGCAAGCGGGCGGCTACAATTTTCCCCTGCCCGTCTTTATCAAATTCAGTCACTTCTGTATGATTCAGGACGACGGCGCCCGCTTCCGCCGCGCTCCTGACCAGAGCAAGACAGTACCGCGCATCGTCGATCTGTCCGTCAAAATACAATACTGCGCTATGGATACCGTGTGCAAGGCCAGGCACCCTTCGCAGGGTTTCTTTCCCCGAAAGCCAGCGGCTTTTGGGCAGGGCATCCCTGCCTGATGCGAACCAGTCGTATAAAGTCAGACCAATGAAGTAATACAGGCCTTCCCACCAGCTAAATACCGGGGTGACAAGCGCGAGGGGATGCGCCAGGTGTGGCGCATTTCGAAGCAGCAGATGCCGTTCTTCGAGGCCGTGTCTGACCTGACGCAGCTGCGCAAAATCGAGATTTTTAAAGGCTTGCTCCAGGTAGCGGACGCCTCCGTGGATGAGTTTGGTGCTCTTTGATGACGTTTCGGCGGCAAAATCCGACTTTTCAACAAGCGCAACTTTTAATCCGCGCAAGGCAGCATCGAGTGCACAGCCCGCACCTGAAGCACCGCCGCCGATGATGCACAGGTCGAAGGTTTCGTTCTGAAGTCTTTGGAGATTTGTACTTCTTTCCATCACATGCATCTATACCGGTGTTTCGTCGCGGATTCTCATATTTTGCTGCCATCGCCAGGCATCTGCAAGTCCTTCCCGCATCGTACGACTGGCTCGCCAGCCGAGTTGATTATAAATTTTAGTGGCGTCTGCATAGACAGCCGCCGCATCACCCGGCCGCCGGTCTCCGATCCTGTAATTGAGCGGCATTCCGCTCACATCTTCAAAGGTCCGGATGAGTTCGAGTACGCTGCAGCCCTGGCCGGTCCCAACGTTAAATACATCATAAAACGATGAAGACGAGTTTTCTGTAAGAAATTTCAGAGATTCGACATGCGCTTCTGCGAGGTCCATAATGTGGATGTAATCGCGCAGGCAAGTGCCGTCCGGAGTGTTGTAGTCATTGCCAAAAACAGTCAGGGAAGGCCGCACGCCTGCCGCGGTTTGCGTGATGAAAGGCACCAGGTTATTGGGAATGCCGGTTGGCAATTCGCCGATGTGTGCCGAGGGGTGCGCACCGATTGGATTGAAATAACGCAAGGAAATGGCCTTTATCTCCTTTCCGGCAGCAGAAGTATCGCGCAATATTTCCTCTCCGATCTGTTTGGTGTTGCCATATACGGACATCGAAGGAGGCAGCAGTGCATTTTCCGTCACCGGCAACTCGTCAGGCTGCCCGTATACGGTGGCGGACGATGAAAAAATAAGGTTCGTTACCCCGCACTCCAGCATCGTTTGAACCAGCACCAGTAGCGAACCCAGGTTATTCTGGTAGTATTTCAAGGGTTCCAGCATGGATTCTCCCACTGCCTTGAACGCCGCGAAGTGGATGGCTCCGCCAATTGACTCATCTCTGATTATCCGGCGCATTACCGCCGGGTCGTTGCAGTTTTGGGCATAATACCGGGGCTTGAAGCCAAGTATCTTCTCCAGTCCATCCAGTACGCGCAATTCAGAGTTGGAAAAATCATCGACAATGACGGGGTTAAAGCCTGCTTCGAATAGCGCTACAACAGTATGAGAGCCAATATACCCGGCCCCGCCGGTTACAAGAATATTCACGAATCGGGTTTTGTTTTACAATGTTTGTAATTGTGATTATGTCAATTTCCATGCTAAAACGACAAGTGCGCCTCAAGCGTCTGCAATAGCTTTGAATTTTTATAAAACGGGTGATCTGCGAGATCTGAAACGGACCGCGAAGAATGTGCAAAGTATAGACAAATTATTACTTTTGAAAAAAAATAACATGGCCAGAATTTTATACACATTGTTGATTATCAGTATTTTGACCAAAAATATCCACGCACAATCGCTTTCTGCCACACCACAATTTCCAGTGCCGACTGCCGAGCAAATAGCGTGGCACGAAACGGAATTTTACCTGTTTTTTCATTTTGGCCCGAATACGTTTACCAATCTCGAGTGGGGGCATGGCACAGAACCGGAAGACGTTTTTAATCCGGCGGCACTCGATTGCGACCAGTGGTGCAGGGTCGCCAAACAGGCGGGTGCAAAAGGCGTGATCATCACGGCCAAGCACCACGACGGGTTTTGTCTGTGGCCATCCAATTATTCAAAACATACCATCCGGGAAAGCAAGTGGCGCCATGGGAAAGGCGATGTGTTGCGTGAGCTCTCAGAAGCCTGCCGGCGCAACGGCCTCAAATTCGGTGTATACCTCAGCCCATGGGACCGAAATCATCCGAAATACGGCACTCCTGAATATAACGATGTGTACGTCAATACTTTGACCGAATTGCTCACGAGTTACGGCGACTTGTTTGAAATCTGGTGGGACGGCGCAAACGGTGAGGGGCCCAACGGCAAAAAACAGGTATACGATTTTCATCGCTTCGAGAAGGTGGCGGCCGGGCTGCAACCGGAGGCCGTAATTTTCAGCGACCTCGGCCCGGGTTGCCGGTGGGCTGGCAACGAACGCGGATTGATCGAGTCGGAAACAAACTGGTGCACGCTCGATACGGCTGGTTTTCAGCGCGGGAACGGCGCTCCGCCGACCGATACGCTCAACCGGGGCAACGAAACAGGCGCGCTTTGGATACCCGCAGAATGTGACGTCAGTATCCGCCCGGGCTGGTTTTACCATCCCGAAGAAGACAGCCAGGTAAAGACACCTGAACAACTGTTTGAAATATATCTGAAATCGGTAGGCCGGGGCGCCAACCTTATTCTCAACGTGCCACCCGATCGAAACGGTCGGATACACGCGCAGGATTCAACTGCATTGATTGCTTTCGGCAAAAAACTGAAGGGAGCCTTTGCCACAAACCTGGCAGCAAAATCGACTATCGCGGCAGAGGGCGCCAGTTGCAATTTTTATGCCCCTGTTGATCAGTCCGCGCTGCTCGACAACGATATCAGCACCGGGTGCAGCCTTTCACCCTGTGGCACTACCCTGCCCCTCATTATTTCATTTAAGAGCCCAACCGTATTCAATGCTTTGTTATTGAAAGAACTGATTGTCAAAGGACAACGTATAAAAGAATTCAAGGTTGAGGTGTGGAAAAGCGGCAAATGGCAGGAAATTGCACATTCAAATACAATCGGGGCAAGAAAAATCCTCACTTTCCCGCTTGTTAAAACACGAAAAGTGAGGATTACGGTATTGGCGGCCAAAGCGGCGCCTATGCTGGGTGAGATCGGGGTCTTCAGGATCTAATCTAATCTTCTCTGCCCGGCTCTGTCCGGTCATTCGAAAGACCGTATACTGCTGTAACTGACAAGGCCAGAAAAAGAATGAGATAAGTTGTCATAAGGGTCCGTGCTTGTGTAATACGATTTTGAGACTTGGCAAGTGAACGCCGGGAACTGGGTCCGGCTTGTGCGCCGCCTTTAATTTATCATAAACTATGCCATATGAGACTAACCGGGAAACGGTAGATGTTATTTTATGGACAGATGGCCGGTTTTGGCAAGCGGGAGGAAATTCCGCACTGCCGGTCATTTTTACTTCATGCAAGGCGGGAATGTTTCAAAAAAAACACAAAGTATTGAAAACCAAATTTTTGCACCATCGCAAAGTTGCACCCTGCGCCGCCGAACGGAAAATCTTCTGTTGTATGGGAAAAATGTTACAACCGGTACCCGTTCAGAAAATCCCGGATATTTATCCGTTTTTTTCCCTCGAGTTGTAGCTCCAGCACCTGTATGAAGCCATCGGCAGTACTGATCTTCAGAAAATTCCTGCCGTCGGTGAAGAATTCGCCCGGCGGGGGTTTTTCTGCCGATCCGTGTGTGGGCAAAGTTTTAAATCCGGTTTCTTTCACACAGCGGAGTATTTTCAGCGTTTTGCCATCCAGTTGCGTCCACGCACCCGGATAAGGGCTCAGTCCACGAATAAAATTGTGTACTTTCGCTACCGGTTGATCAAAGTTGATTTTGCAGGTTTCCGTAAAAATTTTGGGCGCATGGGTCACCTCCGTTTCTTTTTGAGGCAAAGGATGCATGTCGCCCCGTTCGATAGCCTGTACGGATTTCAGGACCAGTTGTGCCCCCTGTTGCATCATACGGTCGTGCAATTCACCTGCCGTCTCGTTTTCGCCGATAGATACCCGTTCCTGAAAGAGCAAATCGCCCGTATCTATTTCATGCTTCAAAAGGAAGGTGGTCAGGCCGGTTTCGATTTCGCCATTGATGATTGCCCAGTTGATCGGGGCCGCTCCGCGATACTTTGGCAACAGCGAAGCGTGCAGGTTCATGGTACCGAGCGGCGGCATGTTCCACACGACTTCCGGCAGCATCCGGAAAGCAACCACGATCTGCAAATCGGCTTTGAGGGAACGCAATTCTTCCAAAAAAGCCGGGTTTTTTAATTTTTCGGGCTGCATGACCGTTAATCCACGCTCCATGGCGAATTTTTTCACCGCCGACATCTGCACGCCAAGCCGACCGCCGGGCTTGTCGGGCGAAGTGATTACGGCAGGAATATCATAGCCGTTATCCAGTAATATTTGTAGCGAAGGCACGGCAAAATCCGGTGTGCCAAGGTATACAATCCGCAATTTCTTCATCTTTCGATCATCATGTGGTAAATAATCAAGAACATCAAACTTCGACTCCCGTAACCCGAACAAACTTCCAACTCTTTTTACTTTTGTTTTATCATCTTTGATGTAAAAACCTGATTTACAATGAAAATTACTCCCTCATCCTTATTTACGCTGCTCCTGATCGCATGCATCCATTCTGCAAGCGCACAAACGACCGTGGAAGGGTATGCATTCGAAGAATTCAACCGGGGTTTTCTTCAGCAGGTTAAAATCGTCATGCTTGAATTGCCCGGAAATATCGTAAAGGCCGAATTATTGACGGATAAGGAGGGCCATTTCGAAACATCCCTGGCACCGGGAGAGTACCGGCTTGTAGCATCCAAAGACGTTTTTTTTGACCGGGAAGACAAGGTAACGGTCGGCAAAGAAAAGGTTTTCCTGAAACTTGAAATGAAACGCAAACCGGGATACCTGTTCGACATAACGATTGCCGAAGCCCGTGACAACCCGGACCTCGTGGTTGATGCAGTGGAAGGCGCTACGATCGAAATTTACAATCGCACACAAAACCGGCCCGAACTGGTGCTGAACCAGTACCCCCACGCCTTTTTCCAGCACACATTTGAACAGGGCAATCATTATACCATGATGATCCGAAAACCCGGTTTTCTGGCGAAAAGGATCGAGATATACGTAAATATTAAGGGTTGCATCCTTTGCGTGGACGGGGTGCGCTCCATGACGCCGGGTGTCACCGACAACCTCACGGCGAAAAACACCATGGGGAGCCTCCTAAGCAACATCGAACTCGAACGGGCCAAACTCGACAAACGCATACAGGTCCAGAATATCTATTACGATTTCGACAAGTGGGACATCCGTCCCGATGCGGCCGAGCGCCTCGATCATGTGGTCACGCTGATGAACGATAATCCGGGCCTGTCCGTAGAACTCGGTTCCCACACCGATAGCCGCGGCGACGACGATTACAATATGGAACTTTCTGACAAGCGGGCGCGCTCAGCGGTCGCCTATATCGTAAGCGAGGGGATTGACAGTACGAGGATCACAGCAAAGGGTTACGGAGAAAGCCAACTGGTAAACCGCTGCAGAAACGGCGTCAATTGCTCCGAAGAGGAACACCAGCGCAACCGCCGGACGGAACTCCGGATCACAGGCATGTCAGGCGATTCGCTTGAATACCTGCATTGGCCGAGTCTCGAGCAAATCATCCGGGAGGAAGAACGCTCGAAAGCCGACAAAGAAAAAAAGGTCTCACAAAAATCGCAAGACCAACAACAACCGGAAGCCAACAATTCGGTGAAGGCACCTGAAATCCGTCCGAAACCGGAAGAGAATGCCGCGGAGGCTGTACCTCCGATGCTGAAAACCGGAATCGCTGCTTCGCCCGGAGCAAACGTCGACAGCACAGCCCGGCAACTGATCCCGTTGGCAAACGGCTTTAGCGGCTTCAGCATCGAAATTGCAAAGGCAGATTCGTTATTGTCGATAAACAACACCGCGCTGGCCCGGTTCCAGACCGTGTTCTGGCAAAAGGACCGCAATGGAAAATTCTGTTATTTTACCGGAAATTTTGATACGCCCGCCAAAGTGAAAAAGTATTTTGAACAAACGCTGAAGCATGACCACCCGAAAGCCCGACTGGTCCGGTTTAGCAAAGGCCAAAAGACCTATTTGAAATAGAATCGAACATAGAATATGAATGAACTGAACTGGAAAAACGCCGAAGGGCTGCGTTTGTATGCCGCCGAATGGCCCGTACCAAACCCGAAGGCGGTCATTGCATTTGTGCATGGTCAGAGCGAACATATCGGACGCTACGAACACGTTGCGAGGTGGTACAACCGCCAGAATATAGCATTTATCGGCTTCGACCAGCAGGGTTATGGCCGCAGCGAAGGAAAACGCGGCCATGCAAAAAACCTGGATGTTTTGCTCGATGACATCGGCCAGTTGCTGGATGAAACACGCAGCCGCTATGCGGGTGTGCCGCTCTACCTGTACGGACATTCGATGGGCGGGCACCTGGCACTAAATTATACACTGCGGCGCAGCCCCTCCCTGAGCGGCCTGGTGGCTACCGGCCCCTGGATCAGGCTGGCATTTCCCGCACCCGCGGCAAAAATAATTGTGGCGAGAATACTGAAAAAAATAACCCCGGCGCTGACTTTGCCGACCGACCTGGCGGCGCACTTCCTCTCGCGCGATGAAGCGGTCGTACAAGCATATCAAAACGATCCTTTGGTACACGGGCAGCTGAGCATCGCGG
Organism: Bacteroidota bacterium; assembly: GCA_029781095.1. Lineage (GTDB taxonomy): Bacteria > Bacteroidota > Bacteroidia > Chitinophagales > Saprospiraceae > M3007. Next base: position 10,099 of record JAKOXM010000356.1, read on the forward strand.
CAGGACTTTCATTGCTGGAAGGCGCCGAATGGCTCGATCACCTTGG
>JAKOXM010000384.1 GCA_029781095.1 Bacteroidota bacterium
ATGGCTACTTCAGGGTGCGTCAGCATCTGGAATGCCTCGGAGCCGAGGTCGTTGCCGCTGCCTGCAAAACCGGTGAATATGGGGTGCAGGGGTACGTTGGCTTTTGCAGCGGCCGATTGTACGATTCGGTCCAGGTCGTTTGCCAGATGGCGGTTGTCGCCGCGGTTTATGACGTATGCCCCGGCGGCAAATCGCTGGTCGGCCATGGTGAAAGGCCTTGTCGCCGTGCGCACTTTTACTCCATGCAGCATGATCTCGCCTAAAAATTTTGCCTCCTCGAGCGAACGGCGATGTATGCACCAGGCGTACGGAGAAGCGGCAAGCCTGACCTCGGGCGCCTTGTACGGTTCGTACGACTTCCTGGATTCGAGGCGATCTTTCAGGGCGTAGGCATCGAGTCCGTATGAGAAAGGCAGCGACCACGCTGTGATATCATAGGTAAGCGAATCGGACAAATGCGGTTCCGGTTCGAACAGCACCTCGACAAGTACACCCCTCGGCTGAAAGGTGCTGATGACCAGGTCATTCGGATTGATGGATACGCTTGTTTCTTTTCCGCTGGTATAATCGAATGCCCGGACGCCCGAAAGCCCTGCGCCTACGCGTCCGTAACGGATCATGTGGCGGTCGAGAAGACGGCATAACTCATTGATTTTGTTTGGGTCGTTGGTTTCCCGGATGACGAAGGCCTTGTATTGTCCCGGTGGTGAAGTGGCGGCGCGGCTGTAATAATTACGGAAGTTCTCGACGATCTTTGCCGCGTTGCGGCTCCCCATTTCGATGGTGGAAAGGCTTGTCGTCAGATGGTGCAGGATTCGGTCATGCAGGGTGAGGGTGTCGCCAAAACTGTTAATGATGGCCCGGCCTGCCGTGGAGTTCCCTGCCTGCTCGTACGTCATGCCTATGGCGCCGCTGAACATGGGATAGGTATCGCCGTACGAGGGATAAAAAAGGTCGAAGGTTTCTTTCGTAAAATAAAGCCAGCCGTTGTTGTCGAAATAACGCGCATGGTTTTCACCGATCTGTGCCTGGAAGTCGCGTTGCCAGGGTGTGATGAAGTCGTGCATCGGCTCGGCGGCAGGAGCGAAATAGTAGGGGTTGTCGATATACTGCTCGTGCAGGTCGGCGTGGATGTGCGGCATCCATTTTTGATAGATGGCGAGTCGTTGTTGCGTTTCGACCTGCGTCGCCCAGGCCCAGTCGCGATTAAGATCGAAATAATAGTGGTTGCTGCGACCGCCGGGCCAGGGCTCCCTGTGTTCCCGGCTTTCCTGCCCGGGTGTCATGAGGCGGTTGGAAACGCCGATATACCAGTGTGTGTAGCGATCGTAGCCGTCGGGGTTGAGCGAGGGATCGAGGATGACCACGGTGTTTTTCAGCCATTCCACGATCCTGGGGTCCGTCTGCGTTGCCAGTTTGTGCGCCAGTTGCATGCTGCACTCCGAGCCGGACGATTCGTTGCCGTGCACGCTCATGCTGAGCCACACGATGGCGACGGGGTTGGAAAGGTCGGGCTGCCCGTCTGTCAATCCCGTAAGCCGAAGGTTGTTCTGGCGGATTTGCTCGAGCTTTGCCATGTTTTCCGGGGAGGAAAATATCGCGATTTGCAGGGGCCGTTCTTCGTTCGTTTTGCCGTATTTTTCCAGTTTCATCGTCGTTGGCGCATGGGCGGCCAGGTAATCAAAATAGGCGTTCAGCCAGTGGTGCGGCGTAAATTGTTCACCGATTTTGTGCGGCAAAAATTCGTCGGGCGACTGGAGGGAATTCTGGCTGAAAAGCGGCTGCGAGGTACACAGCAGAACGAAGAACAGTAGCGGGCGCAAAGCGTTCATCCGGAAAGTGGTGCGTTTGGTAGTGATGCGTTGAGGCAAACTTCCGGGAAATTTTTGAAATAAAGGGATTAGTTTTATACATAAGCCATATATGAAGCGCATTCACAACCAATATACAAGAATGCCGTACGCATTTTTGTACGCACGGCATTCACTTTCAAACCGGAATTTAATTTGTGATTTTCTCTATTTAACCACGACGACACGACGGAACACGACGAGAAAACACTTGATTTACGTCGTGCCCCGTCGTGTCGTCGTGGTGTAATAAATCTGGTGCGCTTACAGCGTCTTCAAATACTCCAGCACCGCCTTCCTTTCCTCCGAAGTCAGCCGGTCGCCGAATTTGTGCCCGCCGTTGCCGTAGCCGGGCAAGGTGGTGTCGTAGGTATCCACACCCGTTTTTGCTGTTTCAACCGAATATTTCCACCCGACTTTGGCCTGGTCGTAATTGGCTTCGGTGTTTTCGAATACGCGTTTCCAGTATACCGGGCGCTGTGTACTGTTGAGCATATCCTCCAGCGTGGGTACGGAGGCGTTGTGCAGGTAGGGCGCAGTAGCCCAGATGCCGTCGAGCGGCGGCGCTACGTAACCGTCGTTGGGGAGCAACTGACCCTTGTTCGACCCCTGGCCGTACCAGCTGTCGTTGTACCAGGCATGATACTCCGGATGTATTTTGTAGGCGTTCGACAGCAGCGGGTCGCTGCCCACTTTTTCGAGGCTGACGAGCAGGTTGGGGTACGAAACGGAATCGCCGTAGGTGCCGTGGCATTTGTAGCAGGTTTTTTCGAATATTTTTTTCCCGGCAGCGGCCAGTTCCTGGTCGATGGGGTAGGGGTATCTGGGCGGCTCGATGGTTCTGATCCAGGCCATCAGATCGGGCATTTGACTGTCGATCCGGCGCGCTTCGGTGCTGTCCAGCATGGTCAGCATGCCCGATGCCGAAGCAAGGCGGGCGAAGTCGCCGCGTCCTAACCCGTTGTAATACAACGCGTTTTTCTTTTTCATCAGCCACCAGGCCGGCACATCGGTCGGGACCGTTTCCGCAGGAATATCGAATTGTGCTTCGTCGATCCAGGAGAGGTCGGATGCGCGGCGGTGGGCCGCGAGGGAGGCGAATATCTTGTCTGCCGGGTTGGGGCCGCGCGTTTGGGTGCGTATGTACGGGCCGATGGCCTTGGTGGCACGACTTGCCGGAAGATAAGCCTCCCATTCCGGCGATTTTTCTCCATATGAAAATTTTACGGCCATGTCGGCGGCCCGGAAATTGGCAGAGGCGTCGTTTGTGTGGTCGTAGGTATTGCTGCCCAGGCCAACCACGATTTGTCCGTTGAGGCGTTCGGCATGGCAGGTCAGGCAGGTTGGCGCAACCACCTTTGCCCCGTTCGCGGTGGTTACCACATTGAACCTGAACGGGATACCTGCGGCATCGCCGCTGCGGCCCAGGTCGTCGGGACTGCTGCTGCCGGAGACTTTTTTAAACACCCGCAGGGGAATGCCGCTGCTGACAAAATCCCCGTAAAGCAGGTACTGGTAGCCGGTTGCCGGATCGCCGCTACGCTGTGGCGAAGGTTCCAGATAGGTGGTTCCGGGAGGCACGGGAGTAGGAGGCATGAAGTTGGAGAAACTGTTGGCGAGCATTACGGCGGCGCAGAACAGAACCGCCGGGGTCCGGAATATTTTCCACTGCATATTTTTATTTTTACGTTTGTGTAAAATCTTGCGCTTATGGATCGGATACTCAATTCCGCTTTTGATTTTTTTGCCTATGCCTTGCCCGGTTTCTGCATCCTGGCCTCTCTGTTTTTACTCGATAAATCCCTGGAATACGGAGAAGATTTTCTCGTATATGCCGGTCGCTTGCATGTGGGCAGCGGGGTCGTATTACTGGCATTAAGTTACATCCTGGGATTTGCTATTGCCCCCATCGGGCGAAAATTTTTCAGATGGTATCAAGATACTTCATTCATTGAATGGCTCGCCAAGATATTAGACGGAAAGACTAAAAAGCATGAAGAAAATGAAATCTATAAAGATTCCGGTCCGGGAGAGAAGAAAGAACCTATTTTCATATCGGACAAATTCGTATTGGTAAGGGAACTAGCGCCTCAAAATTTTAAATACATCGAATCCTGGCACGTGTATTCGCTGATGTCTCAGAACATGGTAATCGCGGGAGTCATCGCCTCCGCCTTGACGATTATAAAAATCATTTGGTACGGCCCTTCCAACCTCCAGTTCTGGATAGCAACCGTGTTTGTAGTAATGTTTTTAACGTTTATGTTTATGTATAATGCCGTCAAATTCAGCATATGGTCTATTGACGACCACAACGCCGCCATTACAAAACTTCATCTTTTGGAGCAGGCGGACAAACTGACGGGAAGAGATAAAGATACTCCAAAACAAGCGCACTGAACATGACCTCCCTCGGAGCCTTTTTCGGTCGCCTGCACCTCGTTTTTTTGCACCTGCCCATTGGTTTTCTGTTTCTGGCGGGTGTACTGGCTGTTTTGACTTTCCGGCAAAAAACTGGGCATTACCGCCCTGCACTCGACCTCGCGGTGCTGGCCGGCGCTATCGCGGCTGTTTTATCTGCCGGCTGCGGCTGGCTGCTGTCAAACGAAGGCGGATACGACGAGGTATTACTTCAGCGGCATCAGTGGCTCGGCTTCACAGCGGCAGCCCTGGCCGGCGCGACCTGGTTTTTGCGCCATTCGAGGTGGTATTTCGGCGCCCTCGCGCTTGCCATTGCGGCGATCACGATGGCCGGGCATTTTGGCGGTTCACTTACCCACGGCGAAGGTTATCTGACCGAAACCCTGCTCCATAAGACAGAACAGGCAGGGCCGGGAGAAGGTGATATTAAACCGGGCGCGACTGCCTACGAAGCCTTTATTCAGCCCATTTTCGAGAAAAAGTGCGTTAGTTGCCACAACCCCAAAAAAAAGAAGGGCGAACTCCTGCTCGATTCGAAGGAAGGTCTGCTGGCGGGCGGCAAACACGGAATTGTCGTCAAACCGGGGAAGCCCGATTCGAGCGAACTTTACCGGCGCATCAACCTGCCGGGAAACGATGAAGACCGGATGCCTCCCCGCGGCAAATTGCCCCTTTCTGCGGAGGAGATCGCAATGGTCAGACAATGGATTGAACTCGGCGCGGATTTCACTATACCTGCCACGGCTATGCAGGCATCGGCAATGGCAACGGAACAAACCGTCTCGTTCCCGCCCGTGCCGGTGAAGGCCGCAGACCCGGATGCGATCGATCTGCTGCGCCAAAACCGCATCTCTGTGATGTCGATGGGGCGGGATATCCCCTGGCTGTCGGTTTCCGTTGCGGGGAAAAAAGACCTCGACGCGACAAAACTCGATCTGCTGAAAAAAGTAAAAAATCAGGTCGTTCACCTCGATTGCAGCCATTCCAATGTGGATGACCGCTTGATGCCATTGCTTGCCGAACTCCCCAACCTCACCCGGTTGAATCTGTCGGGCACCGCCGTATCCGACGAAGGTCTGAAGCATCTCAAAGGCTTACAGTTTCTTGATTATCTGAATATTACAAATACAGCAGTCGGCGATGCATCTCTGGAAATACTCGCCTCGCTGCCTGCGCTTCGTTCGCTCTATACCTGGAACAGCCGTATATCACCGCAAGGCTTGCAGCAACTGCAAAGCCGGCAACCCGCACTGCATGTCGATTCCGGAGCGCCGTCGGACAGCAGTGCTGCGCCGCTTCAGTTGCGCCCGCCGAAGATCCTGTATGCCCGCAATATTTTCGAAGACACGGTACGCGTGACACTGGATTTTCCCTTTAAAACGGTCGGGCTCTTTTACACACTCGACCAGGCATCGCCGACGACGCAGTCATACCGCTATAAAGGCGAACCGCTGGTGATAAGCGAGTCCGCCACGCTGCGCGTCATTGCCGCCAAAGAGGGCTGGGAAAACAGTCCTCCAGTGCAGGCTTCTTTTGTCAGGCGTAAATGGACGCCGCAAAGCGCCACCCTTGCCACTCCGCCCTCGCCCAAATACCCCGGAGACGGTGCGGCCTCGCTGACAGACGGCAAGATTGGCGAAGTGTACACCGAAAAAACATTTATAGGCTATGAAGGCGAGCATCTCACCGCGATTCTCGATTTCGGCAATCCCATCGATTTCCACCGGCTCAGCGTACACTACGCGGAAAATAACGGCTCCTGGGTGTTCGCGCCGCACGGCCTCCGGGTATGGACTTCCGGCGACGGAAAAAACTGGTCACCCAGTATCCATGCTCAATACCCCGTGCCCGCCGGCATGCAGGAAACCCGGGCAGCCATCCTCAGTGAAGCCGCGCCCAAGCCGGTTCGTACACGTTATCTGAAAGTTACGGTGGAAAGCCTGCTGAAAAACCCGAAATGGCACCCCGGAGCCGGGCAAAAGTGCTGGGTGTTTGTGGATGAGGTTTTGGTTGAGTGAGGGTTACAAGGTTGTCGGGTTGTCGGGTTTTACGGGTTGTCGGGTTGCGGTTTAGAGTGGTGGTGGATTTGTTGGGAAACCGGGATTCGGATCGGGGCTGGAGGGCAGGGATTTGCCTTTTTGAGGTTTTGTAAAGCGTTGCCCCTTTATTTCGGTCGTGTTCAGGTAATTTATTAATCCTTGCAGGGCTGCGCCTGTGCGCCAAGCCAAGTGATCTAATTGTTGCCGATCTTCCGGGGTGATATACCCCCAATCGAGTGCGCGGTAGGCTTGTGAGCGCACTTCTCCGCTGGAACCTTTGGCAATACCGAGAAAATAAATGAACTCCTTGTTATTCCCTCTTTCAAAACCTTCGGCAATACAATCCATTGCAGATCCGGAAGCAGATTTAACCTGTTTTTTCAACTCCCAATCCTGATTGAATTTATCCCTGTCAGTAAGTTGTTTGACCAACATGCACAATTCACGTGCAATCTGCCATGCTTCGATGTCTTCAAATCTTTTAAATTTCATAAAGGGGGTATATTTAAAAGTTAAAAAACTGATAATCAATATACTAAGCGTAAATTACAAGCTTGTCAACCGGAAACGCCAAGGTCATTTCGTCAATGATCGACATTCGTCATCGCCAACCCTTACAACCTGCCAACCCGTAACCCGCTAACCCGTAACCCGCCAACCCGTAACCTGCCAACCCGTAACCCGCTAACCCGTAACCCGCCAACCCGTAACCCGCTAACCCATAACCCATAACCCGCTAACCCGTAACCCGCCAACCCGTAACCCGCTAACCCGTAACCCGCTAACCCGTAAAACCCGCCAACCCGTAAAACCCGCTAACCAATTATCCCTCGAACCACTTTCCCCTCCACATCCGTCAGTCTAAATCTTCTCCCCTGATACGTGAACGTAAAACGCTCGTGGTCGATGCCCATGAGATGCAGCAGGGTGGCCTGGAAATCATGAACATGCACCGGGTTTTCGGCAACGTTGTATCCGAACTCGTCCGTTTCGCCGTAGACGATGCCGGGCTTGACGCCGCCGCCGGCCATCCAGATGGTGAAGCAGCGCGGGTGGTGGTCGCGTCCGAAGCCCGCGTCGAGGCCCTGCGAGTAGTTGGTGCGTCCGAATTCACCGCCCCAGATGACGAGCGTTTCGTCGAGAAGCCCCCGTTGTTTCAGGTCGGTGATGAGCGCTGCACTGGCCTGGTCCACGTCTTTGGCAAGGCGGCCCGTCATGCCCAGCACGTCGAAATGCGCGTCCCAGCCCATGTGGTAGAGTTGTACGAAGCGCACACCGCGTTCTGACAAGCGTCTGGCCATCAGCGCATTGGCGGCAAACGTGCCGGGCATCATGGCATCGGCGCCGTACAGGCGGAATGTGGATTCGGGTTCGTCGGAGAGGTCGAGCAATTCGGGCACGGAGGTCTGCATCCGGTATGCCATTTCGTACTGGCTGATGCGCGTGCTGATCTCCGGGTCGCCGAATTCTTCCATCTGCATATTGTTGAGATCGGCGATTTTATCGAGCATGGCGCGCCGGCTGATCGAATCCAGCCCCTCGGGGTCGCGCAGGTAAAGCACCGGGTCTTTGCCCATGCGAAACTGCACGCCCTGGTGCACACTCGGCAGGAAGGCGCTGCCCCACACACGCGAGGCCAGCGGCTGGATATTGCCTTTGCCGCGCGACAGCAGTACGATGTAAGCGGGCAAATTGGCGTTTTCGCTGCCGAGGCCGTAACTCAGCCAGGAACCAACGCTCGGACGGCCCGGCTGCTGGTTGCCCGTCTGGAAAAACGTCACGGCGGGATCGTGGTTGATGGCTTCCGTGTGCATGGATTTGATGATGCACAGATCGTCGACCACTTTGGCGGTGTGGGGGAGCAGATCGCTGAGCCAGGCGCCGCTGTTGCCGTGTTGTTTAAACTGCGCCAGCGAGCCGGCGAGGGGGAAACGTTTCTGGTTAGCTGTCATGCCCGTCAGGCGCTGGCCTTGCCGCACGGATTCGGGCAGGTCCTGACCGTTCATTTCGCGGAGCAGGGGTTTCCAGTCGAACAGTTCCAGTTGCGACGGAGCGCCGCTCTGAAACAGGTAGATCACCCGTTTGGCTTTGGGCGCGAAGTGGGGGAGCAGGCCGGCCATATTCTCTGCCTGCTCGCTGCCACCGAGGCCGCAGCGGGATAGCAGCGAACCGAGCGCGAGGCTGCCGATGCCGAGGGAGGCACGGTGCAGGAATGTGCGGCGGTTGAGGTTCAGGTGGTGTTCTAGAAGCGGATCGGTTGCCATTTCGTCAGTATCGGAATTGAGGCTTCGGGAGGATCAGCAATAATTCAATTTAAAACGCCTCACTCCCCCTCCAGCCCGTACTGCTTCACCACGTCTTCGGGCACGCCGTTCCACACATTGGGTGTGTTGCCTTTGAACCCGATGTCGGCAAGGCCGATCTGGCTCGTCCAGAAAGCGGATGCCGTGAGGTTGCGCATCAGGCTGAAAAAAGCGACGCCCTGGCTCATGCCCGGTTTTTTGCGATCCGGCCAGGCGATATCTTCCACGATTTCAATGCGTTGTGCCTGCGTGATGTCGACAAATATCTTTTCAAAACGGCGCATGCTTTGGGCGTCCAGCCAGGCAAGGCCGCCGCGCAGGGGTGTTTGCAGTTCAGGTTTGTCCTTGGCCATGAACTCGATAAAATCCACGACACCCGCTTCGGTGGCGCTGCCGGAATACTGGTCTTTCGGAATGATAATGTCGGCCAGTACACCGATCGTTTTCTGCTCCTGTTTATTGAAAAACTGCTCCTTGAACAGTTTGGCGTCGCGCTCTTTTTCATAATCGGTGCGGCCGAATTGTTCAAAGTCCTTGTCGCCTTTTTTGTCCTCTTCCTTGACGGGATTGAGCACCGGGTCGAGCCATTCTGCAGCTTTTACCTGTGGGCTGAGGCCTGCGAGGCCGAGGGTGGTGAGACCGGCGTTTTTGAGTAAGTCGCGGCGTTTCATACTATTGACAGATTTATTTAATCAATGTTTCTTTTCTTTTCAAACCAGGCATGGGTTTTTCCTTCCCATTCAAAATCATTGCCCCGGTTCAGCCCGATTTTTGTCAGCACCCGGACGGAGGCTTCATTTCTGACGTCGGCATAGGCAACAATTTCCGGGAGTTTCATGACGTCGAATCCATATGCCAGCGTAGCCCGGGCGGCTTCCGTAGCGTAGCCCTTGCCCCAGTGCCTGCGCATGAACCGGTATCCGACTTCCACAAAATCCGCCCGCCCGTTTATGCCGGAGTCTACCATTCGCTTCGGACCGCACCAGCCGAGGAATTCGCCCGTTTCTCTCAGCAACACCGACCATCGCCCCATCCCGAACGCAAGATACTGATCCTGGACGAATCGGATGATCTCCAGGCATTTTTCCCGGCTCTCCACCGGCACATTGCCTACATAACGCGCCACTTCGGGATCGCTGTCCATTTCAAAAAAACCGTCTGCATCCGATTCGTCCACTTCGCGAAGGAGCAGGCGCGGCGTTTCAACGATTAACTTCATAACGCATTCATTTTCAGATAAACACCGTTTGTCCAGCCGAACCCGTCCTGGTTTGGGTATTCGCCGCCGCCGGCTTTCAGGCCTGTATCCATAACGTTGTATTTCTCCATCATTTTCCCGGTGGCGTCATATGTTTTTTCATTGAGGGCCATCCAGTTTTCCCGAATCCTGCCGGCCAGTTCGGCATAGCCGTAATTCAGCAGGCCTTGCACAGCCATCCATTGCAGGGGCGCCCAGCCGTTCGGTGCGTCCCATTGCTGCCCCGACGAGGTCAGGGTCGTCGTGAGGCCGCCTGCCTGCAGGAATTTTTCTTCGAGGTGTTGCGCTATCTTTTCAGCCTGCTCTTTTTCTGCGATCTGGAAAAACAGTGGGAAAACGGCAGCCAGCGTCCATTGATCCGAAGGCGCCTGCACCGCGTGGTTGAAATCGAAGTAAAAATCTTCGGCTTCATTCCAGCAATAGCGGTGAATGGCGTTTTTGCGGCGGCGGGCTCTGTCGCGAAACACCTCTACCGGCACGTGGTCGGGCAACAGTCGGTATATGTGCACAAGGGTTTTTTCCAGGTGATACAACAGGCAATTCAAATCGACGGGTACGATGTCGGCCGTTATGATCGTCTTCATGTTTTGCCCGTCGTCAAACCAGCGGCTGCTGAAATCCCAGCCCGATTCGGCGGCAGCGCGGATGTGGCGGTATACGGTTTCTGCATCACGCTCCGCATTTTCGGCCACTTCCAGGTCTTCGGCATACGCTTCCGGACGCGGTGCGGCGCGGTCGTCCCAATATCGGTTCAGCACGCTGCCGTCGGGCAGGTGCACAACGCGGCGCTTTGCTTTTGGCCCGGCGCTCAGTTCTTTTTCGCCATCCATCCAGAAGGCGTATTCTTTTTCCAGTTGTAACCTGTATTTCAGCAATATGTCTTCGCCTTTTATATCGCTCAGCAACTGGACCATCAGCGAGAAAAACGGCGGCTGCGACCGGCCGAGGTAGTAGCTGCGGTTGCCGTTGGGGATAAATCCTGCGGTGTCGATCAGCCAGGCAAAGTTGTCGACCATATTCTCTATAATATCCACCCGCCCGGACACCTGAAGGCCCAGCATGGTGAAATAACTGTCCCAGTAGTAAACTTCCCTGAAACGGCCGCCGGGAACGATGTATGGATGGGGCAACGGGATCAGGGTAGAGGGCTGTTGTTGTGCGGTCGTCGGCTGTTCGTCTGTTTCGCGAAGCAATACATTCCACAGATTTTCAAGGTGTTGGAGGATGGGTTTGCCTGCGGACTGATAATTTGTATCGGGTGTTTCGGGGAAATCGAAATGCGTTTCTACGAATTTTTTCAAGTCAAAACCCGCCTGTTTTTTGGCTTGTGCATATTGCTCCAAAATGGCCGCCGGGTCGGATTTGGGCGCACAATCCGTAAAGAATTTGGAGTCCGGAAACACCCCGCTTGTCTGCACGTCTTCGTACAGGGGTGACAGGGATTCGATGCTAAAAAAAGGTAGCGTTGGCGTCATGCTGCTCTAGTTTTCAAAGTAAGTAAACTCCCGGATTTTGCTGAAATTTTGACCGGACTGCTCCGTTCCTGACAAACGCCCGGCTTTATCGTACGTATAATGGATTGTGCGCGGCTGGTTTTCGGCGACTTGTACGAGATTCGAACCGACTGCCCACCAATACATGGTTTCTTCGGTGAGCTGGCCGTTTTCGTCGTACTTATATTCATTGGCCATTTCTTTCCGGCCTGTTTTGTATACCCAAACCCTTGTTTTACGACCAAAAGGGTCATATTCATAGGTCCAGCCCGTCGTGAAGGCGCCTTTCTGGTAAAGGCGGATTTCGTTGAGATTTCCTTCGGGATCGAAGAAACGCTCCCTGAGCAACTCATCTTTTTGTTTGTCTGCGGCGGAAATGCCGAGCACGCTTCCGGGCCGGTCTTTCCCAAACTGAAATTCAATGGTTCGGGCGGGGGCGTACAATCGTTCGGTACCGTCCTCATCATAAAAGTAGAATCGCATCCTGCATGGCTTTCCCTCGTCGCAATCCGCTATTTCCGACAGCCTGCCAAGGGTATCATACTGTGCAAACGCTTCGTGGTTAATCTTGTCTCCCGTACGCAAAATGTGGTTCAAGCGGCCGGACAAACTGTCGTAGCCAAACCGGGTTCTGATGGTAACGGTCGATATACTGCTTGTTTGTTCTTCTTCGGTTGGCCTGCCGCTTTCGTCATAAAACGAATCAAGAAAGTCCGTTTTCACATGATCCCAGTTTTTGATAATGCTGGCTTGGGTCGTTTTTATCTTTATTTCCGAATATCCCGGCCTCATCAGCGAATCAGATTCAAAATACTGAAACAGATAGTCGTATCCCTGGGCGGTTATGGTCGCGCCTTTTGTGCAGCATAAAACCAGCAAAATACACCCGGTTTTCATATTCATTTAGCGTAGTTCATTCGCTATTTTGATCTTGCCCGATGTTTGAAAATGCTACGCGGCAGGTTCAGGTTGTCGCGCAGCCTGCAATTTCCGGAAAAAGAACAGGCCGGTCAGCAATATGGCGATGGGGATGAGCGAAAAATAAAATGCCGTTTGCCCGTCGAAATGCTGGAAAATATTTCCTGTAATAATCGACCCCGTCGTGCCGCCAAGGGCTGAAAAAATGATGATCAGTCCCGACATCAGTCCGTGCTTCTGTACAGGCAAAGCGCTCAAAATCAGTGAGTTGATAGCAGGATAAACAGGCGCAAGGAACAACCCGATCAGCGGAAATACGAATGCTGCCAGCGGTGCGTCGCCCCAGCCCGTGACCGTTTGCCCGGAGGCCCCTTTGGCGAGCGGAATTGCCGTGAGCACCAACGCGGCGGCGAGCAACAGGCAGGAGCTGAGCACCACGTACCAGTTGAGTTTTTTCATAACAATACCCGCGAGGAAACGCCCCAGCGCCGTAGCGCCTGCCAGGATGCTCGCCATTTCGATGCTGAGCGCCGTCGGCAATTGCAGCACTTTGCTGTTGTATGTAGGCAGCCAGCTCATGATGCTTTGCTCGATGAGCACGTAGAAAAACGCGCACAGAATAAACACCAGCACAAGCGGTGTCGCCAGGAGCTGGAACATTTTGCCAAAATCGTTCACCAGCGAGTCCGTCGTCTGGTTACGCACGGAAGACTCGTCGAGCGGAGCGCTGAACAACAAAACGAAGGCCAGGAGTGATATGCCGCCCAGCAAGTAATATACTTTCAACCACTCCGTCGATTGCGGGTTGCTGTCATCCACGAA
>JAKOXM010000768.1 GCA_029781095.1 Bacteroidota bacterium
ACGATTTGTGGATCGTGAAATAAAGGCGCCCGGCTTCAGAAGCTTCTTCATACGAATATAGTTTGGTTAAAGTGGGAATCCGACGCAAGACCGGATTCCCGTTTTTTTGTCTTCCATTTTGTCTGCTCGAAACAGGTTGAATTCATGGATAATTAATGTGCCGGTTGCGCATTTGCCGGCTTAAAAGCATGACTTTCGCAAAGAGCCTTGAGATAAAACTTCTTCCCCTGCTATGATGTGAGCCCCATTTTCTTTCGCGGGGCAAGCAAATGAAAATATGGTAATATGAATAACAATACACAAGGCAGTTCCATCGGGTCGGTTGAAGCCGTTTGGGCCGTTTTTCACTCGCGCGGCAATGAAGAATACCACGGCGAACCCGTCAGCCAATGGGAGCATGCCGTACAATCAGCCGAGATCGCGCTCCTGGAACAGCCCGACGATCCCGAATTTATCCTTGCCGCCTTTCTGCATGATTTCGGTCATATCTGCACTGATCCGGCCGTCACGGGTTCCATGGAAGGTTACGGAATTATGAACCATGAGCAAGTTGGGGCGGAAGTCCTGCGGCGCCACGGTTTTTCCAATAAAGTTACGGCCCTGGTGGCCGGGCATGTAGAAGCCAAACGCTATTTGGTCACCACGAACCCTATTTACTTCGCCAGCCTGTCGGAAGCCAGTCGGTACACGCTCGAAAAGCAGGGCGGATTGATGTCGCCCGCCGAACGCGATGAATTTGAGCAGGATCAGCTCTTCGCACTGCATTTGCAACTGCGCCGCATCGATGAACGCGCCAAAGAAAGCAGACGCCCGACCGGCGATTTGGACTGGCTGGAACAGATGATGCGGATTCATCTCGAAAACAACATCGGGTAAAACTAATTTTCACTATTTATTTCCAGGCAATTCAAATGAATATGAACAGAATATTGCTCACCGCCACACTTTGCTTCTCGGCCATCCAGTTATTTTTCGCTCAATCGGAAGCTAAGGCGCCCACGGAAAAAACGGCTACCGAAAACCTGTTTATAGTAACGCTTGATGGCTTCCGTTGGCAGGAAGTATTTGGCGGGGCCGACAGCGCGCTGCTTTTTAACAGGGAATACATACATGATTCAACGTACTACGTACAAAAATTCTGGGCGGGAAGTCCTTCCAGCCGTCGCCAGACACTGCTTCCGTTTTTCTGGACTACCATTGCCCGGCAAGGGCAGATATACGGTAACCGCCACCTCGAAAACAAGGTAAATGTATCGAATGGCATGTGGTTCAGTTATCCGGGTTACAATGAAATATTTACCGGAAATCCTGACGACAAGAACATTTACAGCAACGACAAAATCCCCAACCCGAATACCAACGTGCTGGAGTTCCTGAATCGCCAAAAAGGATTTGAAGGGAAGATTGCAGCCTTTTCATCCTGGGATGTTTTTCCCTGGATCCTGAATGAAAAACGCTCCGGCATATTGGTAAACAGTGCAATAGAGGACATAGAGGGCGTTTCCTCTCCGACTGCACGTTTGCTCAACCAATTGCAGCACCAGCAGCCCATGCTATGGGAGGAAGGCGTACGCCTGGATTTTCTCACCTGGGCGATCATGCGCGAATACGTCGCTTCCAATCATCCCCGCGTGGTATATGTCGGTCTTGACGAAACGGACGATGACGCACATGAAGGCCGTTATGATCTTTACCTGAGTGTTGCGCACCAGGCTGACAGCTGGCTGTCCGAACTTTGGCAATTCATAGAAAACGATCCGCAATACAGGGGCAAGACGACTCTTTTCATCACCTGCGATCACGGGCGCGGCGATAAAGTGAAAAAGCAATGGCGCGACCATGGCGCCAAAGTGGAAGATTCCAGTGAAATTTGGTTTGCAGTGTTGGGCCCTGATTCGAAACCAACGGGAGAAGTCAGGCAGCCCGGACAATACTACCAAAAGCAGTTCGCCCAAACCTTTGCGCATTTGCTTGGTCAGCATTTTATCTGCGAACATGAAGTCGGGCAGGCCATTGAGTCCGTCCTGAATCGATGAAATCAATCTGCGCAAGGTTGGCGTCTGAAATTATCTCTTTTTCATACCAGTTCCTGGGCCAGGCCGAAGCTCATGGTCATACCTGCTCCGCTCAAGCCATTGACAATCCAGATTCCCGG
>JAKOXM010000393.1 GCA_029781095.1 Bacteroidota bacterium
AGGCCAAAGTGACGGCGCTGAAAACGGTATACCGCCACAACGACGAAAAGGTTAACAATGCTTCCACCGACAAGGGACGGCTTTTCGCATCTCCGGTCGCCAACTCGGACGACGGCCTCGGCGCAGAGCTGCTTTCGGTCGACAAATCGTGGCATCCCTTTTACAACAAGGTGTACAACGACGGAACGCTTCAGCAGATCAATATGCCGAAAGCGGAGATCGGCTTTGCGGTGGCGTCCCACTATTTATTGCTCGCTGAAGGTCAGCGAATTGTGGTCATGTGGATAGATATAAGCGGCTATGTCGGCCCGGTAAATCCGGGTGATGTCACCTGTTATTTTACGGCGCCCAAAGGATGGATGGAAAAAGCGCCCCAACTATTCCTGGCCTTTCCGGGTGGTCAACAACTCCTGTTATGGACTGCCATTTCGGGTGAAGACCCTTCTGTCGTGCCATACAGCGCCAAAACACACGGCCCCGGCTTCGATACGGAACTCCCGATAATGAAGGTAATGTTGAAAAACGCCGGCTCCGGCGTCTCTCCGTATTCACGCTACCAGGATATAGCCATAAGCCGGATCAAAATATCCGTAGGTGCTTTCGGGCTTAAAAGTGTGGCGGTTTCCAATGATTTCGGCCCTGTGGATACCTCCAAACCTTTTCAGCCGTTCGGTGCTTCTCCGGTGACGGGCAACAGCCTTGTCATCGGTTCCAAAGAGGTTTTTCAGAAAAAAATTGATTATGCGAAGGTCTCGCTGATCTGGCAAAATACCCCGGCGCCTTTCGGCGGGGCTGCGCGCAATATCCAGGTTTCTTACCTGGATGCCGGTCAGTGGAGTGCGGGTGAAGGAAATTTTTCGATTAATGAAACGGGATTTTTACTGAATTCGATTTCAGGCCATACGGCTGTTGATCTGCCTGATTTTTCCGAAAACGAACAGTTTTCCGTCGGCGCCAGACGGGGTTTCCTCAAACTGCTATTCAACGGCGATTTCGGACAAACCGACTATCAGACCGCCTTGCTTGATTTTATTGCAAAGGTGTCCGGTTCCTCAAATCCGGGCAATCCGCCCCAGGGCCCCTTTGCCGAATCCCTTTCACTCGATTATACCGCTACTCAAACGATTTCCCTCAATTCGTCCGATGCGGCGCAATTCAGCGCGCGCAAGGCAAGATTCTTCCATCTGGCCCCTTTCGGCAATGCCGAACGACATCCGGTACTGAGGGGCGATGTTTCCCTGTTCCCCCGATTCCAGCATGGCGGCGGAGGTATGATTGTTCGCCACGAAGCCGAATTTTACATCGGTATTTCCGGCTTGAAACCGCCCCAAAACCTCGCACTCCTTTTCCAGGTCGCAGAAGGCACCGCCGATCCGCTTTCGCAAAAACCCGTTCCGCACCTGCACTGGAGTTATCTTAGCCATAATAACTGGACGACTTTTGAAAAGGATGCAGTAGAAGACCTTAGCGGCGAGCTTACCCGTTCCGGTATTGTCACCCTCGCGATACCGCGCGGAGCCAGTGACAACAACACCCTTTTGCCGGGCGGTATGCACTGGATCAGGATCGCTGTGGAGAAAGAAAGCGATACCGTGTGTCGTTTTATCCTCGTGGCGGCCCAGGCGCTGCGCAGCACTTTTGCCGATCAGGGCAACGACCCGGGTTTTACAGCCACGCCACTCGAAGCGGGCATTATTTCGAAACTGGCCCGGCCAGACTCGGCCGTCAAAAAAGTTGAACAGCCGTTCCCGTCGTTCGGCGGGCGCGGCAAGGAAGCGTCTGCTGATTATTATACTCGCGTCAGCGAACGATTGCGCCACAAGGGTCGCGCCATTACCCTGTGGGACTACGAACGACTCGTGCTGGAAGCCTTCCCGCAAATTTATAAAGTCAAATGCCTGAATCATACCCACTACGAACCCAATGAAAGCGGAACGGGTATCTACCGCGAGCTGGCGGCGGGCCACGTCACCGTCGTGACCATACCCAACCAGCAATTCCAGAACCTGCGCGATCCCCTGCGCCCTTACACCAGCCTGGGATTACTGCTGGAAATAGACGCGTTTTTGCGGAAACGCCTGTCCTGCTTTGTCAAACTGCACGTCAAAAACCCGCAGTTTGAAGAAATCCGCCTCGACTTCAGGGTGCGCTTTTATGCCGGTTTCGACGAAACGTATTATACCAACCAGCTCAGACTGGAAATTACCCGCTATTTATCGCCCTGGGCATTTCCCGGAGGCGGGAACCCCTCGTTCGGCGGCAAGATTTTCAAATCGGTACTCATTAATTTTATCGAAGAGCGCCCCTACGTGGATTATGTAACCGATTTCAAACTGTTTCTGGATATCGGCGGTAAAAAGGGCACGGCAGATATGAATGAAGTGGAAGGTTCCACCGCCGTGTCGATCCTCGTTTCCACCCCTGAAGAAAAACACACCATTATTCCCATCACCGTCGCCGGTTTACCTGCTACCGCACAGGCGTCCGGCGAAGATTGTTCGTGCAAGCAATGAGCCAGCAACCCGTCGTCATATCAAAGCGCCCTGCGCTCAAACCCGCTGAGGACTATTACTTCCTCCGCCGGGAAGGCATCGGCTTTATCGAACAGATGGGGAGTCGCTTCTGGACCGATTACAACCTCCACGATCCGGGCATCACCATCCTCGAAGCGCTTTGCTATGCCATCACGGATCTTGGCTACCGCCTGGGTTGGGACATCAAGGACCTGCTCGCGCCCGCCGACCCGGACCACGACACCCAACAACCGTTTTTTACGGCGCGGGAAATCCTGACCGTGAATCCCTGGACGACCGACGATTTTCGCAGGCTTCTGATCGACCTGGAAGGGGTGCGCAACGCCTGGCTGTTCTGCAAGGACTGCGCCTGCGAACTGCACTGGTACGCGTGGTGCGACAACGACCAACTGCTGCTGGATTATAAACCGCCCGTCCCGAAGTCCGGGCAGCGGTTGAACGTAGAAAAAGTGGCGCCCAACGGGCTGTACGAAGTGCTTCTCGAACTGGAATCTGACGCTGAATCGGGAGATTTGAATGATCGGAAGGTGGAAAAAACCTTCGTGGTGTTAAACGATGGTGAATATATTCCGGTCACGGCTGAACTGCGCTTTCCGTTGTGGGATTTACTTGACGAGGACCGGTATCGCGCTTTTCTGGACAGCGCCCAAACCTTGGACCCGGTGAATGTAATCACCATTGCGCGCAGCAAATCCGCTGTGTCCGACATCAGTAACGATGATCTATGGAGATACCGGCGCGAGGTGTTTTACGTCACATTGGAAGCGCCGATCAACTCCGGTAGTCAGACAATACGGTTTGACGACGTTCCGATGCGCTTTTTCTGCGGCGATTCGGCAAGGACCGGTACCCTGATTGCCGATCTCAGGGCTGCTCTGGCCGACGGCGGCACCGGCGGCCCTGTATGGCAATACCGGAATAAACTGCGTAAAATAGAAAAGCAGGTGGCGGAAGCAAAGGCATCCCTGCAGGCCCATCGCAACCTCGATGAAGACTACTGCAGCGTTCAGTGCGTCGGGGTGGAAGATGTGGCGGTTTGCTGCGACGTGGAAGTAGCGCCCGATGCCGACATCGAGCGCGTGCAGGCGCGTATCTGGCTCGAAATCGAGCAGTATTTCAACCCTGAAGTTTCTTTTTATTCCCTGCAGGATTTGCTCGATGAAGGCATGCCGGTGGAAGATGTTTTTCAGGGACCGGCGCTTGACAACGGTTTTATCAAACAGGACGAACTGGAAGAGGCAAAACTGAAAAGCGAACTCCGCGTATCCGATATACTCAACCGGCTCATGGATATCGAAGGGGTCGTGACGGTAAATAATCTGCTGCTCACGAAATACGACGACGAAGGTTTTCCGATCAAGGGAGCCGCTGACCTGCACGCACCGGCCCCCAATCTTGAAAAGACAAGCGCTGAATGGACGATGGCCGTAACTCCGCTCCACCAGCCGCGTTTGTATTACAATCTCTCCAGGTTTCTATTTTACAAAAACGGATTGCCTTTTCTGCCGCGTATGGACGAGGCGCGCGATACGCTGATCCAGTTGCGGGGCGAAACGGAGCGGCCCAAAATCAAGGACGCCGTCAACGATTTGCCGGTGCCCAAGGGACAATTCCGGAATCCGGGCGATTATTACCCTGTGCAATACAGCCTGCCGTTGACTTATGGCATTGGTATGGAAGGACTTCCGTCCGGAGCGTCCGCCATGCGCCGCGCCCGGGCCAAACAATTGAAAGCATACCTGATGCCGTTTGAGCAGATACTCGTGAATGCGCTGACGCAGATCACGCATACGGCGGATTTGTTCTCCCTCGACCCGGCAGTACAGCGCAGCTATTTCACACGTTTGATTGACGAACCGCTCATCAAGGGTGCAAACGATCTTTTTAACAGTCTCGCCGCAACACGGCTGAGCGACCTGATCGAAACGGAAACGGAATTCCTGGAGCGACGAAACCGCTTTCTCGACCACTTGCTGGCGCGTTTTGGCGAACAATTCAGTGAATATGCCCTTTTGCTCACCAACCTGGAAGGGCAAAAAGCGGCGCTGAAAGACCTCGTGACCGATAAAATCGCCTTCCTGAAAACCTACCCCGCAATCAGCCACGACAGGGCGAAGGCATTTGACTACACCCGCCGGCACCCGAGGGATTATTCAAACGTACCCGGAATACAACGCCGTGTCGGCAAACTGCTGGGCCAGACCGAACTTCAGTTTTCCTGGGATATTCAGAAAAACAGCGGTACCGGGCAGTATACCATGAACTACATCCTGCAGGATGTTCTAGGCCTGCATGTTTTCAACGGCGTTTACCAGTTGGCGGCCTTGCCTGCCGGGCGGGATGAGGCTGAATACCTGGGCACGTCCAAATTCGAATTGGCACGCGTCATTTTCAGTCTGATGCCGCAACCCGGTGCCTATGACACGATCGCTTCCGGCGCACAGTTCAAAATTGTCCTCAAAACGCCGGGCGGGCTTGTTTTGCTGAGCTATTCCCGTCTGTTCGACACGGATCCCGAAGCAAAGGATTTCGCCAAAAACACGCTGGCCGGTTTGCTGAGCGATTCGCAGCGGATGATCGTGGTGGAGCATCTTTTGTTGCGCCCCAAGTTCCCCGGCGACGCGATCTGGCCCGCCTGTACGGATGGCCCCTGCGGTACCTGCGGCGACGAAGATCCTTATTCTTTTCGCCTGACATTTATCATGCCCGGCTGGACGGCCCCGTATAACACCAACCTCGATATGCGGCGTTTTGCCGAGCGCGCCATCCGGCAGGAAACACCTTCCCACCTGCTTCCCAAGGTATGCTGGATCGGTAATGCCGGCTACAAACCGGATGTATGCGACCCCGTTCTGCCCGACCTGACGGATTTGCTGGCCCGAATACCCGGCTTTACACCCGATGACAATTGCACCTGCGCTTCCGATATTCTCGGCCGGTTCGCCGATACATTCGAACCGTTGTACAATAATCTGAAATACAGTCATTTGCCTCCGCTTGTCTGGGAAACGAAACTCACAGCAGCATTTGCAAACGTTTCGCTGAACAATCTTCCCTGTCTGCCTTCACAATCTGTGCAAGATCAGGCATTACAGGACGAGATCAGGGAATTGATGTTACAGTACTTTTATGGCGTTGCCTTGTACGGCGTGCAATTTTCACGCTTTGAAGAAGCCTGGACTGCATGGCTGAGTGCCAATTCGGCCTTCGACTGGGTGCAGGAGCGGCTCCACGATCGAGTGGAAGCCCTGCTTGCTGCCGGCCTGAAGCCCAATGTGAAGAAATTAACTTCCGGAGAATTGTGTCAATGCGCCGGAAGCGTCCTTGAAGCCTACGGGTATGAATTCAGCCACTGGATGTCGGATAAAATGGGCGAAGATGCAGCAATTCTTTCTTCAGCGGATCTGGGACCTGTTCCGGTATTTCAAACACTTCCATCATGCATTGACAACCGTTTTACGGATGCAGCCAAAGCGCGCATCAAAGCGCTGGTGCAATCCCGCTATGAAAAATACGTGGATGTTTCCTACCGCCTTTGGATACTCGTGCACCTGATGGCCGATCTGGAAAACACCTATCCGACCGCCACCCTGCACGACTGCGACGATGGCAGCGACGCCAATCCCGTTCGCCTCGGGCAAACCGGCCTGGGTTCGTTGCAGCGGATGGCGACCGAGCCGCTCGTATTGCCTGCCCTGCCACCCGCTCCTCCGCCCCCGCCGCTTAAAAAGCAGGTTATAAAACAGACTGTTTCAAATAAGGTATTGACCACCAAGCCATTAAAGCCGGTGGCAAATCCAAAGAGTTCGACAAGAGCACCGAAGAAGCCGCCCCGTAAAAAGCCGCCCCAATAAATACCCCGCCTTCCGGGTACGGATAAGATCCGGGCGGCGAAACCACAAAAAGACTATTTTTTATTACGGTAAAAACCGTTTTATACCATGCGACCCACGTTAGATAACAGCAAATACCCGGTTTTCGAGGCCAACCAGGTCCTGACGAACCGCCATCTGAATCAGGTTTTTCAATATCTGGATGAGCAGGAGCGCCTTACCCGCGCCAACCTGATCGGCATCGGTATCGTTTGCGGACTGGAAATCAGCCTGGCCGGAGCAGAGGTGCACATCGGCAAGGGTTGCGGCATTACCTCCGAGGGGTATCTCATCGTGGAACCGGCTGACGTAAAACTGGCGGGGTATAAACCTTACACCGTACCGGACGAGATTGACTATCCCCTGTTCAGGCGTATAGCCAATAACGGAACGATCCAGCAGATCGACCTTTGGGAAATGTTTACCGTCGACGAACCAGGCATCACTTCCTTCAGCGCCGCCCCGTCCTTTCTCGACGACAAGGTCGTATTGCTTTTTCTGGAACTGAAAAAAGAAGGACTGCGCAATTGCAGCCCGACCAACTGCGACGACCGGGGCGCCGAAGTGTACGCCATTCTGCGCCGGCTGCTGGTCAGTAAAAACGACCCGAACATTACCGCCCTCATCGACGGAACAACCAATGGAATTACCCCCAAACCGACCGTCACCGATCTGGAGCACGACATGCTCGCCGACCTCAACCTGGTCGACATCCGCCTGCCACGTTACAGCGTACCGGCCGGTACCTTGACGTCGTCCAATACCGTGCTGGCGGCCTATATTTCGGTTTTTCACAATGCATCGCTGTCCAAACGGGTCGGAACAGCATTGACGGCAGCATACCACGCATTCGAACCGGTTGTAAAAGATGCATATCCCGCCAATCCATTTGCCGGGTTCGGCACCAGGTACGGTTTTCTCGATTCCGCACCCCAGAATACAACCCAGGCGCGTTTTCTGCAATACTACTATGATCTGTTTGACGACCTGATCAAAGCCTACGACGAGTTTCGCTGGAAAGGGGCTGAAATGATGTGCGCCTGCTGTCCGCCGGACGGGTTGTTCCCCCGGCACCTTTTGCTGGGTCTCCTGCGGCCGGATTTATGGACGGCAAATGACCCGCGCGTGTTCCGGCACTATTTTATGGCCTCCGCTGCTACAAGCGATTGCGAGCAGCGCAGCGCAGAGTTGCTGCAATTGTTTCGCCGACTGGTGGAAATGACCGAACGGTTTACCGACGAACCGCCACTGTTCGGGGGAAAAGGACCGGAAAACCTGCAGTTACAGATACGCTATACGCCCAGCAAACTGGGCGATGTACCCTTGTCGGAAAAATGCATTCCATATTATTACCTGCAGAACGGCACTCCCAAATTGTTCCAGCTCTGGAACACAGAAAAGAGCCGGCGAAAGCGCGCGCACCAAAACCTGAGTTACCGCAGCTATGAATACGGCGTGACTGTGCCGGATTTTGTCTCCGATCCGCTGCGTTTCGATCTTGAGCCGAACAATTTCCTGCGCGTCGAAGGGCATTTGGGCAAAAATTACCTCGCGGTACTGGATGCGCTGGTAACCCTTAAAAACAGAAACCGGCTGCCTATCGACATCATCGCGCTGCGCACAGGCGCTTTCGACGAGAATATAGAGGTCGATATCAACATGACCAACTGCCGTTTCAAGGACCTGGAAACCCTGTACGATGCGACACGCGAGCAGTGGATGGGTTTTTTATGCAATGACCTGACGTATTTATACGGACTTAAACCGCTTGTGCAGACAACGGTTACTTTCGACCCCAAGACTACAGGGACTTCATCCGAAGCGGGTACTGCGTCAAAAGTCGCGGGAGACCAGCCTGTGGCGGATTCGGCCAACAAGGCCCAATCTCCCCCTGTCCCGAATATTCCGCCGATTTCGACCCCCGGCGCAGTGGACGTTATCACGATCAGACCCTTTCTGTACAAATCGAAATACGCCTTCATCAATACCTATGCACCTGATTTTCTGGTGACCACCGGGACGCTGGGCGACCGGTTTGAGCAGGAATTCACCGCAGGCACGTTGCTTAAGATGAATGTTTCGGTAAAGAATGAGGCCGAACAACTTAATAACCTGTTTTTCAATATTTTCTCGGCAATTCTGAATTTGGTTGCCACCCTGCCCCAGTCCCTGAAAGATTTCAAACTCGCGGATTTTTCAAGCCGCTGCGGTATTTTGCTGGACCTCGTAAAGAACCTCGAAGCCAGCCGTGAGGCCACCTCGGTGACCGGAAAACTAGGCACCATCGACGAAGTGTTTCTGTGGGAAGAAGTCGACGACCGACTGGAAGACCTTCTTTACAATTGCCGGACGGAGGTCTACAAATCCATCACGGATGAATTTATCCGCCGGGTAAAGGAAATCAAACAGAAGGAATACCTGTCCTATTTCCTGCTCCAGCACCCCGGAATCCAGCACAAAGCCGGCGTACCGATCGGCGGCACCTTTATCCTGGTTTACCACGAATCGCCCGCCAAGACGCCTGCGGGCCCGAATCAATCATTTTCGGAGGCAACGCAGTTACAATTTGATCTCACCCAGAATATTTCCCAGGAATCGCTGTCTGCAGATGCAAATTATGCCGCCAAAACCGGCCAGTCTCCAATTTTTACTCCCGAGTTTGATGCTGCTTTCAAACGCCTGCAGTTCAACGAGGCTTTCGCCCTCGACGAGGATTTTCGAGTGGTTCAGGGCGCGCTGACGGGCCAGTCGTTCGACCCTAAAACCAATTTTGACCTGTTTGCCAATAAAACGGCCAATACGATCATCGCCCAATACGTAAATAGTCTGGCCGACGGCATCGTGATTGCCGACTTCTTCCTGCCTTATCTGTGTTGCTCCGATTGCGGAGGCGTACAATATGTATTGCCTTCCACACTACCGACATTCACGTATACCGTCCTTTGCACAAACAGCAATAACAAGGCGGAAGTCTCGATTTTGCCACAAGGCGGAAATCCGCCTTACAGTATCAAGGTGGGCAGCGGCGGATACAGCCCCATAAGCGGCAATCTTGTATTGGATGCAGGCACCCACGACCTCGCCATCCGCGATGCAGCGGGTACCGAATCTGCTCCTCAAACGATTGTCATTCAACCGAAAATAACCTGTACCACACCGGTTTACAAGTGCAAGGATGATCTGAAAACCTACACCGCCGAGTTTATCGTCAGCGGCGGCGTTCCGCCCTTTACGGCCAGCCGCGGCAGTATCGGCAGCGATAATAAATACGTGAGCGATCCCATTGCCAGCGGCACAGGCGACGATATCACTATTATCGACAGCAAAGGCTGCAGTATTGTGGTGCCGGTGAAATCTGCATGCTACGCACCACTGGTGTTCACGGCAACGCCCAAGTGCACCGGAACGGATAAATTAGCCTTGATCGACCTCACGATAAGTGGCGGCGCCACCCCGTATCAACTAAAGATAGATACCGGAAATTTCGCGCCGATAACGGAACACCTGAAACTCGGGGTCGGACCGCATACCCTGATCTTGAAAGACGCTACTGGAATCCAGAAAACGCAAACATTTACCATTCTCGATCCCGTTGTTGCAGTCGTTGTACCCAATGGCTATACCTGTAACAGGGCTGGCACGGAATACATGACGCGGATTTCGGTTTCAGGCGGTAAAGCGCCTTACAGAGTAAACGATGTCGCGATAAATCTGTCGGGCGGAGAGTTTGTTTACGGCCCTCTGCCGAGCGGCAAGGCCGAAACTCTGAGGATCACCGATGCTTTGGGGTGTCCATTTTCGCTCCCCATCATTTTCCGTTGCACGCGTTTGCCAATTGGATTCGACACTACAATTACTCCTGTCAGTAACAAAAATCAGGCGCGTCTGACCCTGACACCCTCGGAAGGAGCCAAGCCATTTAGTTACCAGGTCGACGGCGGTGATTTTGTTGAACTTAAGGGAGACATACTCCTCGATCCAGGGGAGCATACCATAGTCATCCGTGACGCCGAGGGTCTGGTTTCTGAACAGAAAAAAATAACGGTTCCTCCGGCCGTTCGGGCGGAGCCCCTCGTGTTGCAGCCGCTTGATCAGCATTGCGAAAATGGCAGGTATACCATTGCACTTCGCGTAAGCGGCGGCGTGCCGCCTTACAAGTTGGCCGGAAAAGGGGCGGGTTATTTAAATAACGACGTGTTTACCAGCGTGCCAATGCCGAGCGGTGCCCCGCTGTCGGTGGAAATAATGGACAGTGCTGGAACGGTAGCGGTGCAGGACTTCCGTGTTGTGTGCGAACCGAACTGTGACAAACCCTGCGCCGGTATTTCGAAAAAATCCGCCTACAGATTGTGGGTGCAGCCCTCCTCCTCGCCTTTTGAAGTGTATAAACCCGGCGAGGTCGAATTCACCTTCACGGACGAAAATGGTAAAACGCAAAACATCCCCGGGCTTTCCGTCGGTGTTCTGACTGATCTGCTCAACCGGGATTTTCACGGCACCATGACGGCGCTCATCAAGCAGATCAACGAAAAAGTGGCCAAAGCCATTGGCGCCGGCCGTCTGGTGCTGACCTACGAACCCAACGAAAAAGACCCCCTGGCACGGCTTTGGGTGGAATACTTCCAGTGCGAGATGTTCAGCATGAAGTTTACCTGCGATTACGCACAGGGCGGTCCGGTGAAGGAATACGAAGTGCGCTACATGAAAACCGGAAATGTAAACGGAGCGACTTTCTCCAACCTGCAGGTAGACAGCCCGCCTGTACATGTACCTGCCTTCGACAGCAGTATGCGCGACCAGTGCAAGGACACTCCGCTTGAAAAATTATGCAATGAGCCGGCCGTGCGGGTCGGCATCAAACCCGTCCGGCTGGAAGGCGACGTGCTCGACCTGAGCCTCATCGGCCCAGCCACACTTCAGACTTTGGGCATAACCTGGATATGGGAAGTGGAGCGCAGCACGGAAGCCCTGTATCTGGGGCCAGAAGTGAAGGTAACAGTACCCGGTCTGTCAAAGGGGACTAAAGTGAAACTAACCGGTATTACGAAACAAGGTTGCGTGATCAGCGCAACACAAACCGTAAGTGCACTGAGATGACCCATCGAATCCAGCGACAATATATCCATGTAGACTTGCAAGGGTCTGAAAGCGAAGGTTTTGCGCTGCAAAACCGCCTTTCCGATCTTTGCAGTACATGGCTGTTGCCGGCCATCGAAGGGGTGCTCGACCGCTGTGCTCCGCCCGGCGGACGGCTCTGTATCGATCGACTGGAGCTGGATGCCGGAACCCTGACCCTTGATAACATTGAACACAAATTTACCACAGCCGTGGCGCAGGCGCTCGAAAAAGCCCTGCAGGATGAGATGCCGCCCCGAGAAGCATTTGCATCACCAAATAGAACGGGAAATGCGAATGCCAGATTAAAAAACGACGGGCAGGTCGCGTCTGAGGCCTTTCGATACTTTCTCGAAACGGGGCGTTTGCCCTGGTCGTTCAAATTACCTTCGGGGGTTTCGTTCGAACAATTCTTGTCCGATACGTGGAAACCTGGTACCGGTGGTCATGCGGGTCCGGTTTCGGGGGGCTTTTCGCTTCAATTATCGCGCACTTTCGCCTCCCCGCAGGCCCGCAAGCGCCTGGTCATGCAATTCTCCGGGCCATTTTTGCATATTTTGCTGCAACAGATTTCGCCGCAAGCGCATGCATCCGTCACACGTATTTTAGAGGCCATTCATGCCGCGTCTTCCGTCTCACGGCCGGATGCGGAGATGTTGTCATCTTTTGAAAAACACCTTTGGGATGCGGCGTTTGGACAGGCCACCCGGGTGGTTTCTGCCGGCGACGCTGGTTTGGCTGCGATTGCTCTGGCTGCGAAACCGGATGCTGTTCCGTTCGTTCTTTCCGCCTTGAAAGAAGTGCTTCGCCCGGCTGTTTTACCGGAGTTTGTCCGGCAATTTAGGGAACACAGCGGCTCGTCATTTCCGGTACTTGCTCCTTTGCTGAGGCGACACTTGGAATCCTTGTTCGGCCCATTATTGCCTGATGTTCAGGCACTTTTAAAGGCCGACGTGGCATCTTTCCCTGCCGACGAAGGAATCTCGAACCAGAAGGCGGATGCAAAGGAAACGACGGAGCGCGGTCAGGGCCCGGAAGCCGGTAAAACAGCAAACACGACGGATTCGTCCGAAGAAGGTATCTACGTGGACAACG
>JAKOXM010000397.1 GCA_029781095.1 Bacteroidota bacterium
GGTATACTTACCAACCGCCTGATCCTTAACCTCAATGAACCCTGTAAAATCGCCGACGTATCGTGGATCAAACCCATGAAATACTGCGGGATCTGGTGGGAAATGCACATCGGTAAAAGCACCTGGGATTATGCCGGCAGCCAGAACGGCAGCACTGCACAGGGGCTCCAACCCTCGGGCAAGCACGGCGCAACCACAGCAAACACGAAGAAATACATCGATTTTGCGGCCAAAAACGGCCTTGGCGGCGTACTGGTGGAGGGCTGGAACGTCGGTTGGGAAGACTGGTTCGGCAAAATGAAGGAAGAAGTGTTCGATTTCACCAAACCCTATCCCGACTACGACATTGACGAGGTGACGCGCTATGCAAAGGAAAAAGGCGTGCAGATCATCATGCACCACGAGACTTCCGCTGCCGTGCCGAGTTACGAACGGCAAATGGATGCCGCCTACACCTACATGAATAAATACGGCATTTCAGCCGTAAAAACAGGCTATGTCGGAAAAATTCTCCCCCGCGGCGAATGGCACGACGGGCAGTGGATGGTGAATCACTACGTGCGCGTGGCGGAACGCACCGCGAAATACCACATCATGCTCGATGCACACGAACCCGTGCGGCCCAGCGGTCTGCAACGTACCTATCCCAACTGGATGGCCTGCGAGGCAGCCCGCGGCCAGGAATTCAACGCCTGGAGCAAAGGCAACCCGCCGTCGCACGAATGCACCCTGCCTTTCACCCGCATACTCGGCGGTCCGATGGATTACACGCCGGGTATTTTCCAGATAGAACTGGATCAGTTCGACAAAAACAAAAAAGAGCGTGTGCATACCACGGTGGCCAAGCAGCTTGCACTCTATGTCACCCTGTATAGTCCGCTTCAAATGGCCGCCGATCTGCCGGAGAACTACGAAAAACGCCTCGACGTGTTCCAGTTTATCCACGATGTACCGGTCGACTGGGACGAAACCCGCGTGCTGAATGCACAGGTAGGCGACTATCTCACCATTGCGCGCCGTGAAAAAGGAAAGCCCGATTGGTTTATCGGCAGCATTACCGACGAAACGCCGCGCGACTTTACCCTCAAACTCGATTTTCTCACCGCCGGCAAAACATACGAAGCGACTGTGTACGAAGACGGCCCCGGTGCGGACTACCAGACCAACCCGTACCCCGTGAACATCCGCAAAGTGACGGTACACCGCGGCGACGTGCTTAAACTGAAACTGGCGGCCAGCGGCGGGGCGGCGATTTCGGTGCTAGCAAAGTAACACCAACCTCCGGTTGGCCAAAGTAACGCCAACCTCCGGTTGGCCGGCGTAACGCTAACCTCCGGTTGGCCGGCGTAACGCCAACCTCCGGTTGGCAATCATAAACATCGCCAACCGGAGGTTGGCGTTACTTGAGATATAACAAAAAAACCTGCATCATGGATAAAATCTATTATGAACGAAATCTGCCCCATTGGCAGCCACCGGGCGCTACATTTTTCATAACCTACCGTTTATATGGGTCTATTCCCATTTCGGTTTTACAGCGAATAAAATCTGAAACCGAAGAAGAATTAAAAATTGCGGAAAAGAATTGCCGGGGCATAGATTTAAGCACCCGGCGATACGAAATCCAAAGGCGATATTTTGGCAAATACGATGATGCACTGGATGGCAGCCTTAACGAGCCTTACTGGTTGAAAGAAGAAGCCATTGCCGGTGAAGTGATGCAATCGCTTCATCATTGCGCGGACCAATTCTTTCATCTGTGGGCGTTTTGTATCATGCCCAATCACGTCCATGCGCTTATCAAACATCATGAAGATGCTCCGCTTTTGAGCGATATTTTAAAACGGCACAAGAGTTATACAGGAATGGTTTGCAATAAATTTCTGGAGAAAGAAGGAAAATTCTGGCATCGCGAGACCTATGACCACGTCGTGCGTGATCAAAACGAATTCGACCGGATTGCGTGGTATATTCTCCATAATCCGGTAAAGGCAAAACTCGTGGAAAAGTGGCAGGATTGGCCTTATACGTTTGCGCACCCGGAATTGTGGTCGTAACGCCAGGCTCCGGTTCGCCAGTAACGCCAACCTCTGGTTGGCCACGTAACACCAACCTCTGGTTGGCCACGTAACGCCAACCTCCAGTTGTCCACGTAACACCAACCTCCGGTTGGCCACGTAACACCAACCTCCGGTTGGCCACGTACCACCAACCTCCGGTTGGCAACCGCACTTGATGCAGCCAACCGGAGGTTGGCGTTACCTGCCCCTCCAGGACAACAGCCCAACCCCCGCAAGCACCACAAACGTGCCCAGCAATGGCAGCGCCGTCACAGGTTCGCCAAGAAAAACATAGCCCAGGACGATGGTCGCCACCGGTCCCACAAAGCCGATGATACCGGAATTGTTGGCCCCTACGATCCGGATACCTTCCACGATCAGGAAAGTAGGGACCACGGTGGCCACTACCGCCAGCCAGACGGAGAGCATGTACACCTGAAAAGGAAAGTGAAATATGTCGAACCGGTTGTGTACACCGGTCTGTATCAGTGTCGGGAAAGTGGCTGCAATAACAGCGTAACAAGTGAATTTGGCAGAACCCACGCGATGCACATACTGGCCCGTGAACACCACGTAAAACGAATAGGTGATGGCGCAACCGAATACCAGCAGCCCGCCATGGAGCAGGTCTTTCTGTCCGCCGAAGCCCTTTTCGGCCGCGAAAGCCAGCACGACACCCAGGTAAGTCAGCGCCAGTGCCAGGTACTGCACGCCGGAAATCCTTTTTTTGAATAAAACGGCCGACAGCACCAGCACCATGGTCGGATAGGTGTACAAAACGAGCCTTTCCACGCTTGCAGTTACGTATTGAAGCCCCAGAAAGTCAAGCATGCTCGATATGTAATAGCTCAGGATACCCAGCCCGCTGATGGCCAGCCATGCCCGTTTGCCGAGCCGGACGTTGTCGGTGCGTCTGTACAGGTATATAGCCACGCCGAGGTAGAATGGGAGTGCCAGCAGCATCCGCAGGGCGATGACGGATTGTGTGTCGACGCCATAGCGGTACATCAGTTTGACGATGACAGCCTTGGCTGAAAAACAGACGTTTGCCAGCACCAGAATCAGGATGCCGATCAGGAAATGGCGACGTGTAAGGTGGTCGGCGGCGGGAAGCAAGGATCGTATTTTGAGCGGGCGAAGGTCGCGATTGATTTGGTATTTTGCGGAACGACGTTCTGCCAAACTGTCACCTGCGGTGATGGAAATGGACAATCCCGTTTATATGCATGGAACGACGTTCCGCACTACTGCGGCGGCGCTTCTTCCTCCGGTGTTTCTTTCTTGTCCCGGATCAGATCGCTGAACGCGCTGGGCAGGAAGCGGAATTTGTGCCCCAGCCACTTTTCCAGGCTGATGGCAAGAAGTGCGTAACTTTCCGTAACACCGGGGACCGGCACCACTACAATGATAAAAAACGGCAGAAAACGGGGGATGTCCTTCAATTGCTCGACAGCCTTTTTGAGTTCTTCCGGCGAGGGGTTTTTTGACTTGAAAGACACCAGCAATCGCCCGCGTCCTTCGCGCAGGAAGGCTTGCAGCATCTGCCGCGTCTCCCTGCCTTCGAGAAAGAGCGCCCACAGCATTTTGCG
>JAKOXM010000403.1 GCA_029781095.1 Bacteroidota bacterium
CCCCGGTCATGGATGCCCACACTGATGACGATGCGCGCAGATCGGACGAGGTCCCATTCCCACTTGCCGAGCCACGCCCAGTCGTCGCGATAAAGACCCATTTCTTCTCCGAAATACTCTGCATAGGTAGCCCAGCCCTCTACGGTGCCTCCGGGAAACCACAAATCGGCGAGGGCATCCTGAGTAATTTTCTCGCGAACGGAGCGGTGAAAGTGGTGCCCGGGAATCGCTTCGTGGATGAACAGCCAGTCCATCGCCCGGCGGTTGTGGCGGTTGCCGTAGAAGTTGTACTGGTACACCGCCTTGCCATAAGCGTTGTCGCCTGCGGAAAGATACCGGCCGGGCGGCGTGTATGGTCCCGCGTCGGGCCAGGTCATAAAACCGATATCCGGCACCTCGGCGGCCGTCTGTTCAAACATGGCGCCGAGGTGTGCAAGCACCTGCTTTTTAATGCGCTCGTAACCGGCAACCACGCTATCGCGGTCAGTGATGAAGAAATTGCTGTTATTCAGGTATTTGGACCATCCGACGCTATCATTTTTAAAGCCTGCGCGCTCCTGTATCTCGTTCATTTTGCCGTGTATCTTGGCGATTTCCGACATACCGTAACGGTATATCTCATCCGGAGTAATGTCAACGCCCGTAGACTGGCGGATGTAAAAACGGTAAAGGGCCTTGCCCTCCGGCGCCCTGGAGAGCCCGTCTTCGGGGATGGTAACTGCGTCGGCAGCCCTGATCTTTTTCTCGAGGTCGCATCGTTCGAGCTGCAGGGCGATCTGGTAGCGCAGGTGTTCGAAAGTCATCTTGTCTGCAGGCGACAATTTACCGGTATCGATCACATCGAGTTTTATCTGGTACTGCAGAAAAAAGGCCTCCCGTTTTTCGATTTCGGCCTTCGAAGAAATGCCATTCAGATAGTTTTTATAATCGAAATCGACCCAGGGGATGTCAAGGGCGCGGTATCCGGCCACAAAATCATCGACGATCCGGGGGAAGCTTACGGGCGGAGCCTGGCAATACAATATGTTGACGGTCAGCGAACAAAAAAGGAATATGACCAATGATTTTCGTTTCATGCCTGCAATTTTAAGCATTATGCAACTCATATATCTCCCAGGCTCCTTAAATACTTGCCTTCAGCCATTCTCCGATCGCCCTGGCCACAGACGGGTTGTATCCCGAAGCCAGCCCCTGTGCGGCCTGCTGCATGGTGGCAACGGTATGCATGCCGTGGTCGCAGCCCTCCAGTTCGAGGAAGGTCCCGTTGCCGGGATGTGCGCGGTTGACCAGATCGGCGATGTGCTGGTGTTCTGAACGGACGGATATGTAATCCGATTTTCCCCAGGCGGCCAGCACTTTTCCGGGGTAGGCAGACCACAGAGCCGGTATATCGACACGGTTCAATTGTTGCCAGAACGCCGTTGTGCGACCCAGATCGCGAAGGATATCCCGGCAATCGGGATGGGCGGCAATGATGTCGGTGAAAGCCGTGCCTTTTTCAAAATAAGGCCGGTAGCAATCGCAATTGCGGCGCACGTATTCTTCCGTTTCGACGAGAGACATCCCGTTGGCCTGGGCAATGGTGCGGCGCGAATTGGCAAAGTAATCCATAAATTTCTCGCCCATGGTGCCGTAGGCTACGATACCGCGCAACGGCAGGTCGCGTGCAAGCAAAGGCGCAAAAACGCCGCCCATGCTATGGCCAATGATAAATACGCGGTCGGCATCTACAAAATCAAACGAGCGGAGCCGGACCAGCGCGGCGCGATAGCCTTCGCCTTCAGTGTCAAAATCGAGTTCGCTGCAAGGCTGACCCCGGCTGTCGCCCATGCCCTGCTTGTCCACACGCATTGTTACGAATCCGAGGCGGGTGAGATAGTTCATCAGTTGTATTTCCGAACTGCTTGTATCGAGCGGCGTGTCGATAGAATAGCAGCCTACTCCTTGTATGAAAAGTACGGCGGGCAATTTACCCTGGATACGAGGACGGCTCACAAGCGTGCGGAGCAGTGCATCGCCTGATTCAACAGAGCCGTATTCGAGGTCAAAATCAGGGTATTTTTCCGTAGGAAGCGGCTTCAGCGTAACTTCTTTTTCAAATTTCCTGCCGTCCCGGAGGTAGGAATACCGAATGTTTTGCCCGCCCCGGAGCTGTTTCAGCGCATTCACGCCTTCGGCGGCGGAGTTGATTTCGACATCGTTCAGCGAAAGCCACACGTCGCCGCGCTGCAATCCGGCGGCCTCTGCCGTAGAGCCGGGCACGACGCCGCCGATGAGCACCCCTTTGACGGCGGGCAGGTGCATGATCCGGGCGGTTTCGTCGGTGATGTTTTCCATGCGCACCCCGAACAAGGCGCGGCGGGGAAGGTCTTGCGCGGTAATTTTTTGAAAAGCGCTGAATGACAGCAGCAGAAACAGGAGTCCAGACAGTTTCATAATGTGGAACGTTAGTTTCTGCAATATCCGGCGCAAGAGAAAAGGGCCGAAAAAATTAGGCCCAGCATGCTGAAAGTATGCCCGAATGACCAGGACGCACCGACAGAAGATATTCCGCCCACACTACTGGACATTTTTATTTCACGCAAAGACGCAAAGTTTTCGCAAAGACGCAAAGTGTTGAAGATTAAAATTTTGCGTCTTTGCGTTTTTGGTTTTTGCGCCTTTGCGTGGAAAATGTCCAGTAGTGTGTATTCCGCCCGCCCGGATCAGCATTAAAAAACAGCCAATGTGGGAAATAAAACTACCTGTAAAACCGCACTTCCACCCGCCGGTTGAGTTGTTTGTTGAGCTGCGGGTCGTCCGACATGAATTTCTTGCCAATGGGTCGACTGTCGCCAAAACCGGCGTATTGAAGCCGGGAAGCATCGATCCCCTGCGACAGGAGATAATCGCATACTTTTTTTGCACGGAGGTCGGAAAGGCCGGTTTCCGCTCCCTCGGAAGCACTGTCCGTGTGTCCGTCGATATTGGCTTTCAGGCTGGAATCTTTTTTCAGAATTTCCACCACTTCATCCAGCGTTTCATCGGAGGTGCGGAACCAGTCGCTTTTACTTACAGCAAAATATATGGCCTTGTCGGGCGGAGGCAGTTCCGGGCAGCCTTTTCGCGCAACCGGGCCTGCAGCGTCCGGGCAATCGTCGTCGATATCGGCAATACCGTCTTTGTCGCTATCGGGGCAGCCGCCAAAAGCAATGGGGCCCGCCTTGTCGGGACAGCGGTCGTCGGCATCCGGCACGCCATCCTTATCCATATCCGTGGCGGGGCAGCCGCGGCCTGCTGCAGTGCCCGGTGTATCGGGGCATTCGTCGTCGTCGTCTGCAATGCCATCGTTGTCTTTGTCGGGGCAACCGGAAAGGGTCGCGACGCCCGGCGTATCGGGGCATTTATCCTGCGAATCGGCCACGCCGTCTTTATCGCGGTCAGGGCATCCTTTCAGGCTGCGCACACCGGGGTCGGTCGGGCAATCATCTTCTGCATCGGGAATTCCATCCTTGTCCAGATCGGAAGCGATTTCCTTCCCTGCTTTTCCAGGCTTCGCCTTTTCTTCGTCGTTGTGCTTCGCGATATTCCTGTTTTTTATTTTGTTTTTTGCAAACGGATAGGTGACACCGATCTGCGCGGTGAAATACCAGTCTTTTTTCTCGGGGTTTCCCGCCAGGCTGATACCGTCGAGATAGTCTGAAAAGGAAGGCCGCAAAAGTGCTTCCAGTTTAAAGGTACTGTGGTCTTTCAGCCTGAATCGAAACCCCGCGCCCATGGGTATGACGACGTTCAGTTTGTTGAGTTTGGCCTTTTTATCAAGGTCCGCCAGGACGGGGTTGATTTCTTCATTGCCATTTTTATCGTTCCAGTCCACTTTCGGGCTGCTGTAAGCCCAGCCGACGCCAAGCACCACATAGGGCGCGAAGGCATTGCGGCTTCTGGCGATTTTACCTTTTGTAGGATACATCCCCAAAGGGTAATATTCATTCATGGCGGTAAATTCGATGATCGGGCTTTCGAAAGAAATACCGCGGCGTATGCGCCATGCCGGTTCTGAAAAATTGCGGTCATCGCCGGCTATCTTACCTGCCATTGCGTTCAAGCGGACCGCAAAATTGTTGGTGATATTCCGGCGCAGTGAGAGAGAGGCGGAGTATTTTATTTCCCGGAATCCTGCGTTGACTTTGAGTGCATCAAGGTCGCCCTGATACGATGTGATACCAAGCGCACAATCGACATCCCATTTAAAAGGGACCTGGCCGAAGATACAAGCAGGCAAGCAAAGGAGTAAAGGAAGAAATATTTTTTTCATTGTAGTCGATTTTTGAGGGAGGCTTCGGATTAGTTCAGATGGCTATGCCATGCTGTGCAAGGCGCCACAGCATGGCATAATACCCATTAAGTCAAAAAGTTTGCCATATTTGGGAAAAACTTGCAGGATGCCTGTGTTAAACTTTGATCGTTACAGGCGGGGTAAAATTACCATTTCAATGTCTCGTAAAATTATTGTTATGTAATTTTATCAAAAAAAAACTTCTTCCGGAGATGCGCTCCGGAAGAAGAGAAAAGTACAAAAGCAGCCTGGATAAGCGGGTATTACTTTTTTATCAATTCTTCCCGGTCCACCCTGCCGTCGGAGAGATGTAAAATACGGTTGCCATACCGGGCATTTGTATCCGAGTGTGTCACCTGAATGATCGTAACGCCATCCTCTTCGTTCAGCATCCTGAATATATCCATGATTTCCTTGGCCTGCTGACTTTGCAGATTGCCCGTGGGTTCGTCAGCCAGAATGAGTTTGGGGCGACCGATCAGTGCACGGGCCACGCCGACCAGTTGCTGTTGGCCGCCCGACAACTGGTTGGGGAAAAGGTCTTTTTTCGCCACCATATTGAAACGGTCGAGCAGGTCTGCAATGCGGCTTTTGCGCTCGGCGGAAGGGACTTTTTTATAGAGAAGCGGCGTTTCGAGGTTTTCGTATACCGTCAGATCGTCGATCAGGTGATACGCCTGAAACACGAAGCCGATATATTGCTGATACAACTCGGTCCGGCGGCGTTCGTTGAATTTGTGTACTGCCTCGTCCAGAAACCAGTATTCGCCGTCCGTAGGCTCGTCGAGCATACCCAGGATATGCAGCAAAGTACTTTTCCCGGAGCCGGAAGGGCCCATGATACTGACGAATTCTCCTTCGGCAATATGGGCGTTTACGTAACGCAGCACGTATGTTTTGAGCGCGCCGTTCTGGTAATAACGTTCAATATTCTTTAGTTCGAGCATGATGGACGGTGGGTGGTATACGGTGGACAGTGGACGGTCAGACGACCGGGGCAGTCAATCGTTTCCACAAAAGTATGAGGAGCAAAACAAGCATTTGAACAGCCATGGCGTTTTTGTTTTCACAGCGTTCGCTTTCAAAAAAGCAGCCTTCCCAATATGCCGGCTTTCTGGAAAAATCGGCTGAATGTCAGAAGGTTAGTTAATATTCCGGACATACTGTTCGGCTGCCTTTTCGATTAGCGTAGTTTTTGTTTTTAGTTGTTGCCCGGATATCACACGTGGAAATTCTCCGTCACCACCTTGCCATCGAACAGGTTCACGATCCGGTGGGCGAATCCGGCGTCGTGGGGCGAGTGGGTTACCATGATGATGGTCGTCCCGCCCTGGTTGAGTTGGGTCAGCAAATTCATGACTTCGAGACCGTTGGTGGAGTCGAGGTTACCGGTCGGTTCGTCGGCAAGGATGACTTTCGGGTTTGCCACCACTGCGCGGGCGATGGCGACACGCTGTTGTTGTCCGCCCGAGAGTTGTTGCGGGAAGTGGTTGCGACGGTGCATGATATTCATGCGCTCGAGTTGCGCTTCCACTTTCTTTTTGCGATCGCTTGCCGGTGTTTTCAGGTAGAGCAGCGGCAACTCCACGTTTTCATATACCGTTAGTTCGTCGATCAGGTTGAAGGACTGGAATACGAAGCCGATATTGCCTTTGCGCAGGTTGGCGCGGTTGCGTTCGGTCATTTTAGCCACTTCGGTTCCGAAGAAATGGTATTCACCCTCCGAGGGATTGTCGAGCAGGCCGAGTATGTTCAGAAGCGTGGATTTGCCACAACCCGAGGGGCCCATGATGGCCACAAATTCGCCGGGCTGGATTTCCATGTTGATGCCGTTGAGCGCAGTGGTTTCTACCTCGTCG
>JAKOXM010000408.1 GCA_029781095.1 Bacteroidota bacterium
GTAGCAACCAGGGTCCAGGAGCCAATCTTGAAAAAAGTCTTGTAGTTCATAGCTGTAAAAGGTGAAAAACATGAGCGTCCCGAATTATTTCCGCGAGAATCGCGGGTAAATTCCGGAATCCCGTATGTCGCATATGGGTGACAGAACACAGCCAAGGTCCGGAATCTCATCGATTTTTCAAAGTTTTCCATGCCCTTCAAACCAGCATTTTGAGGAGAAATCTATAAAAAAAGGCCCCCGTTGTCGAGCGGGGGCCGGGAAAAGACACAATTAATATGTATTCGCTTTCGTGCTGGCTGGCCCACCCTGTCTGGGGCGTTCGACGCCGGGTTGCCCAACGGGACGCGATACAGGTTGCGGATGCGAAGGCTGAGGCTTTGTGGTACCGCACTCTTTTTTTACCGGGCGGTTCACTTGTTTCTCTAGTTTGTCGCCTTCCGGTTGGTACCGTACAGTGGCCTGGGCCATACCCCGGGTTGCGAAGAAGCCAACGAACAGCAGGCTAGCGGCGGCTACTTTAATGTGTTTGGTGAACATAATCTAAATCGTTGATTTGGTGAATGAATGTGTACAGGCAATGCGCATTTGCTGATACAAACATATCGGGTCGTCAAATCCAAAATTCAGATATTCGTGGTTTGCGGGGTGCCTTTCCCGGTTTGCCTGCTATTCGTACTTTTCGTACCTGGCTAAGTCATCCCGGAAGGCTTCATTTTGCTTTAATGCCTGAAAATCAACCTCCATTGCAGCGCAATTCATAAGGATGCGGTAGCCCGCCTTTCGCCCGAATTTCTTGCGGTGAAACCACTGTAATATAGGCAATTGCAGACCTGAATAATCGTTCAGCAATTTTGAGCATTTCTCGGCGGCCTTGTACGGAATGCCGCCGTAAATATTGGAATCGTATTGCTCGGAGACATACTTTTCATCTCCCGTCAGGTATTTGCTGCGCAGAAAAAAACGCAATAACTGACCGACGCCTTCCATCTGGGTTCCGACAGGAATTACGGCGTTACAGGCCCGGTTTTCAACCTCGAATTCCAATACCAGCGCCTTGCTTTTTTTATCATACGAGACTTTCCGGCCTGTCTGCATCTCCGGGGCATCGCTTGCTGAAATCGTATCCATTTCCTCCTCGGCCGCGCGATTTTCCTGTTCGGCACTCTCCACCTTGCCCTGCAAACTTTTTGATACCCAGCTCAAGGCCAAAGCAATAAGAAGCATGGACAGAGTGGAGAGCGAGACGAGTGCTAAAATATTTGAACGATCCGGATATAGTTGAAAATCAACAGGATATGTCAAATGTCTTATAGCCGGACCGGACATGATCGCCAACACATCCAGCGTCGAAACGACGGCAAGCAAAACGAGCCCCCGCTCTCGGAAAGTTTGCACGAAGGCGATTCCGAGGAGCCCAAGGGCAATCGCAGTGAGGCATTGATCAATGATCGTGAGGCCTTTCGCCATATCCCCTAACAGCGCGCTGTAATACGGAGTAACGGTAAAAAATTTTGAAATGAATATCAAAGTCAAAGCCGCTATCAGCAACGGGATCGCCGGAAACCGGTCTCTGTCGAAGTATTTCCGGAAGAAATTTACACCCGTATTGTCTTTAAAGGCATCTTCAAAATTGGGGAGTACCAGAATGAGAAAAATGCTGTTAATGATTGAAATTAACCGGTTTACGAGGTTCTGTATCAGTTCATCGCTCCCTGTATCCGCCATTATATCGAAGGCCGGTTGCAAGGCCATCGTAAAGCCGTACAGCATCAGAAAATAGAGCCCCTTGTCCCTTTCCTTTTCACCTAACAATTTAGCCGAATACCACCACAGGGTAAATATGATGGCGGAGCTGCAAACAGGAAGGAAAAAGGAGGCGTACTGAAAAAACTGGAGGGCGGTCATTTTTATCAATAAGAGGGTCGGCATTAACATGGATGTATGAAAACGGGTTCGTGGAAAAATCTTTTTCAGCGACAGATGCCCCAAAAAAAAGGTATTTTTTCACATACCGGCACCCCATGGCCCGCACAGAAAAATAAGTAATTTTTTTAATATTATAAATTATTGATTATCAGTTTTTTACAAAAAAATATATTTTAGAAAAAAGAAGCAAAAACCTTGTTTTTCGCTTCTTCGAAGCGGTTTTTTTTCGTATCTTTGCACCCTTAATTGAAGCATGAAAAATGAGGAGCGATATACTCCTCCTCCCGCAAGGAAAACGTACGAATGAAAGAAGAAAAAGATCAGATACCGCCGCAAAACGTCAACGGCGAAGATTACAACGCCAGTAGTATCACAGCCCTCGAAGGGCTTGAAGCCGTGCGCAAACGCCCGGGTATGTACATCGGCAGCACGGATATCAAAGGCCTCCACCACCTGGTGTGGGAGGTCGTGGATAACTCCATCGACGAGCACCTCGCCGGATATTGCTCCCATATTTATGTCACGATTCACCCGGACAACAGCATTACCGTCAAGGACAACGGCCGCGGCATTCCGACAGATATCCAGGAAAAACTCAAAAAATCGGCCCTTGAGGTTGTCATGACCGTACTCCACGCAGGGGGCAAGTTTGACAAAAACACATACAAGGTCTCCGGCGGTCTGCACGGTGTGGGTGTCTCCTGCGTGAATGCGCTTTCCATCCGACTGCACGCCGAAGTACACCGGGAAGGCAAGATCTTCGAACAGGAATACAAACAGGGCAAGCCTCTGTACGACGTACGCCAGATCGGCGACACCACCGACCGCGGCACCATCGTCACTTTCCTGCCCGACCCGGAAATTTTTGAAACGGCCGAATACAAATTCGACATTCTGGCACACCGCCTGCGCGAATTGTCGTACCTGAACAAGGGCCTGACCCTCCAGTTGACCGACGAACGCGAAAAGGAAAACGGCGAATTCAAAACGGAGCATTTCTTTTCAGAAGGCGGTCTGCAGGAATTTGTGCTCTGGCTCGACGAAGCCAAACAACGGCTCATCGAGAAACCCATCTATATCACTACCGTTGAAGAAGGCGTGGATGTGGAAGTGGCGATGATGTACAACACCTCTTATTCGGAAAACGTCATCTCGTTCGTCAACAACATCAGCACACGCGACGGCGGTACCCACGTGAGCGGTTTCCGCCGCGCCCTGACGCGCGAATTCAAAAAGTACGGCGACGACAACGGCTTTTTCAAAAAACTCAACTTTACCATCAGCGGCGAGGATTTTATGGAAGGCCTCACGGCTATCGTGTCCGTAAAAGTACCCGAACCGCAATTTAAGGGGCAAACAAAAGGCGAACTCGGCAACTCCGAAGTCCTCGGCATCGTGAGCCGGAGCGTCGGTGATGCGCTCAAAACGTTTCTCGAGGAAAATCCCAACCCCTCGAAACGCATCATCGAAAAAGTCGTACTGGCCGCCACAGCACGCAACGCGGCCCGCAAAGCACGCGAAATGGTGCAGCGCAAGGGCGCGCTCACCGGCGGCGGCCTGCCCGGCAAACTGGCCGATTGCGCCAGTCGCAATCCGGATGAATGCGAGATTTTCCTCGTCGAGGGCGACTCTGCCGGCGGCACCGCCAAACAGGGCCGCAATCGCCACATTCAGGCGATCCTGCCCCTGCGCGGTAAAATCCTGAACGTGGAAAAGGCCCTCGAACACAAAATTTACGAAAACGAGGAGATCAAGAACATGTTCACGGCGCTCGGCGTCTCCGTGGGCGAAAACGAAGAAGGCCACCGCATCCTGGTGACCGACAAACTCCGCTACCACAAAATCGTGATCATGTGCGACGCCGATATCGACGGCAGCCACATCACCACGCTTATCCTGACTTTTTTCTTCCGCTACATGCGCGAACTGATCGAAAAAAGCCACGTATACATAGCCCAGCCGCCGCTTTACCTCGTGAAAAAAGGCAAAAACCAGCGTTATTGCTGGAACGATAAACAACGCAAAGAAGCGCAACTGGAATTTTCCGGCGGCCGCGAAGACGACGACTCCGTAAAGGTTCAGCGCTACAAAGGTCTCGGTGAAATGAACGCCGAACAACTCTGGGAAACCACCATGGACCCCGAGAATCGCATCCTCAAACTGGCAACCATCGATGACGCCGTGGAGGCCGACCGCATGTTTGCCATGCTGATGGGCGACGACGTGCCGCCACGCCGGGCGTTTATCGAGGCGAATGCGAAGTATGCGCGGATTGATGTTTAATGACCGGTAGCACGGCATTCATGCCGTCGGGACAAGCGCCATTTATGGCCTTAAACCATTGTACAGGGCCATAAATGGCCCTCCTCCCGACGGTGTAAACACTGTGCTACCGTTTTATTTCCCCAAAAATGACAGAACCTGCCGGGGACGTATCAAACCGAATAGAAATAACCTTACCACACGGGGCGTTTTCTCCAGGAGAATGCGCAATATGCGCGGATCGATGCTTAAAGACCGGTAGCACGGCATTCATGCCGTCGGGACAAGGGCCATTTATGGCCCTAAACTATTGTACAGGGCCATAAATGGCCCTCCTCCCGACGGTGTAAACACCGTGCTACCGTTTTATTTCCCCAAAAATGACAGAACCTGCCGGGGACGTATCATCCCGAATACGAACACTCCCACGACGCCTGCAGATAGCGCCAGTCCGAACCGGACGACCCAGCCCACGGGCAACATTCCAAAGATCAGTTCATCGGAAACGAGCACGAACAAGGCAATGCCCAGCGTCCGGGCCAGCGATCTCCAGCCGGGTGTAAGTTGCAGGTGGCGATGGCAAAGCCACACCATGCTGCCCGCGACAAAGGCCTGCGTTGCAACGGTGGCGATGGCCGCACCGAGGGCCTGCCAATGCGGGATCAGTACCAGGTTGAGCCCCACATTGAGAAGGATGCCCAAAACGAAGAACCGGCTCATTTCCGCCAGTTTCTCCTGAGCCGTAAGCAGCGTACTGAATATGTTGATGACGCTCACGGGCACAAAGGCCCATATCAGCACACCCAGCGTATCCCAGCGGTAGGCCGAGGCCCTTCCGGGCATCATCAGGTGCAATAAATCTTCCCGTGCAAAACACACCGCAGCCGCCAGGGTAATACTCCCTGCCCACAACAAATTGAAACTCAGTGATGTAAGCGACCGGATGCCTGGGCCGTCCGATTTTTTCATAAGACGCGCGAACATGGGAAGCAATAAGGACGCAAACATAAACCCCAGCATGTTACACGCGTCGAGGAGGCGGTAAGCGCCTGCATACACTTCCGCATGGGCCTTGCCGTCGGGCAGGAGGCGTTCGAGTAAAATCCCGTCGAGGCGGGCATATGCGAACATGAGCAATATGACCAGCGCGTAGGGGAAACTTTTGCGAAGCAGGAACAATACGACGGGCCGTCCTGCGCGCGGATTCTTTATCCAGCTGGGTTTCACCGGAAAATCCGCTTTCTGCCGCAACAGGCGGAATACGATCACTGCCGTGAACAACAGCGCAAGTGTTTGCGCCATCGCAAAGGTTTCGATGGTAAACGGAATACCCGGCAAAGGATGCACCCACAACAAAACGCCGCAGGTGAGCAGCATCAGCAATTTGTCCAGTGACGACAGGTAGCTGTCGAGCCGGTAATGCCCGAGCCCGGAAACGTTGGAACGCAGAAAAAGGATCAGTTGCGTCAATACGGAGTTGAAAAGCAGGATAAGCAGCAGCGGCAGTTCCCGGCGCCCGTAGCCGAAGACGCCCCAGGCTACAAGCAATGATAGCAGTACGTAAAAAATACCCAGCAGGCCCTTGATCGCGAGCAGGTTCGGGAAGTATTTGGGCAACAGTTGCGGGTGTCTGCTGATGTAGCGATTGTTGAAACTCTGTATCCCGAAATCATTGAATATCTGGAAGATATACGTCAGATTAAGCAAAGCAAAGTACAGACCATAATCCGCCCCGATCCGGTTTTGTACGCTGAGATCGACGCCAAAAATAAACAGCGGCTTTATCAGCAGATTGATAAAGACCAGCAACAGGATGTTCAGGAGAAATTCGCGGTTCACGCGGCGAAGGTAAGCGAAGGAAACGGCGCGACCGACTAAAGACTACGACATCGAATCAACCTTTCCGCCTTTGAGCCGGAGGGTGCGGCCGGTGCGTTTGGCAAGTTCGGGGTCGTGCGTCACGAGTACGAGGGTGGTGCCGGCCGTGCGGTTCAGTTCGAAAATGAGGTCGACGATACCTGCAGCGTTGTCGGCGTCGAGGTTGCCGGTAGGTTCATCGGCAAACAAAATTTTCGGCGTATTGGAAAATGCGCGGGCAATACACACGCGTTGCTGTTCGCCGCCGGAGAGCTGGGCGGGGTAATGATCGAGGCGATCGCCGAGACCGACTTTTTCGAGCCATTGGCGGGCCGTTTCCGCCGCACGGGGTTCGCTGCGCAATTCGAGCGGGACCATCACGTTTTCGAGCG
Organism: Bacteroidota bacterium; assembly: GCA_029781095.1. Classification (GTDB taxonomy): domain Bacteria; phylum Bacteroidota; class Bacteroidia; order Chitinophagales; family Saprospiraceae; genus M3007. The sequence continues at coordinate 6,438 of JAKOXM010000408.1, forward strand.
CCGTCAGCGTCGGGATAAGTTGAAAATTTTGAAAAACAAACCCGACAAAACGGTTGCGCACCTCCGCGCGTTCGTCTTCCGACAAATTGTCGAGTGCAATATTATTCAGCGAAACAGAACCGCCGGAAGCCCGGTCGAGCCCGGCACACAGGCCAAGCAGCGTCGTTTTGCCCGAACCGGAAGGGCCCACGATGGCAAATGTATCGCCGGCGGCAAGTTCAAAACTGACATCATCGAGTACGGTAAGCGCCTGGCCGTTGGCGGAGCGGTATTGTTTGGAAAGATGCGTTGCAGTGAGCATATTTTCGGTGGACGGTAGAAGACGGTAGATGGTTGACGGTGAGCGACCGGCTCTCGGCAAGAGGCCGGTCAGCGGGAAAAATAACAGCGTGCCGGTAATTTTGCTCACGGGGTAGCCTGAAAAGCAGACGGAAACGCGTATTTAATAGATAAACAAAACCCCCGCCGGTGGTGACGACGAGGGTTTGCCTTTTTAGCAGGAAGCATGCTTTTTCAAAGCAATGCCTCGAAAGCCGTTTTTGTGCTATATCGCAGGATGTTGTTCAGGGAAGCCTGCGACGGTTGGAAGCGGACTTTCGGGAGTTGTGTCTTTGCGAGCAGAAGGCTGTCGAACATGGCGCGCGTTTCAGTATCCTCGTCGAGGTAATTAGCCATTTCAACCGCTTCTTCGGCAGACATTTCGTGGTACAGAAATTGGACCAGTTGATCGTATGTGTAGGTTTGTTCCATAGGCTTTCAAGCCGTTTTGATTTAGAATTTTGTTATAAAATCGCGTATAAAACAGCGGGCACGGGTTCATTATTGCTTTTGGGACAAATAATAATTCGGATTTTAACATTGCCTCCCCGTCATCTTACACATCAACGGGTTCTGTTTTCCGAAATTCTTTGCTAATCAGTTTAATATCACCACTTTAGTAATAATTGCGTCGGGCGAATCGAAGGAGGCGGAACTCGTGGCGAACACCAGATAGACCCCCGATGCGGCCCGGTGACCGAGGTAATCACGCCCGTTCCATACCGCCTGGCCGCCAAGTGACTTGCCCTCGTAAACGAGATTGCCGGCCACGTCGGTGATCTTGACATTGGCATCCCGTGCAAGCCCGTATATCGCTATGGGTCCGTCGTAATCCGGGCGCACCGGATTCGGATAGGCGTAAGGACTGAGGCTGTTGATACGCCCCCCTTCCGTCGCTTCGGCGCGCAGTGAAATGAGGCCTTTTTCCGTTCCGATCCAAACCTCGCCTGTTTTCTGATTGATCCCGATATCGGTAATGGCGTCGTCGAACAGCGGGCTGTTTGTGGAAGTGAAGCGCGCTACCTGGGTGCGCGCATCGGGCGACTGTACGAAAATGCCATTTGTCGTGCCGAACCATTTCCGGTTGGCTCCGTCGATGGCAATGGAACGCACCTCCTCCGTCTCAAGCAGGTAGGCATTGAAGCCTTCCACCGTCACGATGCGCCGCTGCCCCGTGCAGCCTGCATCGAAAACATTACTGCCACACTCGAAACTCACGGCGCCCTGCTGGGTGCCTACCCATACGTCGCCGTCGAGATCCACGGCGATGGTGGTAACACTGTTGGTGGGCAGCACACTGTTGGCCGAATTGATGATCCGGTAACGGTCGTCGGCCGGATTATCGATATCGGCGCCGCTGTCGTACACCAGCACGCCGCCGTTGAACCCGATCACAAACCATTTATATCCGTTGTTGTCCACCACCACCTGCAGCAGGTTGTTGGCAGGGGCCGCCGAAAAATTGCGCATCGTGCCATCAGCCTTCAGCACGGCAATGGGGGCGCCGGCGCTGTAATTGCAAATCCACAGGTTGTTATCTGCGTCGAACGCCAGCCCGCCGATGGCGGTACGGTCTGCTCCGGCAGCGCCTGCGCTCTGCAGGATCGAGTTGTTTTTCGTGTATCGCTTGGCGGGCACACCCGGAGCCGTCGCCTCCACAAGTCCGCCGACAAAACTGCCGGCGTAGAACTTGTCCTCCAGAGGATGCGGCGCTACGCGCCAGAGTGCCGCGTAGCCGAACCCGTCCGCCAGTTCAGGGTTAGATCCGCCGTAAAAACGGCTCCATTGTCCATCGCTGAAGATGTATATTCCGAAATCGCGGTACAAAGGGTCAAGATTGGACAATGCGCCGGGC
>JAKOXM010000413.1 GCA_029781095.1 Bacteroidota bacterium
GTTCGCCTCTGGCGACTGGCAACGGAGCGCGATCGGTACGATAGATTTTCGAGACGGCAGTCGAGCTTGTCGCCGTTTCTTGCGCCCACCAGCCGGCGGGATCCTTTTTTCTGGTCGGCAAGAAACTTTTCAGCGATCAGTTTGTGCAGGTAAATGGTTTCTGTCTTGAAACTGCCATCAGCCTTTTTCCAGGTTTTCTGAAAAACGGCGCAGCCGCTGGAATGCTTGCGCAAGTTGTTGATAAAGTTCACTTTGGACAAATAAGGGTCGCTGTTGAGCGCTTCGTAGACATGGTCGTCCAGCAACACCATATCATCCGAATTTTTCAGTTTCACTTTGTAGATCACGGTAGTTGGATGTTTTAACAGGTTTTTGATATATTAATATTCTCATGCAATCCATGAATGAGAATAAAAGGCGAATATTCCACGAGCCGCTTCGGGATACTTGCTCCCTAAACTTTAGTCATGGAACAGAAAAATGGGCGAGAATAAAAAGTCAGCCAGAAAAACCTACGACACCTCACGCCGACGATGAATTCGTCTGATTCGTGTATTTCGACATTGTCTGGTTGCGATCGGGCGCTACAGGTACGTACAATCTTTTAAGGCACAAACCCGGTGAATTGAGACAAAACACCGGGTCTAATGTGTCAAAACGAACAAATAATCCGGATACAAATAATTTTGATTAAAGAACTCAAATGATTAATTTCAGATATCTTGCGGCAGCTAAATTAACCTTATTATTCGCACATTTCCAAATACTTTAGTGCGAGACATTTTTGCGTGCCATTGAATGGAAACCTGCTGTTTCAATAAAAGTTTACTTATTTTTGTTAAATTCGGCTCATAACAAAACGTTTGCCCCATTCCTGCAACTGATGCCCGAAATTGCGATGCGGACTTCCTTTGCAGAAATAATATCCCTGCTTGAACAAGGATTCAGCGCGGATATTTACCCGGCCTTTGATCCGGAGGTCCGTATTGCCTCTCCGGTTTCCGAAAATACAGATACCAATTGGCTCCGTACTGCCAATACGGTAGGCATCAATGTTCGCACTATTCAGAATTTCTGGAATATCATTCCATACACCTTTACGCTCCCGTCTGCGCAAAACGCCATCCATATTCTTCCGATTTGGGAACCCGGCGTAGTGGCCAGTCTGTATGGGCCTTCCAGCTGGAACATAAATCCCGAGTTTTTCAGCAAAGAACTTGCTGCGGGTTTTCCGCATCTGAACACGGTGGAAAAACAACTGAAGGTTGTTATCAATATCCTGCACCTGCTGGGCAAGGCAGTGGGCATGGATGTCGTGCCGCACACCGACCGGTTTTCGGAAATGGCAGTCGGAAACCCCCAATTTTTCGAATGGCTCCAGCGACGCGATCTGGCGATCGTGAACCATTCGCCTGATCTGTACAAGGAAGTCCAGACGCTGATTTTTGACCACCTCCGGCGTACCGGAAGCGCCGTCCCCGGTCTTTCCGTACCGCGCGACAGAGACATATTTTTTGAAGACCTGCCGGAATCGGAGCGGTTGAGAATGCTGTTTGGAGAAATATATGACTATTGGGGACGTCTGAATCGCAGAAAAGTAATTATAAATCTGCTGTATGAGCAAGGCTACGAAACCGTTCCCGCGACGATGGGGCCTCCATACCGTGGAATTGAAGTGGACCCGGACCCCGGCGCCAAGGTGAGCGACGAAGAGGGCCGGGAATGGCGCGACTATCGGATCACCCGCCCGGAAACCTTCTCCAGGGTGTTCGGACCGCTTGCCCGGTATAAATTATATGAAAACAAGCATAATGACGAAACCTGGGATCTTGACTTCAATCGCCCCAATCGAGCCGCATGGTCGTATGTTTGCGAGCGATATCGCCGGATACAGGCCGAGTTTGGTTTCGACTTTATGAGAGGCGATATGTCGCACGTGCAAATGCGCCCGGAGGGCGTACCTGCCGTACGGGACGATTACTACGATTTGCTGGGAGCAGTCAAACAAACCGTTTTGCGGGAAAAACCCTATTTCGGCTATTTTGCCGAAAGTTTCCTAGCACCTCCGGGCGAAATGGCCTACGGCGACGAGTGCGACCATCTGGAGGCTTCCTTTGCCGATTCAACGCTCGGCGATTTGCAGTCGGAACCGGTGGGAACACAAAAATTCGTCCGGGATTTCAGGCAATACCGCGATTGGCTGGAGACACGCCGTTTTTCTCCGAATTTCACGATTATGACGGCTGACAAGGATGATCCCCGCTTCGACCGGTTTTATTTGTCCGGAAATGAAATCCGGTATTTCATGGCATTGTTCCTGACCGATATGCCTTCCTATATGGGACTTGGTTTTGAATGCCGCGATCCGCATCCGGAGCCCGCCCCCAACGAACACTACACAAAATTGTACGTTTTCCAGATGTCTGAGGGCGGGAAAGGCACAAAAGGGCCCTTTCAATGGGGAAAAAACGAACGATTGTACGCAAATCTGGTACGGCAAAAACAGTTTGCGGAGATGGTTTTTGCGAAAATCCGCGACGCCAAAACCGAATGGTTGTTGCCCCCCGACCGGAATGGAGATCGAAAAACGATCGCCTGGACGCAGGCAGGCACGGATAAATTTGTTTTTATTGCCAATCTCGACACCCTGGCGGCGCATATTGTCGACGTTGTTTTGCCTGACAATGACAGCGCCGCATGGAAGGTTTGTTTTTCCACTGAAAGGGCCGACATTGCAGACAACGCAGGGATAACGGTAGCGGATGGCCGGGTTCATGGCGCCTTGTCTCCCGGAGAGGGACTTGTGTTGTGCGCATATTTTTAGAATTAAATTTGGTCCGCCGGTACCTGTTTACATCTCATTCAGAATTTTTTTCTGACGGTATACCTTGAAAAATGTAGATTTGCGCCAAAATTTGGCAGTGGCACAAGGTTTGCAACAATAAGCGAAACGGCTTTCCGTTTTTTACGCAAAATTCAGACTACCCACGTCATCAACAAAAATCAATTTATTGCACATGAAAAATTGGAAGAAATTTCTTGCTTTCGCGTTTTTTGCCGCCTTGTTAATACTTGAAGCCTGCCATCGTGGCTACGGTTGCCCGGGTACGGACATGTAATTACCGGCTTTTTCTCCGAAAATGACGATACACTGGATACCGCTCCAATCTGAAGCGGAAGTTGAACAACTCAAAGAACGTTCCCGCAAAATACCCTGCCTGCTTTTCAAGCACAGCTCCAAATGCAATATCAGTTCTATAGCGAAGTATCGTTTGGAAAGCGACTGGAGTTTTGACACTGATGAGGTAGAGGTTTATTTCCTTGATTTGTTAAAACACAGGACCACGTCAGCCTACATCGCGGAAACATTTGCGATATGGCACGAGTCTCCGCAGGTTTTGTTGATCATCAACGGCGAATGTGAATACGATGCTTCTCATCTTTCCATCAGAGTGGAAGAAATCAAGGAAGCGCTCGACTCGGTCGCCAACAAATATTGAAAAAATAATCATCCTGATCCGATTTAAAAGGCGCGGCATTTGGCCGCGCCTTTTTTAGTTTTGCCGCCCGTGAGAAGCATTCGACCAATCTGGCGATTTTTATTTTTTATCACGCACACGACGCTGATCGTTGCGGAAATCCGCATTCGCAGCCTGATTTACGGGGCGAATATCCAGGACGCCATGCGCGTCCGCCGGCGCTGGGCGCGAAAACTGATCAGTGGAGTGGGTGTACGGGGTAATACCACGGGGACGCCCCCCGATTTTCCCTGCATTATTGTAAGCAACCACCGCTCATACCTTGACCCGATCCTGATGTTGCGCGATGTCAACGGATTCCCCGTTGCAAAGGCCGAGCTGGAAAACTGGCCCGTTATCGGCAAAGGAGCCAAGCCTGCCGGCATACTGTACCTGCGCCGGGATAATTCGGGCAGCAGGGTCAATATACTCCGGCAGATTGAAGAAAAGGTAACCGAAGGCTTCCCGGTCATAATTTTCCCGGAAGGCACCACTTCAGGGCTGTCCGGGACACTTCCTTTCAAAAAAGGGGTTTTTCAGTTAGCGGCCCGCACCGGCATCCCGATTGTTCCGGTTGCTCTTGTGTTTCATGACGAGCAGGATTTCTGGGTTGGAAAAGAAGGTTTTATGAGCCATGCCGGCCGGCGATTTCGGGAAAAAAATATTTGGGTTGACGTACATTATGGACCGGCATTTCAAAGTGACAACGCAGAGTTGTTGTTATCAGGCGCGAGAAATTGGATAGAAACGCGACTTTTGCAGCCATGAAAAATCTTCTGGCCCTATACAGGCTGCTTTTTTTTGTCTTCTATACCATTTATAAAAGCACGCTGATCGTGCTGAGCAACCTGATACTTGGGACGGATGTCCGGCGGTCGATCCGTATCCGGCAAAGCTGGGCACAAAACCTGTTGCCGCATATGGGCATTCAGGTACACTTGTCGGGTACTCCGCCCGATTTTCCCTGCCTGTTAATGGCCAATCACCGTTCTTACTTTGACCCCGCGCTGCTGGCACGCAATGTCAACGGCTACGGTGTGGCAAAGGCGGAGGTAGCCAAATGGCCGGTAATAGGGTGGGGGGCCAGGGTAGCCGGCGTCCTGTTCCTGAAACGCGAAAGCCGCAACAGCAGAAAAGTGACGCTGGCGGGTATCGCGGAAAAAATAAAGGAGGGGTTCCCCGTAATCCTCTTCGTGGAAGGCACCACCCACGCCGAACCTTCCACGATCGAGTTCAAGCCCGGCGGCTTTATCCTTGCGGCACAGAACAACATACCCATCGTACCGGCCGCCATCGAATTCCAGTCCCCGGAAGATTACTGGTTTGGCGACGACACCTTTTTGCCCCATCTCTGGAAACGCGCCCGTGTAAAAACAAAGATTGCCTGTGTCCATTACGGACCGACGATCAGCGGCGACGATCCCGGGAAATTGCTGCAAGAAACGAAGCGATGGATCGATGCGGAACTATTGCGAATTCGCGAAGGGTTTTAATTCTTATTTTGAAAAACACGGGTAATGTTGCTACCTTTGCGCCCTGATTTGGTCCCGTAGTTCAACGGATAGAATGGAGGTTTCCGGAACCTCAGATATGGGTTCGATCCCCGTCGGGACTACTGAA
>JAKOXM010000429.1 GCA_029781095.1 Bacteroidota bacterium
AACTCTTAGTCAATCACATCATTACCTGCACCAATGAGTTCCGAATGGTTGAAGGGGAAATGGATTTATTAGAATACGCATTCACCGGCTTTGGAGGAGAACAAAACCTTCAATTACCTTTTCCCTTGTCCAGACATTTGGCACTTGCGTCCGGCATACAAGGTTTGGATCATCCAGGCATCAGATACCCTGCCATGTACAAAGAATGGGAGTACAGGGTGATGGATTTCATTTATAGCAGGACTGCCGATCGTTTTGGAAAGAAGAATTTGAGCGAGTATCATTTACGAATTATTGCCGGCTATATTGGTGTTCTGATTGGCATATTTAAAACCGAAGGCCAATTTGAAGAGAAAAATACAGCGGGTAGTTGGCGCGAATATTTGGCCAAAAATGTAAAATTTCATCTCTCAAAATCTGAGAAAATGATTGATAATGAGTCGGTTGAAAGCGCAAATTCTGGACAACTATAGGTTGGCGCTGCCTTCCCAGTGACTCTGAAAAAAATTGCCCAAAATTTTTCATTTTTTATCAGAGTCACTCACTAAGCCGTACCTCCATCTTTGTGGCATCACTTTGAAACGATTTAATTCACTTCAAAAAGCCACTAATAATGGAACCCGTTTTTAAACTACTCAGCGAAACCGATTACCACAACCTGAATTCAAAACTGGACCGCCTTCTTGCAGTCATCGAAGAGAAGGGCATGCAAGCCCAGGCACCGCTCGGCAAATGGATGACCGAGAAAGAAGTCCAGGAATTGACCGGAAAGAGGGCCACTACCCTCTGGAAAATGCGGAACAAGGGATTGCTGGAGTTCACGAAGATCAACAACAAGGTTTTTTACAACCGTGAAAGTATTATGGCCCTGATGGAGCAGAATAAACGCCGCGCATTTCGGCTTTCGTAATCTACCCCTCCCCAATATGCCGGCAAGTGCCGGTCATCGTAATTTTTAATTCCTGGCACATGAAGTTAACTTCTGTATTCAGGACTGCTCTGCCAAAAAGCGGACAGTCGCTGAACAGCCAAACTTTTGCCCTAAAGAAAAGCAACATGGATGCACACGATTTTCATACGACTGTACGGCAACGGCTCCGTCCGCTGGTCCTTTTTATCCGGGTTCTGGTGCTGGTACTGCTGACGTGGTCGGCAGGTAATGGTATACTGTTCGTCTCGGCGGCGTTGCGGGAATTGACGGATGATCAAAGTTATGCGGTAGCAGGAGGGTTGGCATTCGTGATACTCTTCGAGTCCGGGAAGTGCTTTTTCGGCACCTATACGCTTCGGATGCTCATCCGGCGCTGGTGGCAGGAGGGGTTTGTGTATCGCTTTGCGCTGATTCTGCTCATTCCGGTTACCGCAGCCTGGTTTGCCGGCAGTTTTTGGTTATCCACGCACGGAAGCCTGGAAGGACTGCGCTTGTGTTTTTCAAAACCGGCATCTGAAATGCGGAATAATGTCCCGCCGGTACAACCTAACACAGACATCGAAGCCATGCGGATGGCCCGTGACTCGGCATACCGTCAGGCGCTGTCGCGTTCGGCGCCGCGCACAGCCGCCCGGTTGTTCATGGCGTTTCAGAGCGAGATCACCCGGCTGGAAACACAGCAGGCTGAAGTACAGCAACAGCAGCAAACACAGTCCGATCACCGTGAACAGCAACTCAAAAACCGTTTTGAAACCGTTTTGAACTGGCTCAGCCATCTCGGTGGCTGGTCTGAAGTACTGACATTGCTACTGCTGGTATTCCTGGAGATGTACACCTGTAAAGTAATGCAACCTTCACAAGTGGCGGCTATTCCTCTGAACGTACAGGATGAACGCGAGCGGTATACCCGA
>JAKOXM010000454.1 GCA_029781095.1 Bacteroidota bacterium
CGTATAACCCGTATTTGGCCGTCTGGTTCTTGCCCGCTACTTCATTTCGCATAACCCGGTTGCCAAGCAGCTGCCATCGATTGTCTTTATCCATGCCGTAAACATCTATCCGGCCTGGTGGAAATATCCACGCGCCGGGATCGGACAGGGTGCTGACCACGATTTGCCGCAACTGTACCGGCTTTGCAAAAAACACTTCCATCACAACCGTATCGCCCCGAAAACCAAGCCAGCGCCCGTCGTGGATATCGCGGCTGCCTTTTTGCAGATCGAAGAGCGCACCGGGTGACTTGCCCCGGTACGATGAGTCAGGTATGGTAAGCAATCGGGTGCTGTCCGGCACAAAACCCGCCCTGATCAGTTCCAAAGAGGCCATGCGGCTGATCACATAATCGGGGTGATAGGAGACGGCCTGTACGGTGGTGGAAGCAGTGACTGAGAGTGGCGTTTCGTAAACCTGCGATTTCCGAACCGGGATACTGCCGTCCGTGGTGAAATGCACGGTAGCGTCGTCCATGTCGAAAGCCATCGTTACCCGCGCATTTTGTAGAAAAAAAACGCTGTCGGCCGATATTTTCGGCGGCGCTAACTGGTATTCCTGCCCATGCAGCAGCAGCGGTAGCAACAGGCACGTGAACAACAGATGTCTCATGGCACGATAAGAAAATGTGCGAATAAAAAAATGTGCCAATGTGCTAATTGTCAGAGCATTGCCCATTTTATAACCATGTTGATTTTTGTGTAACTACCTGTTTTTTAATGCCTTGTATCCCTCTGCACCCGTTCCAATAATACGGGGTAAACGTTTCCACTGTTCCATTGCGCTACATAAAGATTGCCGTTGGTATCGGCAAGTACGTCGTGCGGGTGTTTGAACACTTTTACGGTTTGATAGAGCGGGTTCAAATTGCCATCGGCATCATAGCGGGGAGTACTGCCCGCGGGGGTGGAAACAACGCGGTTGTCCTTGTCCAGTATGCAAATAAAACCCGTGCCGCTGTCCCAGGGCAATTCGCTGATGAGTACCGCAAAAAACACGTGGTCGCCCTGCACCACCGGCCGGCAAATGTAGGCGCCCGGCAAAGGAATGGTTTCCAGCAGGTCGCCGTCCATGGAAAAACGCTTGAGTTTGTTCTCCGCTCTGGAGGTGACCAGCAAGACCGGGTTGCCGGGGTTACGCGTATCCAGGGCTATGCCATGCGCGTTGCGCAGCAAATCGGGTCCGCCGAAAATGTTTTTCAGCCTGCCGTCCCGGTCGTAGTGAATGATATAGTCTTTGCCGTAGCCATCCGCCACAAACAAATCTCCTTCCGGGCCCAGGGCGGTCTCCGTAGGTTTGAATTCCGTTGCATCGCGGTATTTTCCCGAATCGGCCGGCCATTCAAACGTACGGATCACTTCGCCGCCAAGCGTCGTCTTAACCACCATATGGCGTTCATAATCAGTAATATACAGCACTTCTTGTTCGCCTTCATCATGCAGGGTGAGTCCATGCGCGCCGGGGTATTCATGACCCCAGGCATCCTGTACGACCCCGTCCTTATTAAATACAAGTATGTTGTTCCGGATATCATCAGTGGTCATAAAAATCCGCCCCTGTTTGTCGAAAACCATCTCGTGACAGTTTTTGACAGGATTTTGAGCCGGATCCGCTTTGCACCAGCGATTGTTGATCCGGTAGCGGAAATCGCCGTTTCCAATGATCGGGTCCATGTTAAAATGCATCATACAACCGACTCCGGCCAGGGTGGTTTGTTGCAGGAAAGTTCTTCGTTTCATGTCGCATCTTTAATGACTGATATCGTTGGTGTCGGGTGTTCGGCGCCGTTTCAGATCAAAATATCATTGACTGGATTTTTACTGAAACAGGACGCGAACCTATAGCAAAACTGTCAGAAGAAGATCAGTTGCGCCGAAAAATGGTGCAAGATTATTATGCCGCATGATCGTTTGATACCTTTGCCATGAATAATTTTCGACACCTGCTCATGACAATTTATACGACGTTTCGGCCCATTCCGAAAACCATTCATTTTGTGTTGCTGCCTGCATTGTTGCTGCTGTTCATTGCCTGTGGCAAGGAAAAAAGCAAGCCATCCAATATCAGCAACGACGAAATCACAGCCCCGGCTGACGCCTTGTTCCGGAAAGTCGCTTCCTCAGAGAGCAACCTGCATTTTAAAACGCAGTTCCAGGAAGATTTTTTTAATAATATCGTCCGGAACCCCAACTTCTATAATGGTGGAGGCGTGGGTATCATCGATGTCAATAAAGACGGTTTGCAGGATATCTTTTTCTCTTCCACAACCGGAACCTGCAAGTTGTTTTTGAATGAAGGAAACCTGAAGTTCAAAGATATCACTGCGTCAGCGGGTGTAGAAGCCCTCGACGGTTTCAAAACGGGCGTTGCCATCGCAGATGTAAACGGCGACGACTGGCCGGACATTTATGTTTGCCGTGCCGGCCTCAAGGAAGGCGATCAGCGTCGCAACCTGCTGTTTATCAACAACAAGAACAACACTTTTACCGAAAGCGCCAAGGCCTACGGCGTCGATGATCCCTCCCCCAGCAACCACGCAAACTTCTTTGATTTTGACCTCGACGGAGACCTCGACTTGTACGTAATCAACTTTCCTACCGACTTTGATCTCGCACACCGGATGGATCTGGAACAGTTGCCCGACGGCCGGATCATCCGCAACACCAAGCCGCATTCGGAATTCGATTCGGACCGTTTTTACCGCAACAACGGCAACGGAACGTTTACCGAGATCAGCCAGAAAGCCGGTATTTACAACCGCGCATTTGGCCTCAGCAGTATTGTGCAGGACTGGAACGGCGATCACTATCCCGATATCCTGGTTGCCAACGACTATATCGAACCCGATTTTCTGTATATCAACAACCGAAACGGCACCTTTACCGACCAATCGAGAAGTTGTTTCCGCCATATGTCCAACCATACGATGGGAACCGACGCCGTGGATATCAATGGAGACGGTTTTCAGGATTTTATAGGGCTGGATATGTTGTCAGAGGACTATCAGCGCCAGAAAGAACTGAGTACGGTGATGAAAACCGACCGCTACAAAACGCTCAACGGCTACGGTTACTACCCGCAGATGATGCGCAACGTTCTGCAGCTCAACAACGGACCCGCAGCGAACGGGCAATTGCCGACCTTCAGTGATATCGGTTGCATGGCCGGTATTTTCCAGACAGACTGGAGCTGGAGTGTGCTGGGGCAGGATTACGACCAGGACGGCTGGGCAGACCTGTTTATTACCAACGGCTACCCCCGCGACGTGACCGACCTCGATTATGTGCAGTTTACCGATGACTCCATCAACAAACTGTACGGAGGTATTGACCCCAAACATTTTAAAACGATCTACGATTACCTCAACCTGATACCCTCGCACCCGCTCCGCAAATATATGTTCCGCAACCGCGGTGACCTGACGTTTGAGAACAAAACCATCGACTGGGGCTTTACCGAAAAATCCTTCTCCAACGGCGCCGCGTATGCCGATCTGGATAACGACGGCGACCTCGACCTGATCGTGAGCAACATCGAACAGGAGGTTTCTTTGTACCAAAACACTGCTTCAGACAGGAAATCGGGCAACTGGCTGGAACTGCACTTTGAAGGAACGCCCGGCAAAACCGTTTATAATACCGTTGCGCGCGTGACGGCAGGCGGCAGATCATGGCAACAGGAATTGACGCCTGTACGGGGCTTCTATTCATCGAATGAACCCTTGTTGTATTTCGGTCTGGGCAAAATCGGCACCATCGACAAGATCGAGGTACTGTTTCCACCGGGGAACAAATTGGTTACTCTTACTAATCAGCCTGTCAATCAGCGACTTACCATTAAAAGTAGCGACGCAAAACCGGGTTCTTTGACACCCCTTTTGCAGCCCAGAAATGATTTTTTCCAGGAAACGGCACTTGCAAAAAGCATTGATTATACCCATAAGGAAGACGATTACGAAGATTTCGACCACGAGCGACTGATCCCGTGGCGGATGTCCACCCCGGGCCCGTATCTGGCAGTCGGAGATGTAAACGGCGACAAAACAGAGGATTTTTACGTTGGCGGGGCTGCCAACTCGGCCGGCGCCTTGTTCCTGCAGGGTGCGGGCGGCCAGTTCAGCCGTATTTCGCAAGCCACCTGGGATGCCGACAAGACATATGAAGATGCCGGCGCCGCATTTTTCGATGCCGACGGCGACGGCGATCTGGATCTGTTTGTCGCAAGCGGCGGCTGCAGCGCCAGGGCAGGCGAACCGGTGTACCAGCCACGGCTCTACAAAAATGACGGGAAAGGCAACTTTACCCGCGCTGCCGATGCAGTCCCGAAAATATTCGACAGCGGCTCGGTGGTAGTGCCATTCGACTACGACGGCGACGGCGATATGGATATATTCATCGGTGGCTGGTGTACGCCGGGCTCGTATCCGATGCCGCCCACCAGCCATATTCTGCGCAACGACAAAGGCGTTTTCACGGATGTAGCGTCCGAGGTGGCGCCTTCTTTTGCTTATTGCGGCATGGTGCACGATATTGTCTTTGCCGATCTCGATGGCGACAAACGCGCCGAAATGATCGTGGCTGGCGAGTGGATGCCGATTACCATCTTCAAAAATACGGGCGGGCGCTATGAAGACGCAACCGCCCGGTTCGGCCTCGACAAAACGCAGGGATTCTGGCGCAGCCTCGCCGTGGCGGACTTCGACGGCGACGGCGACATGGATTTCGTTGCAGGCAACCTGGGGCTCAATAGCAGGCTGACCGCCACCGAACAATCACCCTTATTCATATATGCCAAAGATTTCGACAGCAACGGCAGTGTCGATCCCCTGATGGGCTATACCAAGGACGGAATCGAATATCCGCTGGCCTTGCGTGAAGTGATGCTGAAACAATTGCCAAGTCTGAAGAAGAAATTTGTGCGCAACAAGCCTTATGCATACGCTACACTGGAAGACCTGTATCCTCGTTCCGAGCTGCAAACAGCCAAATACTTCCGCGCCAATATGCTGCAATCTGCTTTTTTTGAAAATCAGAACGGCAAATTTGTGCCGAAATCGCTGCCCAACCTCGCACAAATATCGCCCGTCAACGCGTTTCTGGTCAGCGACCTGAATGCAGATGGCAAACCAGACATCGTACTGGCCGGCAACGACTACGGACAGCAAATTGAAACAAGCCCCATCGATTCGGGCAACGGCCTCGTGCTGATCAATGAAGGCGGAGGCAACTTCAAGCCGATACCGGGCTGTCTTTCAGGACTTTGGGCAAACAAGGAGGCGCGATCGCTGAAATTCCTGCATGCCGCAAATGGCAAAACGCTGCTGCTTGTGGGGAATAATAACGATAAAATGCAGGTGTTTGAATTAAAAGGGAGCAATGTGCAGTAGAGCAGGCAGGCTTTGGATTTCGGGAAAAGTGCATTCACCTGACGATTACAATTACAGCCTGGCCCGTTCCCACAGCAAATCGGTCTCTTCAATGATGATTTTCCGCCCTCTGATCATGATCGCACGGGCTTCTTTCAGCAATTTAAGTTGGCGGATGAGGTTCTCTGTGGCGGTACCGATGTAGGATGCTAGATCGTCGCGACTGAAGTTGAGCACCATGACATAATGCGGGTGTTCGTTGAATTTTTCATTGAGTACCAGCAGTGCGAGTGCGACCCGTTCCGCGACCGGCTTTTGGGCGAATACGCTGATTTTGTTGACAAAAATGCGAAATTCGTGACCGAGGTAGTATAAAAAGGCTGCGTTGAGCTCCGGCGATTCGCGCAGCAAACGCTCAAAATGCTGACGGGGAATACAGTCGACCGTACAGTCATCCATGGTCTCGATAAACACCGGACTGGGTTCGTCGCACACGATGGAACGGTGGCCGAACACTTCGTCTTTACCGAGGAAATAAATGATTTGCTCCGCGCCTTCGTTATTGATGATATAGACCTTTACCCGGCCTTTTCGTATGATATAAAGCCCGCGGGGGTATGCTCCTTCGCTATAAATAAGCGTTTTTTTGGCAAAAACCTGGGGGCGGCTCAAGTCATTCAACTCATTCCACACCGCAGGCGGCAGACTTTCCCAAAACAGCGGCGGTTTGAAAAAATACTTGCGGAGCTCGGCTTGCTTCTGTTCGTCTGTCATTACTTTTTTATTCTGGAACGGAGGTAAAAGTATTTGAAACTGTCCGGGTGCCCACATAAATCAGGCTGTAAAAAACGGCTGTTTTTTAAAACACAGTACGGCGCAAAAGAAGGAAGCGCCAAAGGCGGGCAGAATTTTAACCCTTGCAAATTTTTCCTTTACCCATTTGATTCTTAATAAATTATGAGCATCTTCCTGTGCCGGACCGGCACGAGCGTTTGGGGTAGTTTATTTTTATTTCTATATTTGGCGAAATACAATAGTCAACCCGGCTCAACTTTTCGGGTCCCGGTCCTTTACCCGGCCCATGGCACTTTTTGTCGCGGGGCCTGCCCGAGTCAATAAAATCCATCGCATTCTGATGCAAGTTTGCCGGTCGCCATAAATGGGCCCGGTTGTGCATGTAGTCGGGCCCTTTCGGCTCCTGAATGCCGTAACTTTAACTATGACTGTTTTCTCAAAAAAAATGGCGGGGCTTGCACTGACCCTGTGTTTTTTACATCCGGCATTATTTGGCCAGGTGGATTCTCTCCGGGTGCACGACAGCCCTTACTCGGTGATCTATAATCATTTATACAACCTGCAAAAGGAATCGTACCATCCGGAACTGGCAGCGCTATCGTTTCAGACGGACAGGGAGACCGGTATAACCCTGGCCATTCAGTTGAAACAAATTCTGGACGCCAAAGGGCTGTATGTCGATCTGAACCGGGTGCCTGCCCAATCCGGTTACAGGGATTCCCTTACTGGAGAGGCTATTTATTTTATTGACAGGAATAATCCGCTGATCTATGTCGAGCAAATCGATTCCGCCTGGTATTATTCCCGGACGACCGTTGAGGCCATTCCTGCGCTACACCACAAGGTATTCCCCTTCGGCACCCAGATTGCCGTTTACTTTCAGGCGCCCGTGTGGCAGATAAAGATGTTTGCCATACCCTTGTGGAAGTGGCTGGGGTTGCTGCTGTTGCTACTGACTTCCGCGGTATTTTCCCGGCTGATCGGATGGATTTCCAACCGGACGATCGCACCCTTCCTGCAGCGACACCTGGAACCGGCTCCTGAAGTGAACAATGCGATTCTCCGGCTCTCCCGTCTCCTCGGCTTGTGGGTGGGCCTTCATTTGTTCTGGTTTGTATTCCCGATGTTTCAGCTCCCGGTTTGGGCCAACGCGGTATTGGTTAAATCACTGGGCATATTCAGCGCTTTCTTCCTGATTTTCATTGTCAACCA
>JAKOXM010000468.1 GCA_029781095.1 Bacteroidota bacterium
GATCCTTGGAATCCATCAGCTCATCCCGCGACTTGTTCAGGCGATCATCCTTCGCGCGATCCATGAGAATGCCCCAGCCAGAATCAGCGACACTGCCCCGAACACCGCCGCCGCCGCCGGCACGGACATCTTCGTGGCCAACAGCCAGAACAGACCGTACAGAAGGAACCCGAATCCCAGCAGAGCAAGCATGGCGGCGACGACGACCAGAAGCACGGCGATGGCGACGTGGAGCATGCCGCGGCGGAGGGCACGGCCTTCCGCCTCGACAAGATCCGCCGTCGCCACCATCATGTCAGCCAGTGCTTCCACGGGTTACCTCCGTCCCAGGACCTTCGCCAGCACATAACCGACGCCGAAAGCGATCAGCGCCGATTGCAGCGGCTTTTCTTCGATCTTGCGCTCGATGGCGGTCAGCCCGTCGGCGCCGTGGGACTTCAGGTCGGAGATATGGCCTTTCAGGTTCTGAACCGCGTCAGAGGCGCGATCCTTGGCAATTTCCGCGCCGCCGCGGCCGATGCCGAATGCGTGCGACAAAAGGTCCATCACGTCCGAACGAAGCTGCCCGAAGCTCTCCTTGAGGCTGTCCACCTCGGTGGAGACTCGGTCGCTGCCCGTCGCGGATTCATTTGAACGATGTCGTGTGGTTTCCATGCGTGAACTCACTTTCATCAATGGGCCTCGCCCGGCCCTGGCTCGGCTAGAGTGTCGAGCCATGGCCGAAGATCTGGAAGATCAGCGAAACCAGGAACAGGATCAGGAAAATCCCAAACAGGATGCGGGCCGCGGTCGCATCGCCGGCGGCGACGCCGCTGAACCCAAACGCCGCGGCGATGATCGCCACCACCAGGAAAATCAATGTCCAATACAGCATAAAAACCTCCAGGGTTAGGCGCCTCTAGAAAAAGGCCGCCTGCCGGCACTGCAGGGTGGGTGGGGAGCGCGCCGGCAGACAGGCCTTACAGTCGTTACGCCGATTGCGAGCTGTCCCGCAACGCCTTGATCCGATCATGAGTGCTTTTCACGGCGCCGAACTGCGATTGAACCAGCTCGCGGGCCACCGGAGGCAGCGAATCATCGGAAATGGCATCGCGGTATGCTTCTACCGCCGAGTCTTCGCCACGCTCGCATTCGGCGAGGATGGCGTGTCGATCGTTGCTGCCGATCGCCGTCCGGAGGTTCATCCAGCCACGATGCAGCGCGGCGGATGCGCTGCCATGGGTGGCGGGCTTCTCGTCCGAAACGCCGACCAGGTCCTGGAGCCGCACGGCAAACTGCCGCCGCTGCTCGCTGTAGTTCCGCAGCTCGTTGGCCAGCTCAGTACTCTGCAGAGCGTCGGCGGCGGTTTTGAATCCGTTCTGGCCGTCGATGCAGGTTTCGATCAGGTTATTCAGGGTTTTTGCCGCTTCGGTGCTGACTGTCATGTTTGACCGTCCTTTCCATTTTATACCTCCTCAAACAAAATATCCTGTCGATAAATTCCTTGGGAAGCAGCTATGAACAGCCAGGCACACTAACCCCAGGAAAAGCATACTGGCTTTTCTGCGGAAACAATACCGAATTAACCATCGATGGAACCATCGTCAGAGACAACGAACTCGCGCTTGCACCAGGTTGGAATTTTGCCGGACCAATAAGCGACATAAATGTCCCGTGTTCGAATTTTGCGGCCTGGGAGTGGACACAGCAGGGATACCGACAACCGGAAATATTTAATAATGAATACCACTTGAAAGCCGGTAAAGGATATTGGATATTTTTGCCATAAATGCTTAACCTCATGAAGAGCACACTGGCTTTTCTATAAAAATAAAACCGAATTAACCATCGACCAGAAAGAGACAAAATATTATTAACAGCCTATTTGTAAATATACGTCTACACCGTGGTTTTCCATCCTGAACTGAAATTAAAGAAAGGAAAAGAGAATGAAAAAGCTTCAAAAACACAAGGTTCAAACTAATTTATCAAGAAAATTGCTAGATTTTTCGCAGAAAAGTCGTTATGTATTATTTTTCTTTCTGGCATGCTCAATTCTCGTTGGCTTCAGCGCGTCAGCGGCAACTGGAGTACTTGAAAAATATGCTAATGTTTCTATTCCAATCCCTGACAATAATTCCACAGGGGAATCTGTCACTCTTACAACATCGGGGGCACCTGCAAGTGCAGTGATAACCGGAGTGGAGATTTATTCCGAAGTTAAACACACATGGCGAGGTGATTTGACAATATGGGTGACCACCTGGGAAAATGATCATTGGATTGATTACAAATTACTGGAACGTCCATTCAATGGCTCCGGTAATGATTCAGGTGACAATTACCGTGGTTGGACATCAAAACTGAATACCT
>JAKOXM010000471.1 GCA_029781095.1 Bacteroidota bacterium
CCACGCTGCTGGCCTGGCCGGTTGGTGGCCCGTTTCCGCATCAGCAGCATCGAACCCAATCTGTTGACCGACGAAGTGATCCGGTTTGTAGCGGGCAGCAGGCGGTTTATGCCACATTTTCACGTACCCCTGCAGTCGGGCAACGACAAGCAACTTCGCGATATGCGCCGCCGCTACCGGCGCAATTTGTACGCCGGGCGGGTGGAAACGATCAAAAAACTGATGCCACATGCCTGTATCGGCTGTGACGTGATTGTCGGTTTCCCGGGCGAAACGGAGGCTGATTTCCTGGAAACGTATCGTTTTTTGCAAAACCTGGACGTGTCCTACCTTCATGTGTTCACATATTCCGAACGCGCCAACACGCCGGCTGCCGAAATGCCAGGGGCGGTGCCCGTGGAAGAACGGCGTCGACGCAATCAGGCCTTGCGCGGACTGTCAGAAATGAAGCGCCGGGAGTTTTACAGGTTGCATCTGAATACCGTTCGGCCGGTACTGTTCGAGCAGCACAAGGAAGCCGGCATGATGACCGGTTTTACGGACAATTATATCAAAATAGAAATACCTGCCGTGCAGGAGAAAGTGAATTCGATTGCACCTGTCGTGTTGCAGGGCCTCTCTGACGACGGTGAAACCTGCGCGGCTGCATGGGAGGAATTCGTATTATCGGAACTTGCCTGAGCAATCTCCTTTACAATCTCCTTAAATCGGTTGTCTGCAGCTCGCCTACATAAAATTTCAGACAGGCATCGCAAAGACATTTGTTGTTGAACTGCCTTTCCAGGGTTTCTTTCGTAGCCGGATGGAGGTTGGGAAATTTTTTCCAGCAGTCATCGTCGTAGCTGATAAATTTCTTTTTGCAGCGCGGACATTCCTTTATGAAATCATGCTCTTCCTGTACCCAGGCCGATTGCACACGTCCGCCGACGGGAGGGTTGAGTTTTGTGACCCTAACGCGGAGCGCCTGCATTTCCAGAAACTGAAACTTCATCCGCTTTACAATACCGGCTGCCACCGTCTCGATGAGTTTGCGGGGTTGCTCCATTTCGAGCCGGCATATCTGATAGATGGTTTCATAATTCATCGTCAGTTCCACCTTGTCGTCCTTCACTGCTTTTTCCGTATTTGTATTGACGACGATATCCACAACATATTCGTTACCAAGCGTTTTTTCCGCTTCGTAAACGCCGTGGTAAGCGTGAAACCGCATTCCTTCCAATGAGATCAGAGCCATAACAGGTTTCGGATAGAAGGGTGAAAAATTTATTCGCCAAGCATTTCTTTTAACAAATCATCCTGCCTTGAAAGATCGGGGCAGTTTCCCTTCGCCAAAATGGTTTTCAGCGAGTCGAGTTCAGCGGTTCTTAATTTGCCGAACTGCGCTACAATTGTCGCGTTACACAATTTGGCTTTTTCGTATTCATCCTGAATCCGCCGCAGGTTTTCCTGAAAAGTAACCTGCGCACTGGAATCGGTAGCCAAAGCGGCCGTTTGCTGGTTCAGGTCGACCAGTTTTCCGGTGCATTCACAGTAAGCGCGTGCAACCTTGTCAAAACGGGATTCCGCAGGTTCTGTACAGCAATAAACTGTGGCGACAACCAGCAATAATAACATCAGGCGCATAAGCAGATCGTTTAAGAGCATTTGGGG
>JAKOXM010000477.1 GCA_029781095.1 Bacteroidota bacterium
GCGGGGTGACGCCACACAGTTCTATTCTGTTGTGCGGTTGGTTTATTTCTATAATCGGCAGTTGTGGCATGATTTCAACGCCGTTGTTTTCCGCGGAAAACAAGGGCGTTGAATTCATGCCACAACTGCCGATTATAGAAATAAACCTACGGCACATCAGAATAGAACTGTGTGGCGTCACCCGGCGCTTCCGGCACAGGATTTTGCGCGATTATTTTGCAGAGACTCAGCATGAAGCATTATTCAACAAATAAACCTATATTTGTCTCAAATAAATGCCATGCAACAAGTCATTCTGAACGTCGAGGAAAGCAAGTACGCCGCTTTGCTGCAAGTATTGCAAAGCCTCGACTATGTAAAAATTGTGCAAGCACCTGCCGCTCCGGTGAAAAACGGACGAAAGCCGACGTATGATTTTTCCGACCTGGCGGGCAAGCTTGAATGGCAGGGCGATGTGGTAGCCGAACAACGCAAACTGCGCGATGAATGGTAGATTCCTGCTCGATACGAATGCCGTCGTCGCCTTGCTCAAAGGCGACGCTTTCCTGATTCAAATCTTGCAATCGGCATCCTGGGTTGGTATTTCTGTTATTACCGAATTGGAGTTTTTGTCGTTCTCCGGCCTCACATCTCAAGACGAAGCCCTGTTCCGGCAATTCAAAAACCGTGTAGAAATGATTGACTTACAGGCTGCTGACGACAAAATGCTCGCCAGGATCATTGAAATCAGGAAGCCCAGCAGTGTAAAATTGCCCGACGCCATCATCGCCGCTTCTGCCATTGAAAATAACGCGACACTCCTAACGCAGGATACAGCTTTTTCCAGGATCCTCTTTCTTTCCGTAGAAGGCTTCTAACTCGGGGGTTTTCCGAAAAAACGTATTGCGGACTATTTCACAAGTCGCGCAAGG
Organism: Bacteroidota bacterium; assembly: GCA_029781095.1. Classification (GTDB taxonomy): domain Bacteria; phylum Bacteroidota; class Bacteroidia; order Chitinophagales; family Saprospiraceae; genus M3007. The sequence goes on from JAKOXM010000477.1 coordinate 912, forward strand.
TAACCCGCCATGCTTTGCTTCGCTCTGCATGACAGGATGAGATTTTAAAACAAAAAATAGTTTTTTCCCCTAACTTGCAGCCCGGTTCACACGAATGCGTCCCAATGACGCAATGACGAAAATGACGTAATGACAAATAAAAAACTCTTCCTCCTCGACGGTCACGCCCTCATCTACCGGGCGCATTTTGCCTTTATCACACGCCCGCTCATCAATTCCAAAGGCTGGAATGTGTCTGCTATTCAGGGCTTTATGCGCACGTTGTGGGATATGATGCAAAAAGAAAAACCGACCCATATCGCCGTCGTGTTCGACCCGAAGGGCGGCACATTCCGCCACGAAAAGTACGAACCGTACAAGGCCAACCGCGAGGCGCAGCCGGAGGATATCTCTTTCGGTATCCCGTGGGTGGAAAAGATCGTGCGGGCCATGAACCTGCCCGTCGTGTGCGTGCCCAATTACGAAGCCGACGACGTGATCGGTACCCTGGCAAAACAGGCGGAAAAAGAAGGCTATGAAGTGTATATGGTTACGCCGGACAAGGATTTCGGCCAGTTGGTCGACGAGCGTATTTTCCTGTACAAACCCGGCCGGCAGGGTAATGACGTGGAAATATGGGGGCAAAAGGAGGTCTGCGAGCGCTGGGGCATCAAGCGCGTGGACCAGGTGATCGACATGCTTGGTCTCATGGGCGATGCGGTGGATAACATACCCGGCCTGCCGGGCATCGGCGAAAAAACCGCCACCAAACTTTTGGAAGAATTCGACTCTGTTGAAAATCTGCTCGCCAATACCGACAAACTGAAGGGAAAACAACAGGAGATCGTGCAGACCCACGGCGAAAAGGCCATTTTGTCCAAATGGCTCGCCACCATCGATACAAACGCTCCCATCCGGTTCGACGACAAGGAATTCGAGATCGAACCCTTCAACCGCGAAGAACTCATCGAACTTTTTAAAGAACTGGAATTCAAAACTTTAGCGGATGCAATTTTGCGGAGCCCCTGGGCTGGAGCAAGTCCGGAAGTCGCTTCAGGGCAAACAACCGGAAGTCCCGGAAAGAAAACAACGGCAAAGGCATCTGGCGGACAAAGTGCCCAGGGCAGCCTGTTTGGCGACGACCCTGATGCCCAACCCATCCCTACGGGCGGTATCATGGACAGCCAGGCCCATCGCGCCGCCGAATACAATATCCACAACACAGACCATACCTACCACCTCGCCGATACGCCGGAAAAAAGGCGCGAACTGATCAAATTATTGTCGGCATCGCCCTCCGTTTGCTACGACTCCGAAACGACCGCTCTCGAAGCGGCGCAGGCCGACCTCGTGGGTTTTTCCTTTGCCGTAAAAGCCCATGAAGCATGGTACGTGCCCATTCCCGCCGACCGGGCAGAAGCGCAAAAAATCGTCGATGAGTTCAGACAAATATTTGAAAACGAGCAAATTGAAAAAATCGGCCAAAACCTCAAATACGACATCATCGTCCTGAAAAACTACGGTGTGGATGTGCGCGGCCCCCTCTGGGATACCATGCTTGCGCATTACCTGCTCGAACCCGAACTCCGCCACAACATGAACTACATGGCGGAAACCTACCTGCACTACGCCACCGTCAAAATCGAGGAACTTATAGGCAAAAAAGGCGCACAGCAAGGCACTATGCGCGATGTGCCGATTGAAAAGATCAAGGATTACGCCGCCGAGGACGCCGATGTCACCATCCGCTTGCGCGATTATCTGGCGCCAAAACTCGAAGCGGGCGGGCCGGGCCTTGTCAAACTCTTCCGCGAAGTGGAGACCCCGCTGGTGCAGGTGCTTGCCGATATCGAGCACGCAGGTGTGCGGATCGACCCCGATTTTTTGGGCGAATACTCCAAAGAGCTGGCTGTTTCGATTGCCAATCTCGAAAAGAAAATACTGGACGAGGCCGGTTTTCCCTTCAACGTCGCCAGCCCGAAACAGGTGGGCGAGGCGTTGTTCGACCGCCTTAAACTGCCTTACCCCGGTAAAAAAATGAAATCGGGTCAGTACAGCACCGACGAAGACGTGCTGACCGAGTTGTCCAATCAATACCCCATTTGTGCGGACATCCTTTCCCACCGCGGCCTGATGAAACTCAAAAGCACGTACGTGGATGCGCTGCCCGCGCTGATCAACCCGCGCACGGGGCGGGTACATTCCTCGTTCAACCAGGCGCTGGCAGCCACGGGCCGCCTCAGCAGCCAGAACCCCAACCTGCAAAACATTCCCATTCGCACTGCCGAAGGGCGCAAGGTGCGCGAGGCTTTCATACCGCGCGACAGCGAACATCTGCTGCTTTCGGCGGATTACTCCCAGATCGAACTGCGCCTGATCGCCGAGATCAGCGGAGACGAAGCCATGCTCGATGCATTTCAAAAAGGGCTGGACATCCACCTCGCTACTGCCGCGGGAGTCTTCAGCGTGCCTTTGGACAAGGTCACGCCCGATCAGCGCCGGGCCGCCAAAACCGTGAATTTCAGCATCATATACGGCGCGGGCGCCAGCAACCTGTCCAACCAGCTGGGTATCAAACGCCCCGAAGCCAAAGAGTTGATAGAGAACTATTTCCGCGAATATTCCGGTCTGAAAAAGTACATGGACAGCACGGTGGAATTCGCCCGCACCAACGGCTACGTCGAGACCTTGCTGGGCCGCCGCCGCTACCTGCGCGACATCAACAGCCGCAACGGCATGATGCGATCCATGAGCGAGCGCATCGCGATCAACACGCCGATCCAGGGTACGGCCGCCGACCTGATCAAGGTGGCTATGGTGCACATCCGCGAGGCCATGCGAGCCGGCGGTTTTCGCTCCAACATGATACTCCAGGTACATGATGAGCTTGTGTTTGATGTGCGTAAAGATGAAATCGAGCGCCTGAAGCCGATCATCAAAGAAAAAATGCAGAACGCCATCCCTAACCTGAAAGTGCCGATCCTGGTGGAAATGGGCGAAGGCGAAAACTGGCTGGAGGCGCATTAGAGCCGTATTGAAAATTTTCAAAACTGGCCGCGCCGGGTTCTGAACGGAAATGCAGAATATGATGAAGTTTTCAAAGCCGACCCGGGCACGCGCCCGTTGGGTGGCAGCCGCAGGGTAAATAATAAAAAAATCCGCCTCACAGCCTGTGCCGCAAGACGGATCTATCTAAACCTCATGGAAGGATCGGAGTCCGGAAAAAAACCTTCGTCCGATATTTCTTATGCAGGCGGAAATCATTTCCGCCCTGTTTGTTTTTACATGCTCAGGACTTTCACTTCGACGCGCTGGTTTTTCTTGCGGCCTTCCGCGTTGATGTTCGGAAGGATCGGCATCGTCCAGCCGAAGCCTTTGTATTGAATGCGGCTGGCATCTACGCCGTTGGAGATCAGCCAGTCGGCTACTGCTTTGGCACGGCCGGTCGACAGTTCATTGGCGAAGTCAGCGTTGGGCCACATCAGGTTGTTGGTGTGTCCGCGCACCTCGATCACTGCTTCCGGATGGTCTTCCATGAATGCCAGCACGCTGCCGAGTTCATCGTCGCTTCCATCCTTGATTTCGGATTTGTTGGTATCGAAGTACACTTTTTCGAGAAGGTAGACGACGCCCTTTTTCATCATTTTCGGAGCGACCCTGGCAACCGGCGCGGTTACTTTTTGCTTGACAACGACGGGCTCTGCTACCGGTTTTTTCTCGGGTTGCACCGCTTTCGGCGTAGTTTTTACGACCATCGTTTTGGAAGGGGATTTATAGACCGGCGCTTTTTTCTCGCTTGCAAACATCATGGCGTCGTCGGTAGAAGCCACCATTTGCGAAGCATTGGATTGGGGCGTTGCCTCGGTGATGCGGATCACGTCGCCGATGCCGTAGGAATCGTCCAACTGGGCGAGTATCGCCATGTCGTCGGCAGGCTTGCCTTTCGTATAGATAACGGTCGTATTGCCGTACTTATCGTCGGTGCGGGTTGATTGAATTTCGTTTTGCGCAGAAGCGACCGTTGCCGACAGGAGGAGCGAGCAAGCGAAAAGATTTTTGAAATTCAGGATGGCATTCATGGTAATCAGATTTGGCGGATTGAAAAAATCGGTGGATGTGAATTGGTTTATTTGCGGCTTGTAAGCAATTTGGCTTTTTGGCGTCTTTCCTGTTCTATCACTTTCTGGTACAAGGTTTTGTCTTCGATGATCTCCTTCAGGCTGCGGTCCCAGAGCGGGTCTTTATCGTTCCATCCGGTAATCTTCACTTCGGTGCGGCGGTTGAGTTGGTGTTCGTATTCCGAGCAGGGTACTCCGTCGTCGCATTTGTTGATCAGTTGGGTTTCTCCGTAGCCTTTCGAGGTAATTGATTCGGGGGCTACTCCAAAATTGCTAACCATGTAATCGACAGCAGACTTGGCGCGTTTTTCCGAAAGGGTCAGGTTGTAATCATCAGAGCCGCGGGAATCGGTATGCGAACCAAGTTCAAACTTCAGTCCCGGATTGTCTTTCAAGAACTCTGCCAATTTGTTCAGGTTTTTAGCGGCTTCCGGACGAATGTCCCATTTGTTGAAATCGTAGTAGATATTTTTCAGTTGAAAGCGCTTGCCGATGGAGAGTGAATCCAGGTCGATGGCGCCGAGAAAATAGCCCACTTCGTTGCCGTGCGACATCAGCGGCACGATATCGGGTTCTTTCACGCCCATCCCGTCTACGCAAAGAATGCAACCGTTGACGTTGACATATACTTCGACTCGGCGGTTCAGGTAGCCCTGCTTGCGCACCAGCATGGTGTAGTGGTTGCCTTCGGCAAAGGAAAAGTTGAACGTGGATTTTGGCAGCTTGTCCACTTTAAGCACCTGTTCGCCGGTGGTATTATTGTAGATCTCCACCTTGCAATCGCGGAGCGTGTTGATCGTGTTGTGTTCGAAGGCCTTGTCGAATATGGTGATATCGAACACATAACCGGGTTTGCGATCCAGTTTCAGCCTTACCTTTTTATCGATGTTTTCACTCGTAACCACGGTTTCCTGCTCGAAAAAAGTCGCTTTATCGGAAAGAACCTTGTAGCGCTCGACTTTTGGCACCTGGGCAGAGAAAACGCCCTCGGCGTCCGTCTCCGTGATGGCCAGGGGCACAATCAGCATGTCGTCGTAAATGATTACCATAGCCTGGCTCAGCGGCGCGCCGGATACCCGGTCGACGACGTAGCCCGTGATCTCGGCATACTGGTAGGTTTGTTTGATTCGTTGCCCTGAAACGAAAAGTGGGATTATCAGAGCGAGAGGGAGTAAAATTTGTAGGTGCCGCATGGCAATTGGATTTGGTTAAATGTATAGTCGGAACATCCGTGCATACGTTAAGACTTGCCAACCATGTGCCAGTACTGCCGCAACAAGAAATTTTAACAAAAAAAATTTTTATTTATGTTTTTATTAACAGATATATTTTCGTACAATCCCGCCGCCCAGAGATGCAAAATCACTGTAATATGTTAAAAAAACGCCCAAAAATGCCCAAAAAAGAAAGCCGGACTGCTTTTGCGGTCCGGCCGGAAGAATTGCTGAAATGTAAGGTGGCTGACAAAATATTTTTTGCCGCCGGGTCATCATTCGCGCCAAACCACCCCGCCGAAACGGTCGACATACTGCCACCGGCCGTCTGAAACAACCTGTGCCAGCCCGTCGCGGAATGGCGAAGCCTCGTCGAATGCCGGGGGAATGGCGATCTGCCCGTCTGTATTGATATAGCCCCATTTCCCATCGATGCGTACCTGCGCCAGTCCGTCAGAGAAAACGCCCGCATCCTCAAACTTTGGCATAATGACCAGTTTGCCCTCTTTGTCGATATATCCGTATGCGCCGTTGATTTCCACCAGTGCCAGACCCTCCCCGAAATCGCCCGCAAGATCAAAAATAGGCTCTATCGCGACCTCGCCATCCTGGTTGACAAAGCCGTATTTGCCATCGCGGTATGCGAGGGCCATGCCATCGAAAAATTCGCCATGCGCGTGACCGCGCACGAATTCAAACTGCGGTGATACCCGTTCTTTGCCTTGCCTGTCCACGAGACCCCATTGTTTTCCCCTTGTCACCACCGACAGATTTCCCTGAAAAGATCGTGCGCTGTCCCAGGCCGGTTTGATTGCAAATTGCCCCTTCGTATCCACAAAACCCCACAAACCGTTTTCACCCGCCGGCGCCAGACCCTTGCGGAAAACGCCCGTGCCCGAAAAAACAGGCTTGATCGCAAATTGTCCTTCAGGGTCGATGAATCCAGCCTTGCTGTCGAAAGTAACGGGCGCCAGGCCTTCCGAAAAGTCACCGGCTTCTTCGAACAAGGGAGGTATGACCTCCTTTCCATGCCGGTCGATGTATCCCCAGGATTGCACCACCTGCACCCGGGCCAGGTCTTCCTCAAACGGACCGACGGTCCGGTAAAGGCGCCTGATAAATAAACGGCCCAGCATATCCATCAGCGCCCACTGTCCGTTGAGCCGCACGACGGTGAATCCGTTTCGGAATTCGCCCGTTTCCAGGTACTGCGGTTCTATCACCACGACGCCTTGCGCGTCGATGAAGCCGAAATAGCCGTTCTCGCGAATCTTGAAAAGCGGTTTGTACATGTGGTTGTCGATCACCGGTTGATTGAAGATTACATCTTTGGGCAGCAAAAGTAGGGAATTCAGATTTTCAAAGACTGCTAAAGAACCTGTGCCGGTCGGCATTGCCTGCATTTGTATAAACCATGCAATTGACGGATGACCGATATCCGGAAACACGGTTCTATAGCCATGCCAAATACCTTTAAAGCGAAGTCGGTACAGGCAGATCAGCAAATGTAGTCATACCGCCAAAGCGACGACCGGTACCGGACGATGAATCCTGTTGTGCAGATTTTGTTCCGCCGTCATTCAGACAAGACCATTTTCCCCATTTTTCCTTTTATTTCGCCCTAAAAAATCGCATGGCCAAACTCGACCGCCGTTCCTTCCTTCGGAACACAGCACTTACCGGCGCTGCGCTTATTGCGCCGAATATCACAGGGGCAGAAGAACCAGCCGTCCGCTCTTCGCAGCCCAAACGCAAGCCTTCGGACTCCAGACTGCGGATCGGCTTCATCGGCACGGGCCTCCGAGGGCAAAACCACGTTGAAGAAGCATTGCTTCGCAGCGACTGCGAAGTGGCGGCCATCGCCGACCCCGATCCCCGCATGGTGGCCGATTGCCTGAAACTGATCTCGGAAAAAGGCGGTAAAAAGCCGGACGTCTACGATAAAGGCGACCATGACTACCTCAATTTGCTGAAGGACAAAAACATTGATGCCGTGGTGATTGCCTCGCCCTGGGAATGGCATTCCCAGCAGGCCATCGCCGCCATGCAGGCCGGCAAATACGTTGGCACGGAAGTCTGCGGCGGTTTTTCGCTCGACGAATGCTGGCAACTGGTGAATACGCAGGAAGCCACGGGCTCGCACCTGATGTTCCTTGAAAACGTGTGCTACCGCCGCGATGTGATGGCAGTCATGCAAATGGTGCGAGAAGGGCTTTTCGGCGAACTCATCCACCTCGAAGGCGGCTACCAGCACGACCTGCGCGGTGTCAAATTCAACGACGGCGTCACGCCCTATGATTCGGGTGTGGAATTCGGCGAAAAAGGGTTTAGCGAAGCTAAATGGCGCACCAAACACTCAGTCCATCGAAACGGAGATCTGTATCCCACCCACGGCGTAGGCCCGGTTGCCATGATGACCAATATCAACCGCGGCAATCGTTTCCTCCACCTGACTTCGACGGCGAGCAAGGCACGCGGGCTGCACGAATACATTGTGAATCACCCCAAAGGGGGGCCCGGGCATCCCAACGCGAAAGTGCTGTTCAATCTCGGCGATGTGGTCACCACGATCATCAAAACCTCCAACGGCGAAACGATTCTGTTGTCGCACGACACCGGACTGCCGCGCCCCTATTCGCTGGGATTCCGGGTGCAGGGTACCGGCGGTATCTGGATGGATGTGAACAAAAGCCTCCACATTGCCGGAAAGACCAAAGCGCACAGTTGGGAAGAAGCCCAGGCCTGGCTTGACAGGTATGATCACCCGCTCTGGAAAAAATACGGGGATGATGCGAAAGCCGCCGGTCATGGTGGCATGGATTTTTTCGTTTTCAACCACTTCGTAGAGTCGGCCAGGCGAAATATCGCGCCGCAGATAGATGTTTATGACGCAGCCACCTGGCTTGCCATCACGCCGCTTTCCGAGGCGAGCATTGCCACTGGCAGCAGTCCGCAGGCATTTCCCGATTTCACGCGCGGTCGCTGGACGGACCGCAAGCCGGACTTTGCATTCGGCAACGAGTTTTAGGGTTTCCCGCAGATTTTTCAGCGGGATTTGTGTGATTTGTGGCACTTGGGGAATTGTTTAAGGCTTAGGTGTTTTAGGTTTCCCGCAGATTTCGCGGATGACGCAGATTTTTCTGTTGGGTTTGTGTGATTTAGGCACTTGGGGAATTGTTTAAGGCTAGGTGTTTTGGTTTCCCGCAAATTTCGCGGATGACGCAGATTTTAATGATAAATCTGCGAAATTTGCGTGATCTGCGGGAAAAAACAACTCCATGGAAAAGCACTACTCAAACGACGACATTACCATAGTCTGGAAACCGGATGTTTGTATCCATTCAACGCTGTGCTGGCGCGGCCTGTTGCAGGTTTTCGATCCGCGCAAACACCCCTGGATCGATATGGATGGCGCCGATACGGAAGCGATCATCGCTCAGGTTGAACAATGCCCTTCCGGCGCTCTGAGCTGGCACCGGAATGATAAAACCGAAGAACAGGAGCCCTCAAAATAGAAAAGGGACCTTTTGGGCCCCTCTTCAACGAGTGTTAATTCATTCGGGTAAAAAGCAATATTACATTTTGGGCAAGAGCACGGCATCTACCGAGTGGATCACGCCATTTGACTGATACACATCGTAGGTGTTGATGTTTGCCGTATTGCCGCTTTCATCCTTCACGACGATGTTGTGCGAACCGTTCATCATGAATGTGAGCGTACCGCCGCTGACCGTTTTCAGCGTGTTTTCACCCTTTTTCAGCCGGGCAGCAAGGGCCTTGAAATCGTACTTGCCTGCTACCACGTGGTAGGTGAGCACCTTCGTGAGCGTTGCCTTGTTTTCCGGTTTCAGGAGCGTTTCCACCGTGCCGGTAGGCAGGTTTTCAAAAGCGTCGTTCACCGGGGCAAAAACCGTAAACGGACCGGCGCCCTGCAGCGTTTCTACCAGTCCGGCGGCTTTTACGGCGGCGACCAGCGTGGTGTGGGCTTTGGAATTGACGGCGTTTTCAACGATGTTTTTCATGGGATACATCGCTTCACCACCCACCTGTACGGTTTTGCCGGTTTTTTGTGCCTGGAGCGAGAAAGCGGCAAACATCATAATGATTGCGAGGCCGGCATTTTTGAACATTGATTTCATTGTTGTGTGATTAGTCTGTTGTGAAATGTATTTGATTGAGAACGCCATCATTTACGTAGCGCAGACACAGTACGGATTTCGGATAGTGGAGTTTTTTTCTGAAAAACAGAAAAAGGCGCCTGCCACCTGATGCAAGCGCCCTTCGGGGCTTCTTTTCAGGCAACTTTGTCAAGTAAAGAAATGAGTTGGAAAAGAAGTCGGCGGTTTTTAGCGTTCTTTGCGGTAAAATTATCTTACTACAGCATTCAAAATGTCATTTCAAAACTCACGTCAAAAAATTGCACTGGCGTTGCTCCTGGTGTTTGCAGCCTCCTATCTGCTGATCTCTCTTCCGCAGTGTAAGTCTGATAACAACAATAAACCGGAAGTCCAGCCTTCGGCCTCTCAAGCCGCACATCCGCCTGTCCAACAGGTCCCCATACCCGTCTTTAACACTGATTCCGCCTTTGTAGCCGTAAAAAAACAGGTGGCATTCGGCCCCCGGGTACCCAATACCGAAGCGCATCGCAAGTGTGCGGCCTGGATTGTCGGCGAATTTAAAAGACACGGCATGACGGTGATAGAGCAGAAATTCCAGGCGCCGCATTATAAAGGCGGCACATTCGACGGCAACAACATCATTGCGCAATCGAATCCTGAAAACCCGCGCCGCGTTCTGATCGCCGCGCACTGGGACAGCCGTTTTCAGGCAGATCAGGATACGAAAGACAAAAACAAACCCATACTGGGCGCCGACGACGGTGGCAGCGGTGTTGGTATTTTGCTTGAAATAGCGCGACTTCTGAAGGAACAACCGGTCGACATCGGTGTGGATCTGATCTGCTTCGATGCCGAAGACCAGGGCAACGATGCCGATGACGGCCAGGATCACAGCCAGACATGGTGCCTCGGCGCGCAATACTGGTCAAAAAACCTGCACCGGCCCGGCTACATGCCGCAATTCGGCATTCTGCTCGATATGGTGGGTGGCGCCAATCCTAAATTTCAAAAGGAAGGTATTTCCATGCAGGCTGCACCGGGTATCGTACAAAAAGTATGGTCGACGGCAGCTTCCCTGGGTTACAGCAATGTGTTCGTGGAAGAAAACGGCTCTCCCGTGACCGACGACCACTATTTTGTCATTTCGAATGCCCGCATACCAATGATCGATATTATCAGCCGGCCCGGTGGCACCCGTTCGGGATTTGTTGCCCACTGGCATACGCACGATGATAATATGGACGCTATCGATAAAAATACCCTTCGCATTGTCGGCGAAGTTTGCACAGCCGTCATTTACCGGACGTATAACGGGGTGCTTTGAATTCAGGAGGTTATTTGAAGGTTACAGGGTTGAGGGTTTCAGGGTTACAAGGTTGTTATTACTCTTTAGATAAGTCGTATAGTAACCCTGAAACCTTGTAACCCTGTAACCCTGTAACCTTGAGAAATCATATCTCTTCTATTGCAAAAATCACTGGTTTGGAAGGGCTTGCATCGAGGTCGAAAGACGCCGTTTGCAGGTTGAGCAGGTAGACGCCGTCCCTGATTTCATTCGGCACATAGATCATTTCAGTGATTGTGCAATGCTTTCGCACGGCATCCGGGTACTGCCAGAATGCCCGGTGCGCCAGCAATTGCCCGCCATCCTCCTCCCGGTCGACGGACGGCAGATCCAGCAACAGGTGTTGCACCCCGCATTCAGCGATGTACCGTGCCGCTTCATGGTGCAAATAGGGCGGATTGGCGCCCGAATAATTGGTTCGCTGTTTCAGGCTATCGTTGGGTAATGTTCTGATAATCAGGGCCTCGACTTCATTTTTTGCCAATACATCCTCTATTTGGCCTTGGAACAGGACCCGGTCGCCGTCCGCTGTTTTTTGCGGATAAAGGCTGACCAGTTTTGCCCTGAAATGTGCTTCCAGCAGGCAATCCCGCAACACGTAGCGTTCTTTGGCGATATGCCCCACGCATTCCGTATGCGTCCCGTTGCCGTGGGGATTGAACGTGACGTTGAAAAAATTAACCGGTCCGCCCCGGGCCGTGCTGCCGATAAAACTGCCCGCTTCCACAGGCCAGAAATCAACCGGCGGGGCATAAAAACAATTGGGATTGTCCAACCCCTGCCGAAGGGGTATAGACAGGTCGATTGGCTGTGAAAGGTCAGCGCGGAAGCCCCGGCGTTCGTGAATAAATGTAATCTGCATGGTTGTTCGTTAACCAAATGGATGCTATCTCACATAATTCGGCTGAGAAAATTGAGAAGGGTTGGTATATTATTGATAATCAATAGTTTAAACCCTTCTCAATCTGCCTCCTTACCGGACGATACTCAAGCGCACGCTGCCCCAGTTTTTGCCGTCGGTGAGGCGAAGCAAATACGTCCCCTGCGGCAGGTCCTGCAAATCCAGCGTTGTGTTGAACGGCCCTGCCAGTGACGTGAAGTGCAGCGACCGGAGATTTCGACCCATTGCGTCGAATACTTCGGCCTGCAACTGTGCGGGTGCGTCCTGAATACTCAGCCTGAATGTTCCGGTGGAAGGATTGGGCGATACGAGGAGCCCCCATGCCGTTGTGGGCTCGACCGTAGCCGTTACGATCACAAACACGGTGTCTGTGCATCCGTTGGCATCAAGCACCACGACTGCAACGTCGCCATTAGGCACTCCGGGAAACACAGGTGACGACTGGTATGGTGATCCGTTCACCGAAAACTGGTACGGCAGGGTGCCAAACTGTGCGGAAGCAAAAACGGTATCCGTTGAAACGGAGGCGCTGAGCTGCACCGGCGGATTGAGCTGGATAGGCACCGGTATCTGGACGATCGTACCTGTTACATCGCGTACCCGTACCGAATTGGGGCCGGGGAATACCGTAAATATTGCCGAGGCCTGGAAGGGCCCGCCGTTCAGGGAGTATTCGTATGGCGGCTCGCCGCCACTGGCTGTCAGTTCGATAACAGCCTCCGCGTTGCAATTGTCAATGCTTACTATTGTCCCCGTGAGTGTCAGCGGCGGGATGTTGACGCTGAACGTTTCCACATCCGTGCAGCCGTTGGCATCCGTAACAGTGAACGAATAGTTGCCGTTGGGCAGATTTACCGGAGGGTTCGGTCCGTTAAAAGCGAATGTGTAGGGGGCCGTGCCTCCGGCGGCTGAAAATTCCGCATCGTTACCTGTAACTGTCACAGATGCAACCAATTGAGCCGGTTGTTGAACGGTAAAACCGGTTGACTGGACGATGCTGCCGACAGCATCCTTCACCTTGATGGTATGTGCTCCGCCGCTCACACCGTTAAAAACCGGACTGTTTTGAAATGCTCCGTTATCGAGGGCGTATTGGTAGGGTGGAATCCCGCCTGTAGCGGAGACTTCCACGCCGGTCAAATTTCCATTGCAAAGGATCGGCTGGGTTGCCTGTATGGAAACGATTGCGAGCGGCGGTACAGCCACCGTTGCCGAAGCTGTTGTGGTACAGCCGTTTCCGTCTTGCACCGTCACGGTATAATCGCCGTTGGCAAGATTTCCGAACGTATTGCCGGTCTGGAAATTCATCCCGTCGAGGCTGTATTTCAATGCCCCTGTTCCGCCGGATGCCGTGACGGTGATCATGTTCAGATTTACGCTTGCGGATACCGAGATAGCCTGGGGCGCTGTAATTGTAACTTCATTTGTTATAACACTAAAGCCCTGATTATCTTTTACTTCTACAGAATAGGTGCCCGCTGCCAGGCCGGTAAATGTGTTTTCAGGCTGGAAAGTTCCACCGTTCAGGCTGTACAGGAAAGGCGCCTGTCCGCCAGCCACACCAACTATGATTACCCCGTCGTTTCCGTCGAAACAACTTACCTGATTTTCCACCATCAGGTTGGCGATCATTGTATTCACGGCCACGAAGAACTGCGCCGTTGCGGTGCATCCGTTTCCATCCATCACAGTCACCGTATAAAACCCGTTGGCAAGGTTTACAAAAATGCTGTCAGCCTGGAAACTGACGCCGTCGATGCTATACTGGAACGCACCGTTACCGCCGGTGCTCAATACTGTAACGCTGTCGTTTACGACGCTGGTGTTGATCGAAATAGCGACGGCATCGTCCACAGTAACGGTATTCGTTGTGGTCGTAAATCCGTATTGCCCCGTAACGACGACGGTATAGTCGCCCGCAGGCAGACCACTGAATACATTGGAATTTTGGTTGCTGCCGCCGTTCAGGCTGTACATATACTGCCCGTCGAGACCGGAGGCTGCGACCGTGATTTCTCCGGTGGCGCCGTTGTGACACAAAATTGCCTGTGTCTGCTCAGCCGTCGCAGCCAGGTTGTTCTGTACGATGACGATATGGAAAGTAGCATTGTGCAGCCACGCGTAGTTATTCTGGTCCTGGGCATCGAAAAGAAAGTCATCTTCTGTTGCAGAGTCTCCGTTATTGTGGTAGACCAGAATATTTGCATCTATATCGGCTTGTGTAAAGGTGTCACCCGTCTGAAGTGTGTCGCCGTTCAGGGTAAGCATGCCGTGTTGGGGCAAACCCAGCAGGGTGAACGTGCCCTGGCCGGCAGTGCCGGAAAGCGTCAGCGCCAGGTTGCTGTTCAGGATGGTACCGCTGGTGCCGGACCCCACGATCAGTGGTGTATTGGTAGTCAGTGTACCTGTGGGGATGGAATCTGCAAAACAAAATGTCAGGCCCCACGCGTTCAGGCTGCCTCCGTCCTGGGCATAATTATCCGTAACGACCATTGTCCAGTTTCCCTTCGCGCTCTGCCCGTTCATCACCGCAAGCGGATTGATCGGCTGGTAGATGCCGTTGAGCGCCGGCGGAGGGTTTGCGCAGGAAGATTCCAGCGCGGCTGCATCCAGGGCAGCCTGATCATCAAGGACAAGTTCTACGTTGTTGCCGGAACAACCGAATGTAGTGCCGGGATACCCGGGCCGATCGAAAAGCACGATAATCGCTCCGTTGGGCGCCACCAGGTGGGCGTCGAGATCGCCTACATAGCTGTGCGTGGCCTGGATGCTTGCGTTAACGTCGGCGATCGTTTTATCTACCGGAATATTCAATACCGAAGAGATCGTGCTGATCGAATTACTCGGGATGGTTTTAGGCACATCCGTGCTCGAAAACGTCTGGCCACAATCCAGATTGGCTGTTTGAAAAGCACTTGTGGCAGAGTAAGCACTTTCACCGCAAAGGTTCGCCGCCCGTACCCGCCAGTAGTACACCTTGCCTGATTGAAGTCCGGACAATTGTATGGTGTTAGCGGCCACGGACTGGCTGTTCACCAAAGAACCGGCAGAGAATGACGGACTGGTGGCCACATCTACGTTATAGTTTGCTGCAAATGCGGCGGAATTCCACAGGAGGTTGACGGTCAGGGGCTGACCGTCAGCGCCATCGGCAGGGCTGATAGCGGCAGTAGCTGCCGGTGCGCCGGGCAGTACTGACAATTGAACGCTGGAGTTTTGCACGATGACGCCTGAGGTTCCCTGTATTCCCATGGCATACGTGCCCTCCATGGCTGGCGTCAGACCGGAAATCGTTATCGTGGCATTGTTGCCGGGCACTACCGGGTTGGGGCTGATCTCCACGGTTGCACCCGCCGGGAAGCCGCTTAAGGCCAATTGAACGGAGTCTGTGAAACTGAGTATAGAGCCGACCGTAGTTGTGAAGAAAAGAGAGTCGCCCGCACATACCTGTGCCGAGCCGGGGTTGGTATTCAGGGTGAATGTGGGCACGGGCGGCAGCTGGATGCGGAAATTCTGGTTGGAAATGTCGAAGAAAACATTGCCTACCGCTTCCACCTTTACCCGGCAGGTATTGGAAAGGTTGTCCGGTACGATCACATTCGCAGAGCCGTTGTTGGGCACGCCGGCCGCCAATACCACCGGGTAGGTAAATCCACCGTCGGTAGAAAGCAGGATGCGCACATTGGCACAATTTACCGGCCCTACGTCGGTGCTGCTGACGTCCCAGGTGACGGTTTTTACCTCGCCGACATACCACAAAACGTTCGTGTTCGGTTCTGTCACCACAAAAGGCCCGGCAGTACCGGCCACCGTAACCAATACATCGTCTTCGTCAGTGCAGCCGGCGCCGGCGTGGTTATCGCGGAGCAGCACCCTGAATTTCATGTTTCGCGCAACGCTGGGCAGTTTTTCCCAGGCATAATTCGTGTTGTTCACCAGATCGGAAAGACGCGGAAAATATCGCGTCGGAGAAGCGGTGCCTTTAAAGGAGCGGAACAATGGCCCTGTCGTGCTGGTAGATACCGGCGGTGAAGTTGAAATAGCCGCATCCATCTCCTCCCAGCAATAGGTGAGCATGTCGCCGTTGGGGTCGCTTCCGGTGGCCGTAAGCGCGAATGGAGTGGATTTGGGTATAATATAGTCTGCGCCACCATCCACGGTCGGGTTATTGTTGCCCGATGCCATGATTACGGCGCAGGTGTTACCCGTTCCATTGATCGTATAGGTATTGATCTGTTGAATGCTGATGGCATGAAAGTAATCATCGCTGTTCGCCTGAATATCCTGGGCGTTGCAAATGCCGGCATAAGCCATAATGGTCGAGCCGCTGCCGGGCTCTACGGCAGTCGATGTATTGGAATTGCCGCTGCACGATCCGGCAGTGCCGTTGAATGTGTGGTCTCCCCCAAACTGGTGTCCCATTTCGTGCGCCACATAATCGATATCGAAGGGGTCGCCCGTAGGAGCGCCGCTGCCGGTCACACCCTGCGCCTTGCTGTTGTTTCTGCAAATTACGCCCAAACCGGCGATGCCGCCGCTGTTGGTACCGAACACGTGCCCGATGTCGAAATTGGCCGAACCGATCACCGTGGTGCAGTTCGACTGGTTTTCGTTGAGCATTGTTCCGGCATTGCCGTTGCTGTACGGATCGGTCGCCCCGTTCAGGTAGATCAGCAGGTCAGTATTGCCGATGATCTGCATCGTGATGGCCAGATCTTTTTCATACACGCCGTTTACGCGGTTCATGGTCGTGTTCATGGCGGCGAGTGCAAGCGCTTTTGTGCCACCCTGGAAAACGGAATATTCCCCGGTGCAGGCCAGGGCCAGGCGGTATTTGCGCAACTGGCAGTCGCCCTGCAATTTCGCTCCCGTTCCGTTTAAAGTAATTTCCTTTAAATCACTGGCCACAGATTCACAGGCAAACGACTGCTTATCCGGCGCAGCATAGTCCTTTTTATAATACACAACATAATTATCGAGATCACCCACGCTGTAAGGGTCGATAAACACCGTGCTGTGAACGGCTGACAGCACCATGGCGTGAAAACCCTGCGGCGTCAGGTCGCATTTGACAAAGGCCGTGGGATCGTCGATGCCATATCCCGTATAAGTGCGGATTTCCGGGTATTTCGATTGAAGTTCAGGCGCCATGACCGGCGATTCGGTCAAACGAAAGCTGCTGGTGCTTCCATCAGGCATCGGGAGATCGATAACCGGCAGATCGTTTTTTGCCGCTGCCGGCGTGAACCGCTCCGGAGCGCCCGCGAGCACGGGTTGCAGCACTTTCAGGTCGAGGCTTACCGTGCGATACACCTGCGGAACGATGCGGCGTTCGCCGGACTGCGGAATATTTTGTTCGGCAACATCTGACCACGCGGATTGCGCATGCAAAAAGCCCGATACTGTAATAAAAAGTAGGATGGATAGATTCCTGAACATCAGCAAAGGATTTGATTTGGATAAAAAAGCGAAAAAAAGCGTGCGAAAGTAGATTTTTCCATTCGGGCGAAAAGTAAGATTAACGATGTTTGGCAAACGAGCGGCAAAAAAAATAAAATAAGAGATTGATCCGGTTATACATAATGAACAAATTATATTTATTAAAAAATAAGCAAACACAATAATTGCCAAAAGTGTACGCTGGTATTACCGGTTACATCCAATTTATTATTGCCAAAACCTTCCATATGCAAAAAATCTTCCTGACTTGCCTTTTGCTGCTGTCGGCCGCTTTCATGTCGGCCCAAACCACATCCAATGTATCCGTATTTTTTGATCCGGATCAGTCCGAACTCTCCCGGGAGGCATCTGTGGCATTGGACGCCCTGGCTGCCGACCTGCTCGAAGCCCCCGATTATTCCCTGATGATTGAGGCCTATACCGATGATCGCGGCACCGAAACATACAACCTCCGCCTGGCCGGCAGTCGCGCGGAGGCCGTGCAACAATATCTTTTACAGAAGGGTCTGCAATCCGGAAAAACAAGTGTAAAAAGCTGGGGCGAACAAAACCTTGCCTTCGACAACGCCACGGAAGAAAACCGCCGGAAAAACCGCCGCGTCGACATCGTGGCTACATTTTTCAATTTTACAGGAATGGCCGATCTGCAAAACCGCCTGTCCAGTTCGGGCGAACAGATCATAACCATCCAGCCTGACCGGGATCAGCAGTTCACCGCAGCCGGCGGCACCGTGGTGGTCATACCCGCCCAAAGTTTTGTTTTTGAAGACGGTTCCGCGCCCCGGGGGCCCGTAGCCATCACAGTGAGGGAAGCCTATGACCCGGCAGACTGGATCACCCACAACCTCACGACCATGAGCGACGGTCGCCTGCTGCAAACGGGCGGCATGGTGTACCTCGACGCACAATCGGACGGAAAACCGCTCACGCTCGCCACGGGCGCTTTGCTGACGGTAGCCATGCCTGCCAAAAATATTGACCCCGGCATGGAGTTGTTTTACAGCAGCCCTGGAGCTAATGGAAGTGTCAACTGGCAGCCGGTCGGGCAGTCGTTCCGCCAGACGCTGAAAGATGATGAGGTAAAGCTCGACATCGACCCTTCCCTGAGCGCCAGGATCATGGCGTTGCGGGCACCCTTGTATCCCAAGCCGACAGTTCCGTCCTATTCAGGCGATATACCCCCCGAACCGCGTATGCCAAACGCACCCCGCCCGCCATACCCGCCGCGAAAGCCGGAATGGGAGGATATCCAGTTCAGGTTCGGCAGCCGGTCAGGCGAAGCCATGAACAGAAAAGGCTCCAAAAAAGCCCGGAAATTCTACCAGGAAGCGCTTGCCAGATATAACCGCGATTCCGCCGATTACGTGAAGTTGTACGATAAATACCTCGTCAAGGTGACAAACTTTGAAGCCGCTAAAGAGCGCTACGCAACAGAACACCAAAACTGGGAAATGGAGCTGAAAGGCCGTATCCGCAGGGTAATGGATTACGAACGTGAACAATACCTTCACATTTATTCCAACGGCCTGCAACTCGCGGTGAAACAGATCGGTAAAAACATAGAAAAATACGAGAATTACAGCAACCTGGAATATGCAGTACGGGACGCCGCCGACATCAACTACCGGCAACGCCAGCGTGAAGAGTTTTTCAACCAGTCTCGTGACCGGGTCGTCATCAGCGACCTGTACTACAAATGCATCGGTCACAAGGTTGTCGACGGACTGGCGTTCAGGGATCTGTTCAGCCAGGTGAAATACACCTATCCGTCCGACACACTCCAGCGGGCGATCGCGGGCATCCTGAAAGACATGGGTATCAGGGCTATTTCGGACAGCCTGAAAACGGAAATAAAAGAAAAGCAGCTGCTGGTCGCCAAATCGCCGGATCAGGCCCGGCGTTACATGCGCGCCTACGTTGCCGATATTACCCGCCTGGGCTGGATCAACTGTGACAAATTTTATAATGACCCTTCAGAAAAGGTGCAACTGGTTGTAAATGAGGCGGAAGATGCTACCATGTACGTCGTTTGCAAAGACATCAGCAGTGTGCTCACCTGTTACCCGAGTGGCCAGGGCG
Source organism: Bacteroidota bacterium (assembly GCA_029781095.1). GTDB lineage: Bacteria > Bacteroidota > Bacteroidia > Chitinophagales > Saprospiraceae > M3007. The sequence continues at coordinate 20,126 of JAKOXM010000477.1, forward strand.
CCTACATCGCCACCGGTATACCCAAGGGTAGAAAAGTATCCGTTATTTCCATTAAATTGAAAGACGGCAAGGCGCAATTCGCCATGCGGGATGTGAGAGCGGGAGAAAGCCCTGCACTGGATTTGAGTTACAAAAGCCTGTCCGTTAAGGAATTGCGGGAGGAATTGAAGCGAATCAATATTTAAACCGGCAATGAACCCAGTTCCAAATTTTTTCCCGCAGATTTCCGCAGAAAAATCGCGCAGATTTACGCAGACGTGTATCAAATCTGCGGGAAAAATTTGCGTAGCGAAACCTTCAAAATTCAGGAAGGCCTGGTAACGCCTGTCAGAACACCAGTTGCCATCGCTTCCAGGCCATCCGGACCGTCAGCACGGCAACACCTGCCGTGGCAATTGCCATAACGGGTAAAATACCGGCCAGTTCCAAATTTTTTCCCTCAGATTTCCGCAGTAAAATTGCGCAGATGTACGCAGACGGGTATAAAATCTGCGGGAAAAAAATTTGCGTAGCGGAACCTTCAAAATTCAGGAAGGCGTGGTAGCAACCTGTCAGAACACCAGTTGCCATCACTTCCATGCCATCCAGACTGTCAGCACGGCAACACCGGCCGTGGCAATTGCCATACCGGGTAAAATACCG
>JAKOXM010000481.1 GCA_029781095.1 Bacteroidota bacterium
CCGACGCCATAGGTTGCCAGCGTGATCAGGCCCTGCGCCGCGCTTTTAAAGCGGTCGCCCGCTTTCTGGTCGGTGTAAATCTGGCCTGTCACGAAGAAGAAATCGTAGCAAACGCCGTGCAAAAGAATCCCCAGCACCAGCATCCAGTAGTTGGCTCCGATGTTGCCGAACGAGAACATGAGATAGCGAAGCACCCACGCGGCCATACCGATGAGCAGCATTTTTTTCACACCCCAGCGCGCGAGCAACCAGGGCAGCACCAGCATGAACAATACTTCGCTCATCTGGCCCATGCTCATTTTACCGGCGGCGCCGCTCATGCCCGCTTCGTTCAGAAACTGGTTGGTAAAGTTGTAATAAAAGGCCAGGGGCACGCATACCAGTACCGATCCCATGAAGAAAACCAGAAACGACCGGTTTTTGAGAAGCCCGAGCGCATCGAGACCCAGCAGGTCGGAAATTTTGATATTGGCATCTTTACCTTTCGGAGGCGGGGTATCGGGCAGAAAAAAACTGAAAACGCCCAAAATGGCAGAAGCGCCCGCTGCCATCAGGTAGGTATTGCTGAGGGAATTGGTCGTTTCCCACGACAGGTAGCCGATCAGCAGGCCTGCCACGATCCAGCCGATGGTACCGAGCACCCGTACGCTCGGGAACTCCTTCGAAGGGTCGTCCATCTGGCGGAACGATACCGCGTTGACGAGCGCCAGCGTGGGCATATAGAGCACCATGTATATCAGAATGATCGGGTAAAAGCCGTCGAAATCAGGCTGCCGCGATGCATACCAGAGCGCCGCCGCACCGAGCAGGTGAAGTACGCCGAGGATTCGCTGGGCAGAAAAAAAACGATCGGCGATGAGGCCGATCACGAAAGGAGCGATAATGGCCCCGATGCTTTGCGTCTGATATGCCAGCCCCGTCTGGACACCCGTTGCGCTGAGATTTTTGCTCAGATAAGTGCCCATTGTGACGAACCATGCCCCCCAGATAAAAAATTCGAGGAACATCATCAGGGAGAGTTGAAACCGGATATTGCTATTCATAAAACGATTTTTAGTGTGATCGGGCCCAATTATATGAGCGTCCGGAGCACGGGAAACTATTTCCCGCAGATTGCGCGGATTTCGCAGATAATCAGGATTCATAAACTAGAACCTGCGAAATCCGCGCGATCCGCGGGAAGCCCAACCTTTTTTTACGCCTGTTTGCGGCCGCGCATGTAGAACCAGAGCAGGCCGAAAGCCACGATCAGAATGGCGGGAAAGGTTAACAGATTAGTCAGTGTATGCTGTCCGGCAGCCAGTTCTGCGGCATCGCCTGTCAGCCCTTGTCCCTGGGCGGCGGCGCGCGCTTTATCCAGCCAGCTGCCGACGATCGGTTGCGCAATGCCGGTGGCAAACATACCCATGCCTCCCATGATCGACATGCCGAGCGCGCCCGATTTCGGGATGTATTCGCCCGTGAAACCCAGCATTGTCGGCCAGAAATAACAAACGCCGATAGCGAACATGATGGCAGCGACGTATGTCATGGCTCCTGTTGCCTGACTCATGAGGTAAATACCGATGAATGCGATGATGGCCGAGCCCCACAATACCCCGGTCGGGTTGAAGCGATGCACCACGGGTCCCGCGAAATAACGGCCGACGGCCATCAGGCCCGTCGTCATCGCCAGTATCAGCATCGGCTGGGCTCCGCCGGCACTTCCAAGAAGGCGTTCTACCCATTGCTGGGTACTAAGTTCGGTGTTGGCCGTCAGGATCATGCAGAACAACATGAAGAAATACAATGGATTGAGCATGCCCTTGATATTTTCGCCCAGTTTGGCCTGCCCGGCCGCTTCGGCTTGTGGAAACGTTTGCCCCCAGAACAGGTAGGCATAAATCGCCGTAGGGATGAGCATTACCGCGATCTGTGCCTGCCAGCCCATCCCGGCATTGCTCATAAATTGTGAAATCAGGGCGCCGAGAAAAATACCGCCCGGAAACCAGACGTGAAACCTGTTCAACATGGTCGTTTTGTTGTCGCGGTACATAGCAGCGATCATCGGGTTGCAGGCAGCCTCTACGGTACCGTTGCCGAAACCGATAAAAAAGTTGGACAGCAGAAGCAGTCCGAAGCCGTTGGCTGAAATGGTGAGCAGAATACCCAGCAAATGGCTGATGAGTGCCAGCCAGATCATGCGTTTGGCGCCAAACTCGTTGTATAGCCAGCCTCCGACGATGGTTGCAATCGGGAAGCCGAGAATGGCCATCTGGTTGATGTACCCGAGCTGGGTATCGCTCAGGTTGAATTTGGTACTCAGCTCGCTGAGGATGCCTGCGCGAATAGCGAAAGCAAATGCTGTGGTAATGAGGGCAAAACAACAGGCGTTGAAAAGCCGTGAAGGGTTGAAGTTGCTCATGTTGTGTATCGTAGTTGCTTTTCGAATTGAAATGATGAACGGCCAAATGTAAAAAAGCCGGAATCGTTTTTGGACGATTCCGGCTTTCGCTTTTAAATATTTTTACAAGAGCCTCGTCGACAGGCATTTTTGCGGCATATGTATCCACTATCCAAACAGACGTAAAGGGCGCGTATGTGGAGATCAATTCGAGTTTTGTTTAATTTTTACATTTATATTTTATAAAAAGATTAAACAAGATTTGCTCTACGACGTTTAAATGGTCGTTATTCAAAACAATCACTATTTTAAAAGCAACATTAGTAAAACATGAAAACTATTCTTTTTAGCTTGATCGTACTCTTTGGTACAGCATTCGCATTCACCTCGTGTAAAGACAGCGATGAGGGCGCGACTAAAAATATTGTAGAACTTGCCCAAAACACGGCCGATCTCAGTACGCTTGTTGCCGCAGTGCAGCGTGCTGGCTTGGTGGATGCCCTGAGCGCGGATGGCCCGCTCACTGTTTTTGCACCCACGAACAAGGCATTCAGCGACCTGCTGACGTCCCTCGGTTTTGCCAAACTGGAAGACGTGCCGGTGGATGAGCTCAAAAATATCCTGCTCAACCACGTGGTAAGCGGTAAAGTAAAATCGGGCGACCTGTCAACCGGTTACGTTAAATCGCTGCTTACATTCGGCGGCACCGCGAGCAACATCAGCCTGTATGTAGACCTTTCCAATGGTGTGCAGGTGAATGGCTCCAAAGTGACGACTGCCGACGTGGAAGCTTCCAACGGCGTGGTACACATCGTCGATAAAGTGATCGTGCCGCCGACGGTGGTGAATCAGGCGCTGAACAATCCGAATTTCAGTACCCTCGTGACGGCCCTCACGCGCCCTGACCTCGGCGTCGACTACGTCGCCATACTTTCCGGTGCGGGTCCGTTCACGGTATTTGCGCCCACCAACGCTGCTTTTGCCGCGCTCCTGACCGAATTGGGCGCCACGAGCCTGAACGACATCCCGGCGGCCACGCTGAACTCTGTACTGCAATACCATGTGGTCAGCGGTGCCAATGTGTTGGCTGCCCAACTTTCCGACGAACAGGAAGTGACGACATTTCAAGGGGGAAAATTCAGGGTCGACCTCACGGGAGGCGCGAAAATTATTGACGCTCAGGGCCGTACGTCCAATATCATTGTCACGGATGTTCAGGGAACCAATGGCGTCGTACACGCTATAGATAAAGTGATCCTTCCTTAATCCGGCACAGGGCCTGCAAACGCCGGCAATACAAGATAAACAGGAGGTCGCCCGCGAACGAGCGTGGCGGCCTTTTTTTAATTTGGCAGTAAAGACGGCTTGGGCCAATAAAAAACCCCGACTCATTGCAGCCGGGGCAACAACTAAAAATTAAGCTATGAAAACAAAAACTTCTTTAGTCGAACTTTGATGGTGCAAGTGTAAAAAGAAAATGCCGCTATTGCAAGGCGGCATTTCTTTTTTGTCTTTATTCTGTCACATCGCGACCTCCGATGAGCATTTCCTGGTACTCTTTGAGCTCGTCAAACTTGCCTTCGGCGGCAAATTTTGCCTGGGCAGGCCAGGAACTCGGGTCGTGTATCTGGTAGCGCGGACCTGCTGCATCCAGAATTTCCTTGATGCGGTCGACCGGTGCGGCAGCGAGCTCGTCCCAGTTATTGATTCCGCCTTCTTTCAGCAGGGTTTCGATTTTCGGGCCGATGCCTTCCACGATCTTCAGATCGTCGGGTTTCGGGCCTTTTTCTTTCTTGGGCGCTGCGGCTTTTTTCTCGGCGGGCTTTTTAGCCGCCGGTTCTTCCACAGCTGCAACAGGAGCGGTGGTTGATTCCGACTCCACGACCGGCGCTTCCGTTTTTTTCTTGGCTGCGGGTTTTTCGGCCGGCTTGGCGTCCGCTACGTCCATGATTTTGACGTCTTCCCGCGTTTTGAATTTTTTGCCGCCAACCGTCGGAGCGGGCGTTTCCGGAACGATCTCCATCGGCATGATGCTGACGAAGTTGCGGTCTTTTCTGCCACGCTTGAATGTTACGATGCCATCGATGCCTGCATGCAGGGTATGATCGCGTCCCATGTATACGTTGTCGCCTGCGTGGAATTTGGTACCGCGCTGACGAACGAGAATATTGCCGGCAATAGCGTGCTCGCCGCCGAACATTTTGACGCCGAGACGTTTACTTTTACTGTCGCGGCCGTTATCGGTACTACCTACACCTTTTTTGTGTGCCATTTTTCAATGAGAAATTTTCAATGAGTGAATGAATGGTTCGGAGTATGGCGCCTTTCGGCAACCAACTGACTTAGCCCGCGATGGACTCGATTTTGATTTTGGTAAACGATTGGCGGTGGCCGTTTTTCTTGCGGTACCCTTTGCGGCGCTTCTTGTGGAAAACGATGACTTTATCGCCTTTCACGTGGCCCAGAACGCTGGCGCGAACGCCTGCACCCTTGATATTGGGCGTGCCGATGGTCACTTTACCGTCGTTCTCGATGAGATGCACGGTGTCGAAGGAGAGTTTCTCGCCTTCCTGAGCTGCCAGCCGGTGGACGAAGATCTGCTGACCTTCCTCAACTTTGAATTGTTGACCGGCGATGGAAACAATTGCGAACATGTTGATAATCAAAAATTTGGTGAAAATGAATGTCCTTTCTCTAAAAAGGCGGGCAAAGGTACAACACGAAGTGTGAAAATCCAAGACAGGAATTGAAATTCATCATTGCCGCCAATAGATGTCGTGTAGTTGAAAGATGTTTATTGGCTGATTGATGAAATACATCCATAGTTTTGCCGCCGATCCCGTTACAGCCGATGACGAATGACGACAATGACCAGATTCAAACTCACCCTCGAATACGACGGCACGCGCTACGCAGGCTGGCAATTGCAAAAAAACGATCGCTCCATTCAGGGCGAACTGCTGCAGGCGGCCTTTAAAGTGTTTGGCACCCAACAAGTAGAGGTATATGGCGCCGGCCGCACGGACGCGGGTGTGCATGCCCGCGGGCAGGTGGCCCACCTCGCTGTGGACGACTCGAGAATCACGCCCGAACAACTCCGGATGCGGATGAACGACGAGCTCTCGCACGACATCAATATCCTGTCCGTGGAAAAAGCGCACCCGAAATTCCACGCCCGCCACGACGCCAAAAACCGCAGCTACGTGTACCAGATATCAAAACGCCGCGATGCCTTCGGCAAAAAGTACGTTTGGTGGGTACGCGACACGCTCGACATAGCCGCCATGCGCGCTGCCGCCGGCCGCCTCGTTGGCTTCCACGATTTCCGCTCCTTCGGCGATGTGGAAAAGGAAGATCAAAGCACGCTCGTCGACCTCACCCGTCTCGACATTCGGGAGGACGCCGACCGGATCTATATCCACATCAGCGGTTCGCACTTCCTCTGGAAAATGGTGCGCCGCATCGCCGGCGTACTGGTGGAAGTCGGCCGCGGCCGCATGAGCGCCGATACGGTGGAAGGTTTTCTGAAAAATCCGTCGCGCGAGCCGGCGAAGTTTACGGCGCCGCCGAGCGGGTTGTTTTTGGAAAGGGTGGAGTATTAGGGGCACGAGGTGGAACCTCGCTCGAGCAGTCAGGAGCGGGCGGAGCCCGATGGATCGTTGACGCAAGGTGGAACCTCGCGCCAGCGTATCTATAACCGCTACATAATTTTTACTTTTGCCCCCCACAATCCGCAGCCTATGCTGATCCAGGGGATATTTTTGGGAATTTCATTGAGCTTTATGGTGGGGCCGCTGTTATTTGCCATCCTGCAGGCCGGCATCGAACGCGGATTCCGGGCGGGCCTGGCCGTAGCCGCGGGTATCTGGACCAGCGATGTGTTGTATGTAATGGTGGTGCAATACGGCATGGAAGCGTTGACAAACCTGACGGCACTACCCGGTTTCAGGGTTTGGGCCGGGCTGGCAGGAGGGATGCTGCTGGTCGCCTACGGGCTGGGAAGCTTGTTCTTTAAAAAAACACCGCTGCCGGAGATGTCTACAAAGAAAACCGGGGAGTTGGGCGACCGAACAAAGCCTTCAAAAGAACCGGTTGACCATCGGAAAAGACCTTATTTGGCCTGGTGGCTGCGCGGTTTTTTGCTCAATACCATAAATCCTTTCACGGTGTTTTTCTGGCTGGGCATTGCCGGCGCCGTGATCATCCCGAATGGCTGGGACACCCGGCAGATGCTCGTTTTTTTCGGCGGCATGCTGGGCACGCTCATCCTGACCGACACACTGAAGGCTTATGCCGCCAAACGCGTACGGCATTTTCTGACGCCGGAACATACGCGCTGGGTCCAGCGCGGCATCGGTTTTTTGTTGGTGCTGTTCGGAGTGGTATTGGTGATGCGGGTTTTGTAAGGCCCTCCGGTGAAACGGTGCGATACAGATTTTGTGGCCCGACAAGGCTCAGTTTTGAAGAAATAGCCGTGTACCGATGCTGGAAAAATAGCCGGAACATGACCGCAAAAGTTGGATTGACCGGCCCGGCAGGGGTTTGCAGAGGGGTTTTCAGGGTTATTGGATCATCATTTCGTCATTATTTATCATTCGACATCGATTTTCAGGCCTCATAACGTCATATTTAAGCAAACTATCAAAAATCAGGCGTTTGCAAAATCTAAACTTCTGAATTTTGTGCCGCTTCAAACAAATTTACATATGCCTTGTGTCCCTGAACCAGGATAAGAGGCTCATAAACAATTGACCATGCGCCAATTCTGTACGTTTTTACTTTTACTGGGCTTTTTTTCCAGCCTTTCGGCTCAAAACAACGCTCCTGATTTCTGGAAGACGGTATCAACCGAATCCATCACCCTGCCCGCCACGGCGGAACGTAAAATACAACCATCGGTTTTCAATACTTACCAACTGAACTATGACGGCATCGCCGCCGCTCTGGCACTGGCGCCGATGGAATTCACCGCCTCCGCCAAACAACAACCCGTTCTGCTCAACCTGCCGCAGGCCGACGGTACCATGCGTACATTCCGTGTTTGGGAATCGCCCGTTATGGCGCCCGAGCTCGCAGCCAAATATCCCGGTATCCGTACCTATGCGGGCAATGCCACCGACGGCTCCGGTACCATGGTACGCCTCGGTACCGGCTACAAAGGTTTTTACGCATTTATGTTCCCGCCAAATGGCGATATTCAATCCGTTCGCCCCTATGCCGATGGTCAGAATACCTACTACATGGCTTATCATGTAAAGGATCTTCCACGAGATGCGGGAGACGCTGCCGGGATATGCGGTACCGAAGACCAGGGCAACGCCCCCGATATGAACACACCCGCCAACAAGGGCGTCATCGACCGCGGAAACGCGCAACTGCAGATCAGGAAATACCGCGCAGCGATCAGTGCCCAGGGCGAATATTCCTTATTCCACGGCGGTACCAAACCCCTGGTGATGAATGCGATTGTGGAAGCGATCAATTTTATCGTAGCAATCCAGGAGCGTGATTTTGCCGTACGCCTCGAACTGATCCCCAATAACGATACGCTCATTTACCTTGACCCGGCTACCGACCCATTCTCCGGACCGCTTGTGACGAACTGGATGCAGCAAAACCCGGCCGCCACCAATCCGCTGGTAGGTGTAAACAATTACGACATCGGCCACGTATTCTGCCGCGTTGCCAACCAAACCGGTCTGTATGTGGCCGGACAGGCATCATTGGGAGGCGTTTGTTCCTCGCTATTCAAGGCTAGAGCCGGCTCTTCGCTGCCAAGCCCCACCGGTGAATCGTTCTACATGATCGTCGTACACGAAATGGGACACCAATTCTCTGACGACCATACTTTCAGCAATTGCCCGCCTTCGGATGATCAGACGGCGCCGCAAAATGCCTATGAACCGGGCAGCGGCTCCACTATTATGAGTTATGCCGGTACCTGCACCCCCTACGACGTGCAGAATAAAAGCGACGGTTATTTTCACATTGCGAGCATCGTGCAGGAAAGGAACTTCATCACACAGGGCAACGGCAGCACCTGCGGTACTCTTGTAGATATTGACAACACCATACCGGAAGCTTCCATATCGATACCGAACAACCTGGTGATCCCGATCCGTACACCGTTTCAACTGACGGGCTCGGCAGTCGATCCCGACGCGGACGCGCTGACGTATTGCTGGGAAGAATATGACCTTGGCCCCCAGTCTCCGCTTGGCGATCCGCAGGGCAACGCGCCCGCATTTCGCTCGTTTCCGCCCACGACTTCTCCAAGCCGCATTTTCCCTCGCCTGCAATTGGTGCTGGCCAACGGCTCCTCGGTCAATGAAGTGCTGCCCGACACGACGCGCAACTTTACATTCCGCATGACCGTTCGGGACAACCACGCCGGCGGTGGCGGCGTGGACTGGAAGGAAATCAAGTTCAAATCGACTTACCTCGCGGGGCCGTTCAGGGTTACGTTCCCGAATTCCAATACCGTCACCTGGAATGTCGGCGAATACCAGACCGTCACCTGGGACGTGGCCAATACAGATGCGGCGCCCGTCAACTGCAAAACCGTGAATATCCTGCTGAGCACCAATGCCGGCAGCAGTTTTCCGATCGTACTTGCTTCCGGTGTGCCGAATATCGGCCGCTGCTGCATCCGTGTGCCGGATAATGCAACTGCCGGCGCCCGCATACGTGTGGAAGCTGCCGACAATATTTTCCTCGACATCTCCAACTCGAATTTCAAAATACAACAACCAACCCAACCGACATTCTCGTTCTGCCCGGCAACGCTCCAGGACAAGGCTTGCGTGCCGTCGGATTACACCATGGACATCAATACAGATGACGGCTCGGGAGCTACTGATCCGATCACGTTCTCGGCAACCGGTTTGCCGGCGGGGGCCGTAGCCACTTTTTCGCCCAATCCTGCGGTACCGGGCGCCAATGTTACGATGAGCATCAATTTTCCGGATAATATTTCGGAAAGCACCTATGACATCACCATCGATGGCACTGCAAATGGTACCACGAAAACTTCGATTATTTCACTTACGGTCATTAAAAACGATTTCTCCGGCATCAATCTGCAATCGCCGGCCAACGGGGCGCAAAGTGTCGATCTCGGCCCCACTCTGCACTGGAACGGCGCCGTCGATGCCGACAAGTATGAAATTCAGGTAGCCACCAGTCCTTCCTTTGATGTCGCATCGATTTTGTCAACCAACGCCAATCTCGTGGCGGACTCTTTCAAAGTACCCGTCCTGCTGAACGAAGGCCAGGTGATCTACTGGCGGATACGCCCGATCAACGGCTGCGGCGAAGGCGACTGGACGGATCCTTATGTGTTCATCACCCGGGTGCAGAATTGCGCCAGTTTTACCGCCAATGATCTGCCGAAAAATATCTCGGCAAACGGCACACCTACCGTGGAATCGCAGATTGTCGTATCAAGCGGCGGCGTGGTCAGCGATGTGAACGTCAAAACGGTCCAGGGCAACCACCAGTTCTTCAAAGACCTTGAAGTCCGGCTGCTCAGCCCCGCGGGCACCAACGTCTTGTTGTTCAAGGATAAATGCGCGAGTTACAACGGCAATTTCAACATTGGCTTCGATGACAGTGGCAACGGAGGTTTCCCCTGCCCGCCGAACAATGGCAACAGCTACGCCCCGACAGAGTCTCTGAATGCATTTGCCGGACAGAATGCCGCGGGCACCTGGACGCTGAGGGTAAAAGACAATACGATCAGCTCCGGCGGACAACTGTCTTCCTTCGAGCTGCAACTGTGCTCCAGTGTCGCGCTGAACCCGCCCGTGCTTGTAAACAATAACCTGTTGCAGGTTGTACCCGGTACAAATGCGCCGATCGGACCGAACCTCCTGAAGGTGGAAGATGCGAATAACACACCTTCTGAACTTACCTTTACCCTGATGACGATACCGCAATTCGGCGACCTGCGCAAATTCGGCGGAGCGCCGTTGGCTGCCGGCGATCAGTTTACGCAGGGCGACATCGACAATGGGGCCATCAGATATTATGAGTACGGTTTCAACACTGGCACCGACGATTTCACCTTTTCGGCAACCGACGGCGAAGGCGGCCTTGTGACCGGTACCTTTAATATACAGCCGTTCCCGGTCGGCACCAAAGAGCCGAACGGCGACATTGCTTTCCAGCTGGCGCCCAATCCCGCGCATGAATCGCTGCGTTTGTCGGTTTCCGAGCCGCTCGATGTCGACAGCCGCGTGACCGTGTTCAATACCGCCGGTCAGCAACTGCGCGTCTGGACGCTCCCCTCCGGCACAACAACCGTTTTGCTCGACATCGCCGGTTTGCCGGAAGGCGTT
>JAKOXM010000780.1 GCA_029781095.1 Bacteroidota bacterium
GCGATTTCAGCCCTGTCGGAAGCCGAGCTGCTCCGGGTCATCAGTCAGTTGCCGGAAGGGTATCGCGTCGTGTTCAATCTCGTGGCCATCGAAGGTTATTCGCATGCCGAAGTGGCCGAAACACTCGGTATCCAGGAAAGCACATCACGCTCGCAATTGACCAAGGCAAGACGCTGGCTTTGTGAGCAAATTGATATTTTACACAAAATAAACGCCTGAAAACCAATAAGTTTCAAGAAAAATGAAACAAGAGCCAAACCATATAGATGATCGATTCCATCAACGTTTGCACGGTGCCGAAGTACCACCGCCCGCATTCGTCTGGGTCAATATTGAAAGCGAGCTGCGCAAACGCCGACGCAGGATATTATTCTTCTGGCTTTTTGCTGCCGGGATCGGCGGCGCAGGGCTGTGGGCCGGGCTGAGCTGGCATAACAACAGCCGTCAACACGAAACCGGTAATCACACGGCGGCAACCGCGCAGCCTTTCGAAAATACAACCCGATTATCGGAACAAACAATAGCCTCGGCAGGCGAGTCGCTTCCGGAGAACCAACCGAACTCCGCTGCTTCGTCAGTTAACGCCTCCCGGGGAATACTTTCCATACCCGTTTCGGTTCAAAAACCTGGTGATGCATCGTTTGTAAACCCGCCTTCAGCGGAGTCCGCATCGGGCGAAGCGAGCGGCGCACTTACCATTATTGACAACAAGACCGGCGGCATCGAACAATCCGGCGCCGGAACAATCCCGGAAATGGCCGCATTCGCACTGCTCGATAAAATGCCGCTTCAGCCCCTGGCATTTGCCCGAAAAAACGAATGGCCCAAGGGACGGCCGTTTGTCCGAAAAAAGAAAGACCCGCATTTTTGTTACGATTTTTCGGAACATCCCACGGTCTGGATGGCCGATGTATATGCCGGACCTTCCTTTGCCGCGCGGAAACTTGAGTCCAACGGGTCTGCATTCGACGCATACCGCAAACAGCGCCAGGATACCGAGCAAAAGGATTTTTCTTTCAATGCCGGTTTACGTGGATCGCTGCTTTTCGGACGGCATTTCCTGCTGCGCTCGGGACTGCACTATGAGCAAATGACGGAAGTATTCGAATATGCCGATCCGGACTACGTCAAATACCTCGTGGAGATCACCAATACGACAATTGATGGAAAACCCGTCACCATCATCGATACGATCGGTGTGGATTATGGTGAAAACTATACCAGGACTTTCAACCGCTACGGCATGCTCGATATTCCCGTGGAAGCGGGTCTGGAACTCCGCAGCGGTCGCTTTGGTCTCAGCCTGAACGGCGGATTTTCGTTGAACATATTGTTCTGGAAACGCGGCGCGATCTTGTCTGCCGGAGGCAAGCCGCAAACATTTACACCGGGAGAGAAAGGCGCTGTGGATGTATTCCGTACGCGAACCGGCCTGAGTGTGGAAGGCAGCGCACAGATATTCTTTCACCTGCAGCCCCGCCTGCGCATTTTTGCGGAGCCTTATTTCAGACAGATATTAAAACCCGTAACACTTGAAAACCAGGCTGTGGATCAGCGCTATCGCATAAGCGGCATAAAACTGGGTCTGACCCGGATTTTGGATTAAATAATGTTAATTTTTTGAGTAACCAAGCAGCGATTTGCCTTGCGAACTGTATCTCCACCCCGAAATATAACCCTGACGGCCTTTAAAAACCGATCAAGTTTGCCCTGATAATCACCTGCTTGCAGGTTACTAATTTTAAGAACCATGTATCGTACGCGACCCAGACATATTATTATATACTCGTTACTAAACATGCTGGCCCTGGCAGGCCTGTGGAGTTGCCGGAAAGATGTGGAAATATTCAAAGCATACCCCCCCACACTCGAGGCCATTCAACATTTGCTGGAGCAAGTGCCTTCCGCCTCAACACAAACCAAGTTTGTGTTGAGCGGTTCGGTGCCGGATACCATGCTTGCCACGCCCGGAGGCGTACGGGTTTTTCTGACCGATAACGAGCACCTGTTTGCCGGTGCAGACGGCGCCGAGGTGCCCTGCAGCAGCTGTCAGACGCTTCAGGTGGAAGTAATAGAAGCGCTTCACAAAGGCGATATCATTTCGCGCGGCATACCAACAACAACGATTACAAACAAACTGCTTGAAAGCGGCGGAATGGTACGTATCGTCGTTACCTGTGACGGGAAACCGCTTCACCTGAAATCGGATCGGAAGTTGAAAATTCAGATTCCGGCCAATGACCCCGCCGATGACATGACGGTTTTCAGCGGCGTTATAAAAAATGACACGTTTGTGGGCTGGCAGGATTCCGGTTTGCCGGTTTTCCAGGCGGAATGGCCGGAACCTAACGGGAACAATACGGTGACGGGCTACGAGCTTTTTTCGCCTGATCTGGACTGGATCAACTGCGACCGGTTTGTTAATGAACAAACTACGAGTTTTTGTGTTGATCTTCCGGCTAGTTTCAATCCTGTAAATTCGACGGCTTACCTCGTTTTTGACAATATCAGGGCCGTGGCAGTACTTGAAGCGGACGCGGGCAGCGGAACATTTTGTTATCAGCACGCTCCGCACGGATACCAGGTAAGGATCGTGACGGTAAGCAAGACCGATGACGGAAAATACTGGCTGGGCAATTCGACGACAGAGATTGGCACCAATGCCACCCTGAATGTGGTACCGCAGGAAGTAACAGAGCAGCAAATGCTCAATTTTTTGAAGAATTTGTAAAGAATGCCGCCTTATCCGGCCATGCCGGCAAGGCCCCTCAACTTGGATACCCGTGTTTAGTAATTTCGTATTAAGCCGAGCCGGTAAAGTCCGTGCTCGGCTTTTTTTATTATTTCAATGCACCCGAGAAACTTTCCCAGTTTTTTTGAACATTTTTGCACTAAATCTGATTTGCACCTCAGTAAACTTCTTCCGGATTAAGCAAACACGTTCTATATGGAAACCTTGACTACCAACGGCATTACGGTCAGTGTAGAAACGCAGTACCTGCCAACGCACTCCAACCCGCGCGGATTGAAGTTTATTTTCGGGTACCACATTACCATCGAAAACGGCAGCCCTTTTATCGTGCAGCTGCTGCGCCGCCATTGGGTCATCCAGCATGCCGACGGTCGCCTGCGCGAGGTGGAGGGAGAAGGTGTCATCGGCGAACAACCGGTTCTAAACCCTGGAGAAAGCCATGAATATTCTTCTTTTTGCGATCTTGATACGGACATCGGCAAAATGCACGGCACGTACCTCATGTCGCGTCGCGATGACGGATCGCTTTTTGAGGTGACCATTCCCGAATTCAGAATGGTAGCGCCCTTCAGGCTCAATTAATTAAGCGGCCGTTTTTTCCAGCAACCATTCTCTTTCGGCCGGGTATTGCTACCCGACATACCCGGCAAAATGCCCCGCCGCCTTACAGGCGCACTCCATTCTGTCGTAATTCAGGTTATAGTAGACGAATTTGCCTTCCCGCCGGGTATGCACCAGGTTTGCCTTTCGCAGGATTCGAAGGTGCTGGGAAGCAATGGATTGCTCGATGTCAAGCGCTGCGTAAATTTCATTGACGCAGGCCGGATTCTTCTCGTCGATGATGCTGCAAATCTGGATACGGAGCGGATGAGCCAGTGCCCTGAAGATATCGGACGAAGAACGCAGGTGGTGGCCGTCCTGAAAACGGGACGGGGGAGAGGAAAGTTTATTCATGCCGGGGGCGGTTAGGCTAAAATCCAATTTTTCGTTTGCACCGGCAAATATGCAATTTACCTTTAAAAATATCCGGATTGCCAAATAAAAATGCTGCACACTGCCTTGTGGGAAAGGCGGCGTACAGCATGCAATATTGGATATAATTCTGCTAAATGGTTCTTAAGCAGCAAGTTCTTCCACCAACGAGGAAATCTGGCCAAGCCGGTCCTTGTCGAGAGAATAGTAAATAAACTTCCCCTGACGGTCGGTCTTCACCACACCAGCCCGGCGCAGAATAGCCAGATGCTGGCTTGCAACGCTTTGTTCGAGCCGTAGCTTGACGTAAATATCCGTTACCGTCATGTGTCCGTTTTCTTCCAGCAAGTCGATGATGCGTTGCCGTAATTTGTGGTTGACTGCCCGAAGCACAAGAGCAGCCTTGCGCAACTCCAGGTAATCGAGCGGAATGTCTTTGTTTCCCTTCTTCAAGACAACCGTTTGGGTGTTCGCCTTTCTCATATAAAATGTTTTGAAAAGATAAATTAACTCGGTTTCGACAGAGTATGATCTTCCAAAATTGTGCCAGTTCTTGTGAAAAAAAACTGACATACAAAATTAACGTAAAACATAAACCCGTTGATTACAAGAGGGAAATAATCGTTCGATTTAACAAATTGAAGTTTACGCCCATTTTACGTTAAAATGGGGCCCTGGAAGGCGTCGTGATATTCGGAGGCTTCATATAAAAAGGTTCAAAATATGCGACGTCCTGAAAATCAGCATTTTGAAAAAATTGCTCTGAAAGCCCGGATAAATATCCGGCGGAACAATTTTTTATATGGCCGATGACCACATTCTCGTTGAATGTCTCGTTAATCGTCTTTTGACAACCGTTCCCTGAGAGAACAGCCACTTCGGCCCCGGCTGAGCGGACAGCAGAATATATGAAATTTTGAAACAAATTGTCTTTTATGATAATGGGTTGCGCCGGCGTGATCACCCCGAGCGAATCGTCATAAGCCGCCGTCCACACCTCTTGCCGCCGGGCGTCGAGCATCGGAATGAAAACAGCAGAGGGTGTGGTGCGGACGGTGGGCGGAATGCCGGTACCGGGCGACAACGGGGTGTTTTTACTCGCCCAGGCAAGGGCCAGAAGCGTATCGACTGCAATCAGCGGTTTGCCGAGCGCGTAGCAGATCCCTTTGGCAACGGAAGCGCCCACGCGCAGGGCCGTGTAGGAGCCGGGCCCCCGGCTCACTGCCACGGCGTCGAGTGTTGCCAGCGGAATGCCGCACATCTTCACGCAAGATTCTATTTGCAGCGTCAGCAGCGCGGCGTGGCTTTGCACATGCAGTTCTTCGGCAATTGCCACGACCTCGCCGTCGACGGCAATGGCGGCGGAACAAACCTCGGTAGCGGTTTCTATGAGCAGTATTCTGGCCATGTGATGAATTTCTGGCCGCAAAGATGGGAGAAGTGCGGTTACTCTGCCAGGATCATTGCATTTATGTTATCCATGCGGATAAAATTACCGACGCAATTGGGCAACGCTATTGCATGGAGTCCGCAGATTGAGGTTAGGTTTGCCGTAAAAGGCGTAGAGGCATTCTTCCCGATCTTTTGTTGATCATTTCTTTCACTTATTCAATTTTAGTGAATGTATTGCCATTCAGCATAATACTAAATTTGTTTATGAATATTATTTTTTGGGTCCTAAGCTCACTGTTCGTGTATGATTTTTTCAATTCTTTGGCCTGTTTCCTCCAGGGCACCAGGCCGGTCCGGCACCAGCATGTCGTCGGTTTACCTGTTGTGCCTTTTAATACGCCGTCGATTATTGAATATTTAAATGGAACCTTCACCTTACACGTAACCGGGTCTTGAAAACTACCACTTAAATATTGTACTGTTTCGGTTGATTCAAGTATACCGGTACTGTCAGCATTAAATGTATAGGCAAGAGTCCCTGCTACGGCTTTAAAATTCGGATCCTTCCAGGAATAATCATGTGACCATGTGCCGATAACTGAAAGCGAATCTTGTCCTGCAACTCGATTTATGTTAATCAGGCAAATGAAAAATGTGAAAAAGCAAATTGCGTATTTCATAAGCTGTTGTTTTAATAACCCATGTTGCCAGTTACTTTTTCCTGCAATCAGCCTTTGCCATTTTGAAGAAATCCGTGTGCTCCCGAGCGTTTTTCTTTCGGAAAACCCCTCGCAATGCGCACCGATTTCGGTTGAATGACAAAAATGGTTTGGCAAAAAAGGCAACCGGCAACCCGGGTTGATTATCTTGTTTTTCATTTAGGCAAACTATTATGCTGCGTCGAATACGCCGGGCATTTGCTCGACATCTTGCACTTTGCCAATTTCTCTTGTCCCTTTGAATCTTCTATACGTTCAAGCCGGTTTCGAGCAACAAAAAAGCCCATTTCCGGTATCTGTTCAAAATAGTAGGTCTTGCCCGGTTCAGTTAGCATGCTTAGGTCATCCTTGTTTTCCGCTTTCGACCGGAACATGTGTTGGCCCGGGTCGATAAAGGCATAAATGAACTGTTTGCCCTGGGTGGAACCGATAGAATTCCCGTCGCAGCTTATATGCATCCGGAGAAGAGCTCCTGCAGCAACAGGGCGGACGAAATAAACCAATGCCTTGCCAGGAGGCGGCTGAAGGTTCCGCACTTTCCCGAGTTCGTCAGGCGTGAGTTTTGTCGTAGTACAGGAAAAGAGTATTGAGGCAAGGACTGCCGTCAAAAAACCGTTGCGGAAAATGAGTTGTGTATTCATTGTTTTATGTTTTGAAAGTCAATGATTTGAAGAAAACATACTCTAAAACCTGCATTGAAAACCCAGGCCGATACCCTGTTTCCGGGAACAGCTGACACCGATACGCACTGAACCCAAAATGGAAGAATTCACGTATTTTGGATTGGTGTAAATGGTCTTGTATTTTTTCTTTCCCGAGCCGATTGCTACCCCGATAAGGGCGGAAGCAGCGGTAATTCCCGCGACAATGGGCACTATCTTCGTATCGTCCGTTTCAACCCCATACAAATCAGCGTCGGTTTTGGCACTTAATACACCGAGCAAACTACCAACCAAACCGGAGACTCCCAGCCACAGGCCCCATTTACCCGCTTCTGTTCCGGTTTGCTGCTCGATACTCATTACATTTTCAGCCGGAATGGTTTGGGATTTGCTGTCGTCAGAGGTTTTATAGCTGTGGTTGTCGATGCCGGTTGTCAGATTCGTGAAAACGATTTTATGACCATCGGTCGTCATAATCCGGCCTTTCCCGACTATCGAAGGCAATTCATTGGTCTGGGCGTTAGACAGGGTGATGGAGACAGCAATAACTGCGAGCAGAAAGATTAGTCGTTTCATAATGTTTAAGATTGGCATGTTAGGAAAAGGATTGTTATGCATTGTCATTCATTTGTGGAGTACCCTGAACATAATACCGGCCGAAAACATGACCCCGCGATTGTAGATGTTCTCATCGGCTCCTTCTTCGCTTTGTTTTTTCAGCCCATAGTAGTAGCGCCCCTCCAGGAACACCCTGAGCCTGTCGTCACCTTTCGAATAACCGAGGCCACCGTATAACCCGAAATCCGTTTTCGTTTTTGGGTAATCATCCAGGTCGAGCGCCTGGGAATCAGAGTCACTGCTGCTGTCACCGTTACAGCTGGCGGTGACGCTGACGTGTATTTTCGCGTCTCGCACTTTACTGTAAGATGGACCGGCGAGCAGGTAAAATTCTTTTGTTCCGTGCGACAGGTAGGTTTTGAGCAGCAGTGGAAAATCGAAGTATCGGAAAGTTGATTTGGCCGTGGCGGTAATATCGCAGCCCTGTTCGTAGCCCGAAAGTTTGAGCGCAAAGCCGCGTTTGGCAAAGCCGATTTCAGTCTGAAACCCGAACCAGTTGTTTAACCGATATTCCACCGGAAGGCTGATCTGAAACCCCCATAACGATTTGACGCTTCCGTCTGTAAAGGGATATTCTATGGGGACTTCGTAATGATCACTGAAGGTCCATTTCATAGCGGAGGCATCGAAACGGGCGCCAATGTTGAGTTGCTGGGTGAAGGCTTCCACAGTCAGGGCTGCAAGTACCGTTGTCAGAAATAATGTTTTCATTGAAAGGAAGTTGAAAGAAGAGAATAAGGTTGGCATCCATCCGGGAACGCCGGTGGAGAATGTGCAGGATTTGACTTGATCTTGTAAAGCGAACCGGACAGGGCCCGTCAGGCGGAGGAAGGAGCGGAAGGGAAGGACGGCGTTTTCATGTTGCAGGCAATTTAACAGTATCCGTTTTGATTGTTGTACCTGTACATACCATAAAGGCTAAAACGTCAACACCATTTAATAACTTTATTAAAGAAAATTTTGAACCAATAACTCTTGGATATAAGTTGCCGGCCTTTAGAGCGGTTGTAAAAGCCTGTAAATCTGTGGAATGCCTGCCCGGGCGTTTACGACGTCGCCGGGGATGTGTAAAAATTGTGCTAAAACATGGGCCATCCTGAAATTTATAAAACCTGAAAAAAGGTATGTAAATCGAACGGCCCATGTCTGCCTGCAATCGCTATCTCAGAATAACTAATCGTATTATCCCGGTTTTTTCCTTGTCAGACACGCGTATGATGTACAGGCCATCAGGCAGGTCCGTCAGATCGAGCGTTTTTGCAGCTGTTTCCATTGAAAAGGAACGGAGCAGCCTGCCACTTCCGGAAAACACGTCGAATTGCAGGGCGCTGGCAGGAGTGTTTTTCATCAAAACCTCGAAAAAGCCGCTGCCTGGATTAGGCGTTACGGCCAGGCCCCACTCAGTAGATGGCTCTACAATACCGACAACTATTATTATTCCAGAGGTCGAGGCGAAACAGCCCAAATCGTCGGTTGCCGTTACAGTGTACGTGCCCGGTTGCAAATTTTGAAATGTGCCTGTATTGCTGGATTGATTCCCGGGTGAAAGAAAGTATTGAAAGGGCGGCGTTCCACCCGTCGCAGTTGCTGTGATCTGGTTTCCGGTTGCACTTGCCGTTATACTTACCGGATTATCTACAACTACAATCAAACCGCTTGCCCCTGTACAACCATGACTATCCGTTACAGTCACATCATAATTACCGGCCTGACTTGCTTTTGCATTATTGACAGATAAACATAAAGTTGAAGCCGTCAATCCACCGGGGCCTTTCCATTCATAAGTGGGTGCAGAGGCATTGGAATTAGCACAAAGTGCGAAATCGTCTCCGTCGCAATAAATCGCCCCTGCCGGTACCGGCAATATCGATACAGTCGGCGAAGCGAAGATATATACAGGCAAACTCGTCAGGTTCGAGCAACCGGTAGTGCCACTGGTCACGGATGCCTGATAGGTCCCTGTCTGTGACGGAGTGTTAAAGCTTACGCACTGCTGGCTGGAAAAAAAGCCCGGTCCCGTCCATTGGTATGAAGGAGATTCGGCGTCCGAAATGGCACAAAGTAAAATATTACCGTCACCCGAACATATCTCCGGGCTGGCGGGTGTGGACGAGATGGTAAGAGAGGGCAGGGGTTTTACGGTGACTGTAGCAGTTTTCGAATTGGTGCAACCCGTACTTGTATTGGTCGCCGTGACACTGTAATCCTTGGTCGTATTCGGACTGACTGTGATAGTATTTGTTGTTGCGCCAGTTGACCAAAGATACGTTCCGCCGCCCGTTGCGGTCAGTGTCGTGGTTGTACCCGCGCAAATGGAAAGATTCCCGCTGATATTTGCGTTCGGCAGGGAGTTGATCGTGATGGATTTACTGGCACTCCTGGTACAACCGGTCGTACTGTTGGTTACTGTGACATTGTAAGTACCGCCGTTTAAAAAGGCCACGTTCGGGATGGATGGATTCTGAATGGTTGAAGAAAAACCCTGGGGGCCGCTCCACAAAAAGTTTGCGTTCGGGGCATCGGTCATTACGTCTAAAAACAGGGTTGATCCCAGGCAAGCGGCGCCATTCGGCGGCGAGGAGATGGTTGCAGAAGGTAATGAATTGACATGAATTTCAATACTATCGGCATTGCTGCAGCCATGGGCATCCGTTACTATAATTATATAAACACCTGATTTTGAAGTATCTGCATTACTCGATGTAGGTATGATGGGTGATTTAAATGTTGAACTGTATCCGCCGCCCTGCTTGCTCCACTGATAAGAGAAAGGGCCGAAACCACTCGGGTTGACGTTCAGATCAATATTTTGTCCGGGACAGACCATACCACTCGCAGGGGTAACGACGGCTTCTGCATTCGGCAAGGAATTTACTGTGATGGTTTGGGTTGCAATACTGGAACAAACGTCAGGCGTTGTGACAGTAACGCTATAGGCGCCGGACTGCGCAGGAGCGGCATTAGTGAACGTTATTTCGGGCTGTATCGATGTGAACCCGTTGGGTCCGCTCCAGGCATACGTGGCATTGGGCAGGGGGGAAGAAGCAGTTAGCGTGAAATCGCCGCCCTGGCATAGCGAGCCATTGGCAGGAATAGATTGAAGTGAAACAGCTGCGCAGGCGCCCGAAATGATTGTGTGGCTGACACTGAAATCATCATGCCAATAGCCTTCAGCGTCGGCTACCAGGACATAATAGCAATTACTTTCCGGTGCCGGAAGAGTATCAAAAATGATCGGTTTTGTATACGAAGCTGTTCCGTGTCTGAGGATGGCTCCGCTGCGGGTGCATACCCAGACTTCCGGTGCGATGCCGAGATTTGGAGCAACCGTTATTCGGGAGAGGGTGTTTTGCTGAACAAGATATCTGAATGACCTTATAGAAGATCCACACTGTAAAGTGTCCTGCAAGCTTGTGCCGCAGCCCAAAAATTTAGCGGTTGGAGGTTCGTTCATCCTTTCAAGTGTGATGCAGAAATTTCCTGTCCAAATTCCCGTGTTTGACACTATAATTTTATAATTCCCGGATTCTCCGTTGGATGGAATGGGATAAATAGCTTGATTAAACGTGGCAAATGCACCGGGAAAGGTGTCTAGCAACGCACCTGAAGGGGAATACAACTCGAATTGAAGCTTGATTCCGTTTGGGGTTATCCGAATAAAGAGTATATCACCGGGCTTGGAATAAGGGGTGGTGTAAGTCACCGACGAAGAGGTGGTGGGCAGGGTACCTGTCAGGCTCTGACCAAATGCGATCGGAGTTTGTCCGAAAATTGAGGTATGGCCGGCAAAAAAGCAAAGCAACAAAGCAGGAAGATACCTGGAAAGCAAGATTTTCATGATCCACATTTTTAAGGTGTTTTAAAATCGGAAATTAAATGATTGCTTTTAGAGCCTGTCGAGCCGAAAGGCCTGAATTTGGAAATCAGCCAAGGCAAATTTGAGGTTCGTAGCCGGGTGTCTACGGGCCGAAAATTTAACGCCGGCTGGTTTTCAAAGGCAGGCCTTGCAGGCCAGGCGAGGTTTTCGGATAGGCTCTAAATATCCCTGAAAAGCCCGGGGAAGCCGGACGGGAGGAATTATACAAAGCGAATCATCAGGTTTTTCCATTTGAAAAGCATGTTTCTGATAATGCTTGCCTATCACTCCAACTGAAAAAAGTCAACACACGAAAAGGACTTTTTGCCAAAAACTTCAAATCAATACGAACCCCGCCCAGAAGTACGGATCACTGTAATCCTTCTGCTGGCGCATCCATTGCTGTGCTTTCCGGTATGCAACGCGGACGTCCTGATTATCCGCAATCCAGTATGTATAAAATCGTTGCATAAACACCTGGGTAGCATCATCATCCACTTTCCAAAGACTGACCAGCAAGTGGTGTGCTCCGGCTATTTTGAAGGCTCGCTGGAGACCATATACGCCTTCGTTGCTGTGCAAATCGCCAAGCCCGGTCTGGCAGGCCGAAAGCACCACAAGTTGGGTGCCGGTGAGGTTAAGCGAGGCAATTTCGTAGGCAGAGAGCAAGCCGTCGTCGAAGCCGCCAAGCGGCATTTTGCCGCGGTGGGCATTCAGACCGCCGGCCATCAGCAAATAGGAACGAAACATCGGGTTATCAGCCCATTTATAACCTGATTCACCCGATATGTTCTTTCTCTCCAAAACAGGGAAGTAATAGCCATGCGTGCCGATATGCAACAAATC
>JAKOXM010000491.1 GCA_029781095.1 Bacteroidota bacterium
CTTGTTGCCCGGGTTTGAGGACAACCCCCATGCGATGTTTATTCTTTGGAAAGACCACACCGCCAATGCCGAGGCCGGGGAGATCAATGCCCTGGCACATCGCTGGGCTACGGATTTTACAAAATACGTCGGCGGGATATATTCTTCCGAATGGTTTTGGGCCAAGATCCTGCGTACCCTTCGTGCAGACGATGCCGTTCGGCGCGCCGCCTTTTCGTGGGTTGAACATTGCGACTGGATACCTGCCGTGCTGACGGGGAATACCAACCCTTTGACAATCAAACGTTCACGCTGTGCGGCAGGCCATAAGGCCATGTGGCATGAGGAGTTTGAAGGATTGCCCGGGGAAGCGTTTTTAACGCAGATCGATCCATTGCTGGGTGGCCTCCGCGACCGGCTTTACCGCGACACCCATACCTCCGATGTGCCCGTTGGAAGGCTATCCGGAGAATGGTCGGCGCGTTTGGGCCTGCCCGGGAACGTCGTCGTCGGAACAGGCGCATTCGACGCCCACATGGGTGCTGTCGGGGCCGGTATCGAGCCGTATTCGCTGGTTCGGGTCATGGGCACATCGACCTGCGATATGCTGATCGCGCCCAATGAAGCGGTGGGGCATACCCTGATCCGGGGGATATGCGGCCAGGTGGACGGCTCTATTTTGCCCGGCATGCTGGGGATGGAGGCAGGGCAATCGGCCTTTGGCGACGTCTATGCCTGGTTCCAAAACCTGCTGGCGTTTCCGCTCCGGGAATTTTTATCCGAAGAAGAAGCCGTAAAATTCACCCAAAAGATCATTCCGAGCCTCTCTGAAAAGGCTGCTGCACTGCCGGTCACGGAGCATGATCCCGTTGCGCTGGACTGGTTTAACGGCCGCCGGACGCCTGATGCCAACCATATGCTGAAAGGCGCGATGGCAGGCCTGAACCTCGGCACCGATGCCCCCAGGATGTTCAAGGCGCTGGTGGAAGCCACCGCCTTTGGCGCAAAGCGCATCGTGGAACGATTCCGTTCGGAAGGCGTGCCGATCCGGCAGGTCATCGGGATCGGGGGTGTATCGAAAAAATCGCCGTTCGTCATGCAGACCCTTGCCGATGTGCTGAATATGCCCATTAAAATTGTTCAGTCGGAGCAGGCATGCGCACTCGGCGCGGCGATCTGCGCAGCGGCGGCGGCGGGCGTTTATCGGTCAATGTCGGCCGCGCAATCTGCGATGGCTTCAGGTTACGACGCTGAATTTCAGCCCCGAAAAGATCAGGCAGGCGTATATGAAATATTGTATCAAAAATATTTGACGCTTGGCGAATTTATTGAGAATCAACTATAAACAAGCCCTGAGATCGAAAAATAACTAAACGATAAAACGATGAAAAAATACAGTCACATCCTTTGGACGCTCCTATTTCCGGCACTTCTTTGTGCCCAAAACCGGATTGTCCTGAACGCCGATTTGGGTCATGATACCATCAGCCACAACATTTACGGTCATTTTGCCGAACACCTCGGGCACTGCATTTACGGCGGTTTTTACGTCGGCGAAAGCAACACAAAAATCCCGAACAGGGACGGTGTCCGCACCGATATTATCGAGGCTTTGAAAAGGCTCAAGGTTGGCAACCTACGCTGGCCCGGCGGCTGTTTTGCCGATACCTACCACTGGAAAGACGGCATCGGCCCGAAAGACAAGCGCCCGAGCATGAAAAACGTGTGGTGGGGTGGCGTGACCGAAGACAACAGCTTTGGAACACACGACTTCCTGAACCTGTGCGAGGCCATCGGAGCCGAACCTTACCTGGCCGGTAACGTCGGCAGCGGAACGGTACAGGAACTGGCGGACTGGGTCAAATACACCAACCAGGAAACGGGCAGCCCGATGACCGACCTGCGCAAGGCTAACGGCCGCGACAAACCCTGGCGTGCCAAAATCTGGGGCGTCGGCAACGAGGTATGGGGCTGCGGCGGCAACATGAAACCGGAGTATTACGCCAATATTTACCGTCAGTTTGCAACATTTATGACCGACTGGGGCAATAGCGACCATCTTTTCCGGGTGGCTTCCGGGGCAAATTCGTCCGATTACAACTGGACAGAAGTGCTGTTGCGCGATATCCCGCACAACATGCTGGAAGGCGTGGCATTGCACCATTATTCGGTTATAGATTGGAATAAAAAAGGTTCTGCGACCAATTTTTCGGAAGAGCAGTATTTCAAAACCATGAAAGAGGCCCTGCGGATGGAAGAACTCGTTACACGGCATTCGACCATCATGGACAAATACGACCCGAAAAAGAAAATTGCGCTTGTGGTCGACGAGTGGGGCGGATGGTACGACGTGGAGCCCGGTACCAATCCCAGCTTCCTTTTCCAGCAGAATACCATGCGCGACGCCATGATCGCGGGGACAACGCTTAATATTTTCCACAGGCACTGCGACCGCGTACGCATGGCGAACCTGGCCCAAACCGTCAACGTATTACAGGCCGTCCTCCTTACGGACGGTGAAAAATTGCTGCTAACGCCCACTTATTACGTTCTGGAGATGTACAATGTGCACCAGGATGCGTTGCTGTTGCCTCTGGATCTGAATACGAACGACTATACATTCGGCGATGAAAAACTGCCTGCGGTGTCCGCCTCGGCAAGTCGCGACAAGTCTGGAAAAGTCCACATTTCCCTCGTTAACATAGACCCCAATCATCCGCAGGAAATCTCCATTGCTTTGCGCGGCATAAAAGCCTCGGGCGTCAGCGGCCGGATTCTTACTTCGGGTAAAGTGCAGGATTACAATACATTCGAGCATCCGGATCTTGTAAAACCGGTTGATTTCAAAGGAGCAACACTGAGCGGCGAGTCATTGAAGGTAACGCTGCCGCCCGTATCTGTGGTAGTACTTGAACTATAATGCGCAGGAAACACAAAACAGAATTCCCATGCAGTACAAATCATTGAAGGAAGCGGCTTACGAGGCCAACATGGAAATACAGCACCGGCAACTCGCCATTTACACCTTCGGCAACGTTTCGGCCATCGATCGTTCGGCCGGTGTGGTGGCCATCAAGCCGAGCGGTGTGCCGTATGCCGAGTTAAAACCGGCCGACATGGTGCTTGTTGACCTGGAGAACAAAGTACTGGAAGGCGCGAACCGCCCTTCTTCGGACACTAAAACGCATATCCTGTTGTATCGCCATTTCCCCAACATCGGAGGCGTATGTCATACGCATTCAACCTACGCGGTGGCATGGGCGCAGGCCATGCGGGCAATTCCGAATTTTGGCACCACCCACGCCGATCATCTCGTAACTGCCGTGCCGGTAACGGAGCTTATGTCCGACGAAATGATTTTGGGTGATTATGAGCACGAAACCGGCAATCAGATTCTGGATATCTTCCGGAAGGAAAACCTGTCGCCCGATGAAGTGGAGATGGTACTCGTGGCTTGTCATGGTCCGTTTGCCTGGGGCAAGGATGCGGCAAAAGCGGTGTACAATGCAGCAGTATTGGAAGAATTAGCAAAAATGGCGTACCTAACCCTGCAAATTAATCCGCTCGCGTCCTCCATAAAACAGACCTTGATAGACAAACACTATTTCCGGAAACACGGCCAGAATGCCTATTACGGGCAGGGCGGCTATTGACTAAAATCTATAAAAAACTGCTTATGCATGGTTTCGACACTCTCGATTTCGCGGTAATCGGCGGTTATTTCCTCATCCTTACAGGAATTGCCTGGTGGGTTATCAACCAAAAACAAAATGACACAAAAGACTATTTTTTGGCCGGCCGGAATATCGGCTGGTTTGTGGTAGGCGCCTCCATTTTTGCCTCAAACATCGGCTCCGAGCACGTGGTCGGGCTGGCGGGCGCGGGCGCCGGCGGCAAAATCCCGATGCTGATCTACGAACTTCATGCATGGCTGGTACTCGCCCTCGGGTGGATATTCCTTCCGTTTTACCTGCGCAGCGGCGTGTTCACCATGCCGGAATTTCTGGAGCGTCGCTTCAATGCCAGGACACGCTGGTTTCTGACCGTATTTTCGCTGGCAGCCTACGTACTGACCAAAGTTTCCGTGACCGTCTATGCCGGCGGTATAGTAATTGCAACCCTCCTGCATATCGATTTTTGGTTTGGCGCGCTGATAACGGTCATATTGACGGGCGCCTATACGATACTGGGCGGCATGCGGGCTGTCGTATACACCGAAGCCCTGCAAACGGTGGTACTGGTAATCGGCGCAGCGACGCTCACATTTGTCGGACTGAACGCCGCGGGCGGCTGGAGCGGCATGAAAGCCTCCCTCGAGCCCGGTTATCTGAACATGTGGCGCCCGGCCAGCGATCCCGACTTTCCATGGCCATCGCTCGTCGTGACAAGTACCATTGTGGGTATCTGGTACTGGTGTACCGACCAGTATATCGTGCAACGGGCGCTCGCTGCACGAAATATCACGCAGGGGCGTCGGGGAACCATTTTCGGCGCATTGCTCAAGCTGTTGCCGGTATTCCTTTTCCTTGTGCCCGGCGTTGTGGCGCTGGCCCTGAAAAATCGCGGCGAACTGCATTGGGATACCGCAGACCAGGCCTTTTCAACGCTTTTAATGGAAAAAATGCCTGCGGGGTTGAAAGGCCTGGTAGCAGCCGGTCTGCTCGCCGCCCTCATGAGTTCCCTTGCTTCGGTATTTAACTCCTGTTCGACCCTGTTTACCGTCGATGTCTATAAAAAACTCTACCCCGATACGCCGGAGAAAAAACTGGTGAATATCGGCCGTATCGCCACCAGCATCGTCGTAATCCTCGGCATCGCATGGATACCGATCATGCAAAATATTTCCGGCGTATTGTATGAATATCTGCAATCAGTACAATCATATATCGCGCCGCCGATTACGGCCGTTTTTCTGCTCGGCATATTCTTCAAAAGAATCAATTCCCAGGGCGCCATGGCGACACTTATCGCCGGACTGTCGGTGGCGGCGGTGCGTCTGGTACTTGAACTGAACCGCGGATCGCTTGAGCCGGGCGGATTTCTGCATGCTTTTGCCACGATGAACTTTTTGACGTTTGCTGCATGGTTTTTCCTGTTTTCGGTGACGGTTTGCGTGATCGGGAGTTTACTCACGCCTGCGCCTGCTGCTGCACAAATCGAAGGTCTAACCTACGGAACGCTCACCTCGCAACAAAAAACCGACAACCGTGACAGTTACAATATCTGGGATATTGCGGTTTCGCTATTGGTAATAAGCATCGTGGTTTACGTCATGACGAGTTTTACGGGTTAAAAAAACTTCATACAACAGATTGGATCGGAAAGGCCGCCGATAATGTCCGGCAGATTTTCTTCCTGAAGACGCCGAAATATTCAACCGGCGAAACCAAAGATTAAAATGGCACTCATTTTTGACATGGACGGCACAATGGTGGATAACATGATGGTCCACCACCGGGGCTGGCAGAAGACTCTGGCAGCATACGGACTCGAACTCACGCTTGAAGAAGTCATGGCAACATGCCACGGTAAGAACGTGGAGATCATTGAAAGACTGTTTCCCGGACGGTACAGCCTTGCCGAACGCGAACGCATTTCATTCGAAAAAGAAAGCGGATACAGAGCCATCTTTCTGCCCGAACTGAAGCTGGTGAACGGCCTGCCCGAATTGCTGGAAACCGCCCGGAATGCCGGCATCCCCATGGGTATCGGCACGGCCGCGCCAAAAGGGAATGTTGATTTTGTACTCGACAACCTGAACATCCGGCATTATTTCCAGGCGGTCATACATGCCGATGACGTGGAAAAGGGAAAGCCCGAGCCGGAAGTATTTTTTAAAGTAGCCGATCGCCTGGGCGTGCCTTACGACACTTGCCTGGTTTTTGAAGATTCTCCGACCGGAGCCAGGACGGCATTGAATGCCGGAATGAAGGCGATCATCGTGACCACAACGCACGCGGAACATGAATTTAAAGATATCCCGAGCGTCATCCGTTGCGTACCCGATTTTTCCGGAATCGATCTTTTTTCAGCATTAAAAAACTTGAAATAGTCATGAAAAATCGCACATTCCAGGGCTTTTTGAGCCTTTTATCGTGTAGCGTTATTTTATTCGCCTGCCAGCAAACGGGCGGCAAAAAGGAAGAATCCAAAAAGCCGGGCATTGAAAAGTCCGGTTTCGGGACATTGCCCGACGGCCGTGCTGTCGATATATACACCCTTCGAAACGGGCAGGGAATGGAAGTGAAAATCACCAATTTCGGCGGCACCATCGTTTCCTGGACGGCTCCAGACCGCAACGGAAAATATGAAGATGTCGTGCTGGGCTGCGATTCGCTGGCGGGGTATTTGCGCGGCGTGCCTTATTTCGGCGCCATCATCGGCCGTTACGGGAACCGGATCGCCAGGGGAAAATTTTCGCTCGACGGAGTGCAATATTCCCTGGCAACGAATAATATCGGCAACCATCTGCACGGCGGCATCGTCGGTTTCGACAAGGTTTTGTGGACTGCTACGCCCGTTGCGGGCGACGAACCGGCATTGAAACTCGCGTACCTGAGCAAAGACGGAGAGGAGGGGTACCCGGGAAATCTCAACGTCGAAGTGGTGTACACCCTCCAAAAAGACAATGCCCTGAAAATAGATTATACGGCCACGACCGATAAAAAGACCATCGTCAACCTGACAAACCACAGTTATTTCAACCTCGCAGGTAAAGGTGATATCCTGAATCATCAACTGGTGTTGAATGCCGGCGTCTTTTTACGGGTAGACAGCACCCTGATCCCCACAGGTGAACCGCGCCCGGTGGCAGGAACTGTTTTTGATTTTACCAAACCAACCGGCATCGGGATGCGGATCAACGACAAAACCGACGCGCAAATACGCTTCGGTCTCGGTTATGACCATTGCTGGGTACTTTCCGACAGTTCGAAAACGCTGAAATCGGCGGCTATCCTGAGCGAACCGGCAAGCGGGCGGGTCATGGAAGTTCTGACCACCGAACCTGCTATCCAGTTTTATTCAGGCAATTTTCTGGATGGCAAAGTGATTGGCAAAGGCGGCGCGGCATACCAATATCGAAGCGGTCTGTGTCTTGAAACAGAACACTTTCCGGATTCGCCGAATCGTCCCGAGTTCCCGAGTACGGTGCTGAAGCCCGGCGATACCTATCGGACGACAACGGTGTACCGGTTTTCTGTACGGAATTAACAAGAGCTGTTGTGGTATGATAATCAATTGATTGGCCCGGGTCGCAGGCTGCTTATTCATCAGATGACTGCAGTCATCTGATGAATAAGCAGCCTGGCTGATGGATTTTTATTAAATACTGATTTTCAGATAATTATATCGTAACAACTCAATTGTCTTGTTTCACACTACCAGATATTTTCCACGCAAAGGCGCAAAAGAAAAAAACGCAAAGACGCAAAATATGAAATTTCATATTTTGCGTCTTTGCGAAAACTTTGCGCCTTTGCGTGAAAAGTATGGTCTTATTTCCTTGGCAGCCACCAGCCAAGCCAGACGCCTACCACACCCCATTGAACCACCGTATCGACGATGTATCCGATTGTGTTGGATTTAAACCAGATGCTGTTCAAATAAGGGATAGTCAGGTAGCCGATGGCGCCTACCGCCAGCGAGGCGAGCAAGGCGGTCTTGAAATCGAGGCTGGAAGACTTCAGCAACAGCCAGACGAGAAGGAATACCGAGACAAAATCCACCACAAACCCGCGGAACATATTCATGCCCATGCCCATATCCATGGCCTTGTGGTAACTCACGAGTGCCCAGGGCTTGTTCTCCATTGCTTTTTGCTGCTCTTCATGCGAACTGCCGGGAGGAGCCTGCGGGAGCATGTAACTGCCTTCTTCTATGTTTTGGGTGAGCGCTTCCATGATCTTGTCCTGGTTGGCTGTGTATTTGAATTCCGCCCCGTGCACATTGAGCAGACCCCATGAAAGAAATTGCCACAGGAAAAGGATGAATGCCCCTGCGAGCGATGCGATAAGTTGTTTTTTCATTGGAATTGATTTTTGTTTTTCGTTTGACAATGCTTTTCCGAATGAGCGGCAAAAGCCGATCAATGGAAGAAAATTCGAAACAAAAATATATATTGGCGCAATTTTTTCAAAATCTTGTTTTTCTATTGATAGAACATACGGAAGTTATTTTTATTTATTAGAGTCTGTCCGATGGAATACGACATCAAGGCGATTGGATTAGACCCCGATGGCAGTGTGAGAGAAAATGCTCGTAATATGCTGAAGCAGATCAGCGGCGGAAAATAAAATCGGTAGCGGGGCCTGCGTAAATTTTCCCGGGGATTTGCAGCAAACCGGGTTGAGTTTCCCGCGACTTCGCATAAAACCCTGAGAATGGGAATTTGAAATCTGCGAAATCGCGGGAAATTTCATTATGGGACCGGGACATCCTGATTTATTGCACCACCACTTTTCCGGAAGCCCATACGCCCGTGCTGCTTTTGATATTCCAGTAATAGATACCGGATGCCAGCGATCCGCGTTCGAACAGATATCGGTTGCCGGTAAAAGGAACAGATTGCAGCGAGCGACCTGTGGCATCGAACAGGTCAAATACAAGATTGTCTTGCCGGAAGTCATCGGGGAGTTGTATCCATGCGGTTTCTGTTGCCGGATTGGGAAATACCTTCACAGAAATCGCGCTGCCGGGGTTGTTTGTCGCCGACACATTGAAATAGCGGTCGATTTTGCGATAAACGGTATTCGTGATTACCGGCTGGTTGTAATCGAAATAGATAGCGGCCTTGTTGCCGATGACGGTTCCCAAAGGAATGTCTGCGCGGTGCCTGATGCCGAACTCCACAAACCCGCTTGATGCGGCAGGATTCGTGCTGCTGTCAGGCAACAGGATGTTCTCAAAGGTGAACTGGGCAATATTTCCCCCTAACAGATCGAAGCGGTACGGATGGCTCGCGCCCTGTAAACGAATGGTGGCAGGGTCGAGATCCTGGGATAAGGTATCCCGAATGACCACAAGAAATGCCGTGTCGTTGCCGGTATTCTGAAAACGGACCATGTACTCGAGCGTGCTGCCGGGCAAAACGATATGGTCGGGGCCGTATCCCAGCGGGCGGGCCTGTTTGTCGTTGGGATCGAAAGAGGTCATGACCTCGTAGCAACCCTGATACGAGAAGGGGCCTGCAGGGCCGTTGAATCCGGAGGGCATCCCCGGCATTCCCACGCAATTGACCAGTGAATAGTTGACGGTGCTGTCGCCCGGGAAGCCTGGTTCCTGTTCCGAACTGCCGGTAAGCGTCATCCCGTTTACATCGACGGTTTCCACAAGCGAATCACCTGCCGGCAGCATATATGACCCGCTTTTCAACACGATCTGGTCTTCCACGATGATATAATCGAGTAATTGGGACGTGGCCGCGCCGATGTTTTTGAATTTGAACGTCGCCATGGTCTGGCCGGCATTGCAATCGCCGTCCACCGTGATGTAAGCGCCGCTCCATCCCGCACTGGAATAGCAGATCGTGTCGGGCTCAATTTCCGATGTCACGCATACCTGCTGACCGGCAGTAAGGTTACAGTCCGGTGTGGCATAAATGTCGATGCTTGCATAATTGGCCCATGCAGGGACGGTGCCGCGATCGAATACGATCGTATTCCCGTTTACGCTGAGCGGCGTGGCGGAAGCGCTCACATAGATCAGCATTGGATCGAGTGTGACCGTGATTTTGACATTATCGGCATCTTCCGTGCCTGCATTTTGATAATAAACCCGGAAAACGGATGTCGTACAGGGGCGCACGATTCCGGCGCTTACCCAGGTCTTCATCAAAGCGCAGTCAAACGCCTTGTGTACGGAAAAATCAACCATCGCCGTCTGGGCCTGCGCGGAATTGAAGGAGACCGATTTAACGAACGGCGGACAAATACTGAAATTTTGATTGACGGGCGAACAGATCACCCCGTAGTCGCCGTTGGGCAGATACATGGCATAGGCGCCGTCCGAATTCGTATAGGTGGCCACGTGAAAGCCACCTCCGTCTACCTGGACAAGCCAATAGGGCGCCGGCCGGTCGCCGGGTTCCGCCACGCAGTTGTCATTTTCGTCGATCATCACCTTGCCTTCGATGCGGTGGATCACTGCAAGTGACTGGATCGGCAAATCGAGTGCGGCGGAAGCGCCCGGGCCTTGCGGAAACGAGACTGGCGTATTCACCAGGGAGGGGCACAGGAAAAAGAATTGCTCCGCCGGATCGGCATTAATGGTAAAATCACCGGGGGGCAATTTCAACAAATAGGAGCCGTCTGGATTCGAAAAGGCGGTATGGGTGCCATTGGCATTGCTGGCCGTCACCTTCGTACCGTTCAGACCTGCAAGGCCACCGTCGATCACGCAATCAGCATCGATGTCTCTATTGACCACGCCGCTCAGGGTATTCACGGAAACGCCTGTATTTTCGAAAATACGGACGAACCCGATCTGGTCGGTAGCAGTGCTGCCTGCGCCGGCTGCCCACCCGTCGGCAGTCGGCACGCCCTGAAGCCTGTTGATGGCCGGCTGGGCGTCGTCGGGAGCTTCGGATATCCAGACAAGGTTGTACGATGCGTCCAGTTTGGCCAGATAGCCCCTGAAAGTGACCGTACTGCCCGAGACGAGCAACGAGCCGTCCGGATATTCTTCCACGTGTTGAATGGTTGATACATCCGGAATAACGGTTGCAGCCAGTTGATCCAGCAGATTGCCCGCGGCATCGTACCGGTACACCGTGTTGTTGCTCAACAGGTAGAAACCGTTGCCTGCCGCCGGGAAGAGCTGCCCGGTGGTGGGATTGATCGGCTGACTTTGCCAGAGCAGGTTGCCCGCCAGATCGTAGCGCGCCAGATACCTTTTGATGGCGCCGTTTTGGGCAAGGCTGAAATAGACCTGAATATCGTTGCCTGCGGTGAGGATAATGCTGAAACTGCCGCTGGAATTGGTCCATTGTGCGGGCAGCAGCACCGAACTGATCACGTTGCCATTCAGGTCCATTTGGTACAGACGCCATTGGTAGCCCGGGGATGAATATTCCTGTGCCACGCCGTAGTAGTCGCCATTTACCACGCCCAGAAGTTTTATTCCAAATGGTATGGAACCGATGTCTTTCGTCCAAAGCTGTGTGCCATCGGTGCCTATTTTGAGCAATTCCAGGCCCGTCGAGTCGTCGCGAAACGACATCAGCCAACCGCCGTCGGGCGCATTCAACACGGATAATGGTTCGAGAAAATAGAAGCCCGGGGCTCCCGGGTCGAGGTACATATTGTCCCATTCGGTTTGTCCGGCGGCGTCCAGTTTGATCAGCCGGGGAAGGGCAAGCATGTCGGTGTTCGCAAGCATGTAGCCATTGATAAGCCAGCCGTTATCGGGTGTATTCAGGATAACAGGCGGATTATAAAAATTATAGGAAATGAAGCCCGGTTGATTTTGGAAAACCACTTTCTGGTTTTGCTGGGCATGGACGGCCATCTGAAACAGGAGCAACAAAACGCTGCAGGCCAGTCTGACGCGGGGAAAAATTGTGTTTTGCATACGGGTGTTTTTTATTGACGGAACAAAAGTCCGCCGACCGGCCCGGTTAAAAAAAATCAAATATCTCCGTTTGTCAAAACGGTATTTTGTAGTTTGTGTCGTTTTTTATTGATTATTAATGGCATTATGGAAATATCGAACAGTATTGTTTACCAAACAGTGGCTACTTTCAGTGCCTGGGAACTCAATAATTTTCGCAAATGGCTGCAATCGCCTTTTCACAATGCGCGTCCCGAGCTGGGCTCCCTGTTTGATTACATGCTGCAATGTAAACGTGAAAGCATACGCCCTGCACCCGCGGCTGCTTTCAGATGCGTTTTCAGTGAACAGGATTATGATGAAAAAAAACTGCGGCATGCCCTGTCCTGGCTGATGGCCCAGGCAAGGGCATTTCTCGTATGGCAGGAATTGCAATCAGATGGGCATCGCCGTAATGTGTACGCAGCCCGAAGTTTTCGGAAGCGCAATATCGAACCGGTTTTCCGGCAGGTCATTCGCGAGGCAAAGGCAGAGATCAGGGATGATGTGCCATATTCCGCCGAATCACAGCTGGTCGATTTTTATCTGAATCTGGAACAGTATCAATGGGATGCAGGCCAAAAAAGAGCGCAGGCGATACCTTTTGATATCCTTACCAATGCACTGACGGCATTTTATGCCACGAAATTGCTGCAAATGGGTTGCATGTACCAGGCCCAGCAAGCGCTGCAAAAGCAATCGCCTCATACTTTGCCCCGCCTGGATGCGATCTTGTCGGGGTTTTCTGAAGAGGTCTTTTTGAAAGAACCCCAAACTGCGCTTTACTACTGCGGCTATCTGATGCTGTCAAAACCGGAAGAAGAACAGTGGAAAAACCGGTTCCGGCAATTGCTGGAGCAACACGGGCGGCATTTTCCGGCCGAAGAGGCACGTGACCTGCTTATGATGGCGATCAATTACTGCATCCGCCGTATCAATCAGGGTGACCGGGAATACCTGGATGAAGTTCTGAATTTTTACCAGATCGGACTGCACAACCGCATGCTGCTCGACGAAAGGGGTTATTTGCGCAAATACACCTACAATAATGTGTTGCTCACCATGCTGGCCGGCAAGTTGTGGGACAGGGCATCGGAATTTCTCGAAACCTACCGGGACCAGTTGTCGCCCTCCGAGCGGGAGAGCGTTTACTGCTACAACCGGGCCGTGTTTTTGTTCCGGAAAGCCGATTACGGCGATGCACAGGAGATGCTGCGCGAACTTTCTTTTTCCGACCCTATGTACAACCTCGAAGCGCGACGAATGTTGCTGCGCATCTATTATGAGGAGAACGCCCACGATGCACTTGAGTCCCTGCTCGATAATCTGCTCACGTGGCTGCGCCGGCACGGCGAAATCGGCTATCACCGGGAAATGTATCGCAATCTGGCACGATTTACCGGCAAACTGCTCAAAATCCCCGTATCCGATCGCGAAAAACGACAAAAACTGGACAAAAAGATCCGGGATACCCCTTTGGTTGCCGACCGTCAATGGCTCCTGGAGAAGGTCGAGGGGCGTTGAGGCCGGTCACCCGGTTCATTACGGCAGCGGCAATGCGTTTTTAATCATAGAACTCTTAATCCAGTTCCAGTATCCGGGCCTCATATGGCCTGAGTTCCTCACCGGCAGACGGCGCCGGATAGTTGTCGAGGATTACCCTTGCCTTGCTCAAATCCAGGCCTGTGTGCGCGGCTGCGTTTTCCGTTTTAAAATTCAGGAGAATCAGCATTTTTTTGCCATTCGACTCCCGGGTATAGGAATAGACATTCGGGTTTTCCTTGTCCAAAAGCGTGTATTTGCCATAGACCAGAATATCCTTTTTGTCCTTTCGGAGTTGAACCAGTTTCCTGACATAATGGAGTGTCGAATTCGGGTCTTTCTCTGCCGCAGCTACGTTTATAACCTTTTTGTTTTCATTGACCTTTATCCAGGGTGTCCCCGTCGTGAAACCGGCATTTTCAGTAGCATCCCATTGAAAAGGCGTTCGACTGTTATCCCGCGCACTGATTTTCTGGCCGTTTAAAAAGTGTTGCAGATCTCCGCCCTTGCTCTTGATCTGGGCATACATATTCAGCGTTTCGATGTCCCTGTAGTCTTCTATTCTATCAAATTTAATATTGGTCATGCCCAACTCGTCGCCGAAGTAATAATAAGGCGTACCCCGCATCGTCAATAAAAAGGTGGAAAGCATCTTTGATGAGGCTTCCCTGAACTCCGGCGAGTCATTGCCCCAGCGGGTGACCATTCGGGGCTGGTCGTGATTCCCCAGATAGATCGTTCCCCATCCTTTATTGGCGAATACGCTGTCCCAGCCGGAATAGATTTCCTTGAATGCTACCAGGCTGTATCCTTTCGGGTCCATTTGCTTGAATTCGCCGGGCAGATAACCAAGGCTCACACCTTCAAAATGATAGCTCATGTCCAGTTCCTTTCTGTCGGGGTCAACAAAGTTCATGGCAGTGGCCTTGGTTGTGCCGGCTCCTTCTGCCAAAGTCATAATATCATATTTGCTCAAAACCTCCCTGTTCATTTCCTGGAGGTATTCGTGCAAATGGGGGCCGTTGCCCATATATTGATCCCAGGCTCCGTTGTAGTTTTCCTTTAAAAACTTTTCTGTGATAACCGGAAAGGTGGTGTCCTTGCTGATAAACGGAATGACATCCATTCTGAATCCGTCCACGCCTTTCTTGAACCACCTGTTCATCATGGCATAGATTTCCTGGCGGACTTTAGGGTTTTCCCAGTTCAGATCCGGCTGCTTGTAGCTGAAATAATGCAAATAGTAGCTGTTCGTCAGCGAATCATATCGCCAGCCGCTGCCATCCACTTCAAAAGAACCGGGGCGAAAAGGCGGTTTCCCTTTTTCCGCCGGCCACCAATGAAAATAATTCCTGTATGGATTCGTACGCGAACTGCGGGATTGCCGGAACCATTCGTGCTCATCGCTGCAATGGTTGACCACC
Organism: Bacteroidota bacterium; assembly: GCA_029781095.1. Classification (GTDB taxonomy): domain Bacteria; phylum Bacteroidota; class Bacteroidia; order Chitinophagales; family Saprospiraceae; genus M3007. Next base: position 14,532 of record JAKOXM010000491.1, read on the forward strand.
AGATCCATCACCAGTTTGATTCCGCGCTTATGCATTTCGGCAAGCATGACGTCAAAGTCTGCCATGGTGCCGAATTCTTTCATGATGTCGTCGTAGTTGCTGATGTCATAACCATTGTCCGCATTGGGGCTGCTGTAAATGGGGTTCAGCCATACGATATCGACACCCAGACTTTTTACATAGTCCAGTCTGCTGGTGAGGCCTTTTAAGTCGCCTATGCCGTCTCCGTTGCTGTCTTGAAAACTGCGCGGATAAATTTGATAAACCACAGCCTCTTTCCACCATTTTCTGTCCGTCGGACCGGAGCTCGTTTGACTGGACTGGTTTTTTTCAGTCGGAGTATTACAGGCGGCAAGGGTAATCAGTGTTGCCATGATAAAAAAGGTTGCAATCCGATTCAGGTGCATCATGGTAATGAGATTGTTTGTTAAACAGGAATGAGTATGCATTTACCATTGAAAAGCATGCAAATATTGCTTATTTCGCTTAGATTATTTTTCCTTTAATCGGGGTCATTGATTCCACGTAGAATGTTTGGTGGACGGAATGCGTCTCTTTCGCTGCTTTTTTTACACTGCATAACGGTTTCAAACACGCTTCCCCGCACTTACAAATGCACCAGCCGCGTCGAATATGCCAAGGGCTTGATAGCGTCTTTTGCCATTGTTTTTTGGGGAAGAAACTGCCAGGGGGTTACCTGGTTGGTCCAGTCGAATTCATTTTTTCCGAGGAAACGGCGGCGGTATTCTACAGGCGTGCAGGAGCGTTGCTTTTTGAACAGCCGGTTGAAATTGGCGAGGTTGTTAAAGCCTGATTTTCCCGAAATCTGGTTAACCGTTTCATCGGTATCCAGCAACAGTTTGCAGGCGTGCCCAATCCTGATATCGATCAGAAACTCGGTGAAGCTCCGGAACGCAAGTTTTTGGAAGAAATGACTGAACGCGGAATCGCTCATATTGAGTTGCGCGGCGACGTCGCCGATTTTCAGGTCCGCGCTGGTAAAATGTTTTAAAATATAGCTGTAAGACACCTGCATACGGTTGCTGTCGGAGCGCAGCGCTGTCGGCGAGAAGCCTTCGCTTGTCAGAAACCTGGCTTCGCCGGTCTGGGAAAGCAGGTCGAACAATTGCAGGAATTCAATGATATTGGTGAAACCCTTGTCTTCCGTGAGATTCACCATGATGCGCATCGCTTTCTCAAAGGTTTTTCCGTAGAACAGGATGCCCCGGCTGGAGTCCTGGAGCAGTTGCCGTATCTTGATAAAGCGCTCTTTTTGAAACAGTTGCCCGCTGAACAGCTCCCTCGAGAACTGTACTGTGATCACGCGGTAAGGTTGCCCGCCTTGCTGCAGGTGTTTGTCGCCGTCCCATTTGTGATATAGATAAGGACCGAGCAGCACCAGGTCGTAATCGGTGTACCGTTCGGTCGAGTCGCCGACGATGCGCGTGCCCGACATGCCGGCGATCAGGTTGAGTTCATATTCCGGATGGTTGTGAATGGGGTAATCAAATCCGTTGCTGACCGAATCGATGACCACAAAAACGTCGGGCGCCTTGAGGGGTGTAATTTCGCGGTAAATGTGCATTTTAACAATTTTATTTTTCCAACCCAATTGCCGGCAAATATATTTTCACGTAATACACCCTGGACAAAATAAAATCGACGGATCTGGATATTGTTCATAAAAGTACCGCATTATCACATCATAGTATCAGTTCTCCTTTTTTTTATAAAAGACCTTTACAAATCTGAAACACAATCAGGTTGCTATGGGTCCTTTTTATACTGTTAGATTTTTTCGGGGCATCAATGATTTTCACGCTGTTTGCTCTGGTGGTCTGCTCCTTTTCGGGATGCTGTTCTGTGTGCAAATGCTTGATGCACAGACCTTTTCTGTTTCAGGGCTGGTTATTTCCTCCGAAGACAACCAGCCACTCATCGGTGTGAGCGTACAGGAAAAAGGCGCCGGAAACGGCGCTACCACCGATGTCTCCGGCAATTTTCACCTGACCGTCGCTTCAGCGGATGCAGTGTTGTTGTTTCGCTACGTTGGTTTTGAAAGCCAGGAAATACCGGTGCAGGGAAGGTCAATGCTGCAAATAGTCATGCTGGCAGGCGCCGGCATGTTGCAGGATGTGATCGTGACGGGCTATAAAAAAGAGATCCGCAGCGATATTTCTTCCGCCATCGCATCGATCAAGGCAAAGGATATCGAAAAACTCGTTGTGGTGGGGATCGATCAGGCGTTGCAGGGGCAGGCGCCCGGCGTCATGGTGACCCAGGTAACCGGCTCGCCCGGCGACGATATTGCCGTCCGTATCCGTGGCGCGGGCACTTTGGGTAATAACAACCCGCTATTTGTCATCGATGGCGTACCGACGACGGGCAATATCAATATGTTTTCTCCCGGCGACATCGAATCCATCGAAATATTGAAAGACGGGGCGGCAGCAGCGATTTATGGCGCCCGGGCAGCCAACGGCGTGGTGCTGATTACAACAAAACGCGGCAAATCGGGCAAACCGGCCTTTTCTTTTGATGCCTACAGCGGTATTCAGCAGGTGGTCAACTTACCCGAGCTCCTCGATGCCAGGGAATACCTGACTATTCGAAATGAAGCCATTCTGAATGCCAATACCCTGCGAAACCCGGCCAATCAACTGGCAACCTACGACCCCGCCATTTTGGATACGCTGCCCGACAACAATTGGCTCGACAAGGTATTTCAGTTGGCGCCAATCCAGCATTATGCCTTGTCTGCGATGGGAGGAGGAGAGAACAGCAGTTTCTACCTGTCCGGCGAATACCACACCCAGACCGGCGTGTTCAAGGGACAGGGCTTCGACAAATACCAGGTTCGTTTCAATGGAGAAATCGGCAAACCCCTGACCGGCGCGCCGGCAATAGCGTTCAAACTGGGCAACAACCTGTCTTTTTCCCACTCCGATCGCAAGGTGATCGGCGCCTCGGGCGACGGCTACGGGCCGGGCAACGAATTGAGCGGCATTCGCTACGCACTTATCGCCGCGCCGGTTTTTTCCGAACGCTACCCCGATGGCAGTTTTGTCAACGTCAGCTCCGAACTGGGCGACCCGAATCTCTACGGGGACGGTAATGCCAACCCCGTTGTGTTTATTGAAAATACCGATTGGCACATTCGACGCTACCGCATTTTTGGGAATGTGTTTGCAGAATTGTCATTGTGGAAGGACCTGAAGTTGCGCAGCACGCTCGGAGGCGATTTTCAATTTGAGCGCGAAACGCTTTTCAAAAAGCGACTTTCCGCCGCAGTATATGACCCGACTTCCCTGAATGAAGGCCGGGTATTTAACCAGACGCTCGTGTGGAACAACACGGCTGATTTTCAACACACTTTCGGCGATCATCGCATTTCCGGCCTGCTGGGCATGGAGGCCATCCAAAACCATACGGATTACCTGGGAGCATCGGCCAATAATTTCCGGCGCACCGACCCGCTTTTCCGTTACATCGATGCCAGCACCCCCGAAAGTCTCCAGAACCTCGGCGTTTCAGGGATCGCTACCGAATGGGCCTTGTTATCCTACTTTGCCCAGTTGGGTTACGCTTACAAAAGCCGTTACATTTTTAGTGCGGCGGTGCGTCGCGACGGCTCTTCGCGCTTCGGGCCCAACAACCGCTGGGGTGTTTTCCCATCGGTTTCGGCCGCATGGAACGTGTCGAACGAACGCTTTTTCGAACCTGTAAAATTTATTTCCAGCCTGAAGATACGGGCAAGTTGGGGCCAACTGGGCAACCAGGAAATCGGAATTTACCCTTTCAGTTCACTGGTGAGCACCGGCGACCGTGTGTATGTTTTTGGCGATAAAATAGTGACCGGGGCCAACATTCTCGAAACGGGAAACAGCAATATCCGCTGGGAAACGAGCACCCAAAGCAACCTGGGTCTCGATATAAGTTTCTGGCAGGACCGTCTATCGCTGACCGCAGATTTGTTTCACAAACGCACCGACGATATCCTTGTACGCGTGCCCGTGCCCCAGGCAGGCGGTTCGCAAAGGCCGCCCTTTATCAATGCGGCTTCGGTAGAAAACAACGGTATCGAGCTGGGGCTGATCTATAAAAACCGGTCCGGCGATTTCAGGTATCAGATCGGCGCAAACATTTCTGCCATTCGGAACAAAGTCGTTTCGATTGCCGACAGCGAACCGATACTCGGAGGATTCGGCCTGTCCGACGGCGCCCTGACCAAAACGGAGCCGGGTTATCCGGTGGGTTCGTTTTTCCTGTACGAAATGCTGGGTATTTTTCAAACGCAGGCGGAAATCGACGCCAGCCCTTTCCAGACAAAGGACACGCGTCCGGGGGATGTGAAATTTGCCGACCTGAACGGTGATAATAAAATTGACGATAAAGACCGCAAGCACATCGGCAAGCCTTTTCCGGATTTTACCTACGGCATCAACCTCGGGTTCAACTGGAAAAATTTTGATTTTTCTACCCTCGTGCAGGGTGTGCAGGGCAACGACGTGTATTTTCTCTACGGCAATTTTGCCTATGAAACGCAATTGCGCGGTTTCAACTCCTATGCTGGAATCCTCAACCGCTGGACGCCGACCAACACCAACACAGATATACCGAAAGTGAGTGTGGACGATCGCAACGGCAATCGCCGCCCTTCAACCCGTTTTCTGGAGGACGGCTCTTACCTCCGTATCAGGAACGTGACGCTTGGCTACGACTTTAAAAACATGCTTAAATGGGAAAGTATCGGCGGATTCCGCCTTTACGTCACGGCGCAGAATGCGCTCACATTTACCAAATACCCCGG
>JAKOXM010000525.1 GCA_029781095.1 Bacteroidota bacterium
CGTAGTCGAGGTGCTCCTTGCCCACTTCTTTTTCACAAACAGTCAAAATACGTTCGGATATCCTCCCGGCATCCGTGAATTTGTTTGTTTTCATGTAGAATTCAAGGGAGTCATTCAATGACTTGCAAGTCTCTTGTCCCCAAAGTGGAGATGAGGAGATAACTGTTGCTGCCAGAGCAAGAAAAACGAGTTTTTTCATAAGGCACATGGGTTTTGATATGCAGGAGGTGTATTGAATATTCGGATCAGGGTTCTTTACCGCAATTTATTTTATCAGCCCATTCTCCCAATTCCATTACCGCAGCGTATTTCACTTGCTTTACGAAATCGCGAAAGGTCATTTGTACGAACCCACCGTCACCCCAATCGGAGCCGTAACTATTAAACAGGGTAACAGTGCCTGCATCCTCATCGTACCCGACTGCCACCAGTGCATGGCCTTCCGTGCCGCCGCCCACCGGGAAGGGCACCCATATCGTGTCGTTCTGCAGACCCAGAAAATTGGGTGTGATCTTCATCCCTACGATGACCGGATTTTCATAATCGAGGGCATAAAGCGTATTGTTGATGATCGTGCTGCTGTCGGCTCCGGATAGGAAAACCCGTTTGTAAGACCTGATGGTATAGCGCTTCGCCTCCGCCCGTTGCCTGGCGTTTGGCAGACGGGTACAATCGCCACAATCATAGGGGAAGGTTGCCAGCGTGCAAACACCCCGTGTTTTCAGGAGTTGGAGCCCTTTGGGCAGGAAAGCCCCCGCCTTGCAGTCATGTCCTTCCTTGATTTGATTATAGATACAGGACGGTGAAAAACGGTGGATGGCAATCCATCGTGCGTTCGTGTCGGTGCATTGCACTGCCCATCGAATGGTGAGGGCATTGCACAACGTGATACCAACACAGGATTGCTGATCGCATTGGTCGCTGACAACAGGGCAATATGGACGCAAGTCAACTTTCCTGTTTCCGGCGTCGCCCCTCGTTTCTGCCGGGTATGCCGGCAGGGCATCGTAACCTGCGTCATCCCATAAAAGGCCCGGGAAAAGCAGGGTATCCTGGCCGGCAGCGAAGAACGGAAGGCATAAAATCAATAAGGGCAGGATGTTTTTCATTCGAGCAAGCATTTGGCGATTTATGGATAGCGATAATCGCAATGACTTTCTGCGACAAGCCTATTTTCGAAGCCATTTCAGCACGGCTTCGTCGGACTCTTTTATGAGGTATTGCGGCCCGATTTTTATCTGGTAGAAGTCACTGCCTGTTTGGAGATACAGGTTCGTCTCACCTCCTATGATGAGCTCGAGCAGGCGCCAGTCTTCGGGTGTAGCCAACTGGCTTTCCGGAATGTGCAGAGTAATGTTTTTGCCCTTCCAATCGCTTTGAGGGCGATTGCCTGCCGCTTTGAACACGGTGAGTTTAAAATTTTCCTTACCGGTATTATGCACCACATTTTCTCCCTGAACTACATATTGAGCGGCGGGTAATTCTTTTATGAAATCAGGACTTCTGCTCAAACCCATTTTCAGGTCGGACGGCTCTTTTTCGCTTCGGCTGCTTTTATTTACAGCGACGGGTGGTTTAATCGTATCTTTTTTCACCGTCGAAGGTTTAATACTGTCCCGACGAGGCGATACCAGAGGGACCGACCCGTTATTATCCGGCAGAGAAACCGTCTTTGGCCAAAAATACCAAACTCCTGCTGCAATAACCAGCAGCAGGAGCACAATACCACCCCATTTACGGTTTGGAAAGCGACGGAGCGTATTCCCCGGTTGCATCATTTCCCGGTGTATCCGAGTTACGTCATCTTTGATCTTTTCGTATTCAGGACGCTGTTGGAGGTTTTTGCGCAGGATTTGGTGGAAGTCAAAAGCTTCGCGCAGAGCCGGATCCTTGGTCAATCGCGCTTCGAAGTCAGCCCGTTGATGCGAGTCCATACTGCCGTCGAGGTAATCGTCAAATTCCTCCTCCTGGAATTCATATAGTTGATTCATGATCGTCGTCAGTCATGGTGAGCCTTTTAAGAATGCAAGCCTTCAGACTTTGGAGGCAGCGGTATTTGGTTTGACGAGCCGTGTGGGCATTAGCAAGTTCCTGTTGTTCGGCAAGGGTGTCCATGCGTTGCCGGCCATTGGTGTAAATACTGCCAAGGATCGCCTGGCATTTGGGTGTCATTTGTGTCAAACAGGCTTCCTGGGCTTCAAAAAATCGTTCGCGTTCCAGAAGCTCGGTCATACCGGCCGGGTTATCAGATATTCCTTCATCTTTGAATTCGGCCCAGCGACCTCCTCTGCTGCGGTGAGTTCGCAAAACGTTCAGCCACCGCCTCCGGGCAATACTTTGCAAGTATGCTTGCGGAGAACCAGTCAATTCCTTCTCCAATATGTCAATATTGCGGAGCAAGATGCAGAGTACATCCTGAAACAAGTCCTCGGCATCACTCTCCGTGCCACTGTTTTTCAAAACCATCCCTCTTATTGCAGGCAGACATGTAGCATACAGACATTTTATTGCTTCATCGCGTCTTCGGCCGCTACCTTGAACCAGTCCGGCACAAATCGCTTCATCGGAGCAGTCAACGTTTTTTTTTGTTTTGCCGGAAGGAAATACCATGGCTGCCAAAAAGTCAACAGGTTAGGAGCAGTTTTTTTACTTTAAGGTAAAGGTATATTTATATTGCTATAGATTTTATTTATCTGCACCTGTAAAGGTGTTGTTTCCCTGCCCCCAAACAATTGTTTGGCAGGGAGCACGGGGACGATTTCGGACATGCTTTTCAAAGCCGGACACGAACCAGCATTTCAAGGGTAAAAAGCCGCGCTGACTATCTGAATTTCAGCAGCACACACTCCACTCTCCTGTTCTTTTGCCGCCCTTCCTCGGTCGTATTGTCAGCCACAGGCCGCGACTCGCCAAAGGCTTTCCATTCGATCTGTTCAGGGGGTATTGCTGCGTTCAAAAGGTAATTGTATACGGCTTTTGCCCGCCGGCCCGACAGATCAAGGTTGTATTCATCCGAGCCAACATCGTCTGTATGGCCACTGATGCCGAGCCGGGCGGCAGGGTGTTTTTTCAAAAACGCAACCAGGGAATCGAGCGCCGGGCTTGCCTCGGGGCGCAGATCGGCTTTGCCGAAGTCGAACAAAACCCCGGCATTGAAGGTGAATTTGCGATCTTTAAGCAACTGCTCTTCAAGGGTGCGGGTTGCAGCCTCCGGCTCGGGTTCCGGCACGACCGATATATCGTCGATGCAGAGGTAGCCGGCGCGTTTGATCCGGTCAAACGGGAATTTCGCGTCCGCATTTTTCCGGTCGATCTCTTTGTGGCGTTCGGCGGTCAGGCTGTTTGCCGTGAGACGGTCTTCAAAAAAATTGCCAACGTAAACGAATTGAAACGGCTGATCGGGCACAAAAGTCGCCGTCAGCCTGACCCAGTCGCCGTTGGTCACGATCGGGTCGGCAAAATTGACCTGCGGTTTGCCGGAGGGTATGCCGCCTGCGACGGAAAAGAAAAAACCGAGATTGCCGGCCCGCACCGGCGCCACAGGCGATTTTGGCGAATACACCTGGCTGAGATGTTCGCGGATGATGGTTGAGTCTTCGCGCACCCAACATTCCACCCTGTATTTGCGTCCGGGCTTGAGCGGAGCACGCAGCTGGCCCCTGATCCATTCGTGGTAATCGTCTTTCTGGCCTATGTCGTCGCCGGGCAGGTAGTGAATAATGCCCGCGCAGTATTCGCCGGAATGCGCCTGTGGCAGCCAGGCACAATTCCCGGCTGCGTGCAGCAGGTCGGGCGTCATGCCTTCAGAGGAGGTCCACACATCGGCATTTTGTGGAAACTGCGCCGAATATTGCATGAACTGGCAAGCCACCACCAGCCCACCGGGCTTCAGTTGCTCGAAAGAAGGGTTGAGCACGAGGTTCTGCGCAGATACTACACAGGAAATGATTGAAAATAAAAGAAAATAAAATGATCGCATGCCATTATAAACGACTGACCGGCATGCGATTATTTTGCTATCAGGAATTTTCCAATGCCTTGTTTCCCATTGCGCATATTCCATCGAATAAAATATAAACCGTCCGGCAACTCCCCGACGGGAATCGTTAATTCCGACGTTTCCCCGGGCAAATTTTGACGTATTGCCAATCTTCTGCCCAAAATATCCAGTAATTCGATCTGATGCAATCCGGGGTCTTCCGTTCGCAGCGTAACGCTGGTCCGGGCGGGGTTGGGGAACAACACTCCCCGGGCTGCATCGGGCTGCATTGCCGCCGTCGTATTCAGGCATTGGATGGAATCGAAGGGTGAGACAGCCGGAGGAAAAAAGTCGGTAAACAAAAACAGGTCCTGTACGTAGGAGTATTGTTTGAATGTGCCAATTTGTTCCGAAATGCTATTACCCGAAACATTGTCCAGGGTAAAAAGAACGCGATTGACAGCGCCGGATTTTAAGGTGACCGGACCGTTGGAAAGCAAGGCTCTCCGGTCACCGGGCGCGTTGTTCGCCGACATTTCGGACCATTCACCCGGATTGGAGGGAATGCCCGTAAACGGGAACGAAACGAACTGGCCGCCCGACTGATAACCGGTTCCTCCGGACGATAGCGGCGAGCCGTCGCGCCAGGCGCCTGTCATATAATTGTAGAATTCAATGGGCTGTTCGGGAGGGGTGGTACCGGGAAACGGCGGCGGATCGTCACTCGCAGGATGGATGGGCATGACGCTGTTTACGCCGGACCAATTACCGAGCGTGTCGAGAAGATTTCCATACGACTTGAAAGCCACCACAGGCGGATGTCCGGTAAAGCCGCTTCCCTGCAAGGTATCGGCGTTGTAAAAATACACCATGCTGTTTCCCGGCAGGGCGCCCATGTAATCGTCGGATGGATCGCCGATGTCGCCATTTATATGAAAGGCAAGAAAAAAGGAATCAAGCCGCTCCGATCCGTCATTATTGATTGATACATAACCGAATACGGCATCTTCCAGAAACGTTGCATCGTCGCAATCATAGGAAAAGAAAAGCGCGTGGCAATCCATCGGAACAGTGGAATACAACTGGCCCGGTTTCACAAAAAATGGCGAAAAAACCATCTCGGTCGGCACTCGTTCGATATTATTGATCACATAACCCAAAAATGGATACTCCCCGTTTCCCGGTTCGTATATGCCGTCGAAATCTATATCCACAAAAGGCGCCGTCATGTAAGGGGAGACAGAGTCGAGCGGAAACCCGTTAAATTGTTCGGAAAAAGCATTTTTATAACCCGGCCAGGCAAAAACGGCAGGGATTACGACATCGATATTGCCGTCTTCTTCAAAGTCTTTTTTGTGCTGATCGATTTCTTCCTTCGTTACTTTCCATACGCCGGCAGAGCCGGGTATATCCCGGAAGCCGCCTCTGAAATCGCTGGCAGAGGTGTCAGGGCGCTGAATTCCCACATAAAGGTTTCCTGCCGGGTCCAGTCCGCCCATCCAGACAGATATTTCTCCGATGGTGGAAATCAATGCATTGTTTCCGTTGTCGGGCACCAGAAATTCACTGATCAGGGCTCCGTTGGCATTCACACGAGCGGAAACGCGCCCGGTTCCGATCCAGTCATGGTCAGGCAGCGGATTTTGTGAAATGCCGGTTTCCAGAAACAGTAACAGAAAAACAGCGAAGATGATTTTGGTGGCCATGGGTGCTGATTTTGGAATATTGAGAAGAGGTCAGGCATACATCTTTGCACAAAGAAGTGCTTTCCCGATCTTTCTTCAAAATTCAAATCGGCAACTGTGCATTATGGCTGCATAAGTGTGCAAAAGACCTCATATCCGCCATTTACAAAGCACACAAAATCAACACGCCCAATGCATAAACGGCCAGAAATACGCGTGCAAGCCTTCGCTCGCGACGCACGATCTGCTGGTCGGGTTTGCCCTTCATCTGGTCGTTTCCGGCCCGGATCATCTGCAGGAGCACCATCGAGATCAGGATATAACTCAGCAGGTAAATTCTGTCCATCAACACCATGTAGCCGGTGTCGGGAAGTGCATCGCTGTACGACTGCTGCAAAAAAACCGCCGTCAGCAGTCCGCCAATAGGCAATGACGAACGGGTATCAATGTAAGTGGGATGCAGGAGAAGGCCGCCGATGCTGACGAGCATGACCACAAGCAGCGGCAGCAGCATTTTCAGCAAAAAATAACTCACCGGACGCGCCAGGGTAATGGTATATGTCAGGTTGCTGTAACGCTGCGCATTTTCTTCGGGGTTGCCAAAGTTCGTTCCGTAATCGTGTATACTCGTTTCGAGACGGCAGCCTTTCGTCTCCCAGCCTACGAGTTTCAGGGTATTGCGGATCTCGGCAGCGTCGGTGTCCGGAACGTAGACCAGCGAATCGGCAGGATGCTCGGGGCTTTCCATCTGGATATCGAGTACGTGCTCGTCGAGCGGGAAGCGATTGAGTGAAAAGGAGTGGAAAAAACGCCCTTCAACCCGGTATATGCGGTAATTGGTGCCATCCCGGAGCGTCATATGGCTGCTGTCGCCGGATTGTGCCATGGCCATGCTCCACTTTTCGATGGAGTTGACAAATTCGATCGTCGTGGGGTCGATGTCTCCTTTCCATTTGAACCAGACATAAAAATCGGCGTAGAACGAGTGCTCGTCCATATTCAGGTCGTACAGGTTCATCAGGTATACCCCGACCTGTGCCTGTTGGGGTTGCGCTGACAAGTTGCCCATAGCCGGCAGCAGCAGACAAAAAAGAAGAAGCGGTAATTTTTGACCCATGAAAAAACCGTTTTGCGGCAGTCAAAAATAATCAGTGAATCCGCATTTTTTTCAAAATTTTCTCCGCTGCCTTTCTGCCCGATTCTGCTCCGCCATTCATAAAGCCCCAAAAATCGGTGCTGCAATGTTCTCCGGCAAAATACAGGTTTCGGACGGGCTCGAAAGCAGCGCCTCCGAAATCGGTTACCTGTCCCACAGCAAAACAGGAATAACTGGCCTTGACAAAGGGGTTGCCCGGCCAGTGGGCGATTTCCATTCTGCCGGTCAGACTGTCTTTGGTACCGGGGAAAGCGCCTTCGAGGTCGGGAAGTACGTACGACAATTGTTCGGTTTCCGTACCTCTGGCGGCACTCCGCCCCCTCTCACCGCCGAAAAAACAGGTATAGGCGCCAGGACCGCTGTCATTCTGTTGCATTTGAGCGCTATCCCAACCGTTGGGGATTCGCTCGCTGAACAAATAACCGCGGTAACCTGCCGATCGCCAGACTCTTTCACGGGTCTCCAATATAAATTTGGAATTTGTTCCGTAACCGAGTTCGTTGATGACCCTGCGT
>JAKOXM010000788.1 GCA_029781095.1 Bacteroidota bacterium
TGGAAAGCCGTAAGCCCTGACCTGTCGCGCGGCATCGACCGCAATAAACTCGAAGTCATGGGCAAGGTCTGGAGCGTGGATGCCGTGGCCAAAAACGGCTCCACCGATATCTACGGCCAAACCACCAGCATCGCCGAAAGCAGCCTGGATGAAAACCTGCTATGGGTCGGCACCGATGACGGTCTGCTATGGGTAACGCGCGACGGCGGTCGCAACTGGGATAAAATGGACAATCTGCCGGGCGTGCCCGAACGCAGCTATGTCCACCAGGTGATCGCTTCCCAATTCGACAAGAACATCGCTTATGTTTGTTTCAACCACCATCGGTACGGTGATTTCAAACCCTATCTGCTGAAAACCACCGACGGCGGCAAATCCTGGAAATCGCTGAGCGCCACCCTGCCCGAACGGGGCAGCGTGTACAGTATTGCAGAAGATCACGTCGACCGCAACCTGTTGTTTTGCGGCACGGAATCCGGGGTGTTTTTTACGCCGGATGGCGGTGAAAACTGGGTGCAGTTGAAAGGCGGACTACCCACCGTGGCCGTACGCGACATCGAAATACAACGCCGGGAAAATGACCTGATCCTGGCAACTTTCGGCCGCGGTTTTTACGTGCTGGACGATTACTCACCCCTGCGCAACCTGACAAAGGAAACATTTGATAAAGAGGCCGGTATTTTTCCGGTCAAAGACGCCTGGGAATTTATACAGAGCCTGCCCCTCGGATTGCGCGACAAGGGTCATATGGGCAGCAGTTATTACGCCGCAGCCAACCCGCCCGTCGGGACCGTTTTCACCTATTGGCTGAAAGACGATGTCAAAACGCTGAAAACCAAACGCCAGGATGCGGAGAAAGCAGCCGCTGAAAAGAAAGAGACCGTTTATTATCCGGACCTCGATGCGCTGCGAAAAGAAGATGAACAACCCGAGCCGTACCTGCTATTCACCGTCACGGATGCCGGCGGCGAGGTGGTGCGCCACCTGAAAACATCGGCATCCAAAGGCCTGAAGCGAATGGTCTGGGATTTTCGGTACAATACTCCCGCGCCGGAAACAGGTCGGTTCACACCCGCGCCCGATCAATTATTTGGCGACGCCGAAAAAGGTCACCTGGCGCTGCCCGGGCGTTACAACGTTACGATAAGCAAATACGAAGACGGAGTGCTGAGCCCCCTTGCCGGCCCGGTCGCATTTAACACCCAATCGCTCCGAAATGCGACGCTGCCGGCCGAGGACAAACAGGCGTACCTCGATTTTTGCGAAAAGGTCAGCAGCCTGCGCAAAGCCGTCAGTGCGGCCAACAATATTCGCGCGGAGTTGAGTGGCAACCTCGGACTGCTCCAGTCGGCCATGCTTGACATGCCCGCTCCCCCCACGGATCTGCTTCAAAAAGCCTATGATCTCAATCGCCGGCTGAACGCGGTAGCCGTCCAAATGAACGGCGACGCAACCCTGTCCCGCCGCGAATTTGAAACCCCGCCGTCGCTCAATGCGCGCGTGCGCGGGATCGAAGACGGGATGTGGAACACGACTTCCGCACCTACCGAAACATTCCGGAACGATTATGCGATTGCTGCCGCGCAGTTCGGGCCATTGCTGAATGAATTGAAGGACATCGCAAAGGAACTCGATGGCATGAGCCGACAGGTGGAAGCCAAAGGAGCCCCTGCCACGCCTGGCCGCTGGCCCGACTGGAAAGGGTAAAAAAATTGTTTTAAAATAAAATTATTTGTTTTAAATTTGCCTTTTCATAAACAAAACCGGATTTTTCACTAACCATTTTTTGCTATGAAAGCGCTAAAAATTCTACTCTACACCGTATTGGGGCTGCTGGCACTTTGGCTGTTGCTCGGGCTTTTTGCCCGAAAAAACTATCATATCGAACGCAGCACCGAAATTGATGCGCCCATTGAAGTTGTACACGACCAGGTGAGTTTTTTCAAAAATTTCAAAAACTGGTCGCCCTGGCATGTGTATGATCCAAACATGAAAACCACTATTGAAGGTACGGACGGCCAGCCGGGCGTTGTTTATAAATGGACCGGGAATGACAAAGTGGGAACAGGCCAGCAGCTTCTGAAAGCAGTCACGCCCAACCGTGTCGATTTTGAAGTTTCCTTCAACAATTGGGGTGCTTCGCCTGCCAGTTTCCAGTTGGAAGAACGGGGAAAAAAAACGGGTATTACGTGGGGTATGGATATGCAGGTGCCCTTTCCCTGGAATGCATTTGCCATGCTTACCGACGTGAATGCTTTTGTCGGGAAAGATTTTGAAAACGGTCTTGTAAACCTTAAAAAAGTATGCGAAGACATCGTCCACAAAAAATATCGCGGATTCGAGATCGTGGAAATGGATATCCCGGCCACCAATTACGCAGGAATACGTCAGGAAGTGCCGATTCCTGAAATTTCGAAGTTTTTTACCGAAAACTTCCCAAAAGCCCTCGAGGAAGCGACGAAAAGCGGCGCCAAAATGAACGGCCACCCGACCGGTTTTTACTGGACCTACGACACTGTGACCATGAAAACCGATATGGCCGCTGTTGTTCCGCTCGACAAGCCGGTCCTGAAGCCCGGAAACGGGGTGCAGGCCTTTACAGTCGGAGGAAAAAAAGCGCTCGTAATCGAATATAATGGTTCCTACGATAATATCGGGGAGGCACATATGGCGATGGACGATTGCATGGCCGACATGAAAATGCGCAGTATCTCTCCGGTTATTGAAGAATACGTAACCGGTCCGGGTGAAGAACCGGATACCGCTAAATGGCTTACAAGAGTTATTTATTTTATCGAGCCGGTAATCGATTCCACTTCGACGATAAAGTAGTTAACCGATTGAATTCGGAATTTCGATTTTCGTTGGGGGGTGTTTCCCGCAGATTGCCGCAGAAAAAATGCGCAGATTTCCGCTGACAGGGTACCGCACCTATCTGCACATTTTTTCTGCGGCAATCTGCGGGAAATAACTCATTTACCCCATCCTGTTTTCCATAGCCTCTTCGACCAAAATGGAAAAAAACGACCCCAAATCCCATCCGTGAGCGCGCGCCTGTTGCGGCACGATGCTGGCCGGCGAAATTCCGGGAATCGTATTGGCCTCGAGGAAATGGAAAACGTCTCCTACAAGGATAAAGTCGAATCGCACGACGCCCCGGCATTTGAGTACTTCGTATAAAAAACGCGACTGTTCCTGGCACTGCCGCGTCAGTTCCGGCGAAAGATCGGCCGGTGTCACTTCCTTTGATTTGCCTTCGTATTTTGCCGCAAAGTCGAAGAATTCCGTTTCGGGGATAATCTCCGTGACCGGGAGTACGATCAACTCGCCCTTCACGCGCAACACACCGTTGGAAAATTCCCGGCCCGGCAAAAAACTCTCCACAACAGCTTCACTATCAAAGCGCCAGGCCTCTTCGATCGCCGGCATCAGTGCGTCGGCCGATTTCACCTTGGTAACACCGAAGCTGGAGCCATGCGTGTTTGGTTTTACAAAAAGCGGCATCCCGAGCGAGGCAAGGCTGTTCATATCTACCTTTTCTCCCCGGCGGAGCAGTGCGGACCTGGCCATCGGGACGGTATTGTATTGCGCCAGTTGCATTTTCGTATTATGCTTGTTCATCGTCAGGGCGCTCACATACCCGTTGCAACAGGTATAAGGTACGCCGAGCATATCGAGGTAGCCCTGCATTTTGCCGTCTTCGAGCGGAGCGCCGTGTAACGCTGCAAAGGCGCAATCGAACCGTATCTTCTCGCCGTTCAGCGTCAGCGAAAAGTCGTTTTTATCTATTGGAGCGCCGGAATCCAGATCACGCCAGTCGGCCTTCTGGATGTCTATTAGAAAACTTCGGTAGCGGTCCTTGGGCAGGTGTTCGCGCACTACCCGACCGCTTTTGAGTGAGATGACGCGTTCTTCGGAATCGCCGCCCGTGAGAATGGCTATGTTTTTCACAGTATGATGAATTGAATCGTTGAATTGTAAAATTACGGGAACTGTGCGCAAAGATAGTTGAGTATTAAAGTTGCGTTAAGGGATTAAACATCTGCTTGTTTCATCCGTCTGTTTGTAACGATCAAATGTGGTGAAAAAACTATCAAGTGTATATGAACAAACTACAGCATCTGCTTTGGCGCGTCGGATTCGGGCCTCGCACGAAAAGTTGGGAGCAATGGTCCGCCTTGCCGGAATCGTCATGGTGGTCGAAACTAAAGGACGATTCCATCCCGGAACCCGTTTATTTCGATGTAGCCGACAGCGCACTAAAGGGGCTTTTCATGGGCGTCGGCGAACTCGGCAAAATGGAACGCGGCGATCTGGATAAAGACGAAAAAAAAGAGATTCGCGAAAAAAGCCGCGACGACCTGCGGAGCCTCAACCTGCACTGGATCGAGGAAATGACGCATTCCAAATCGCAGCTGCGCGAGAAAATGGCTCTGTTCTGGCACGGACACTTTGCCAGTCGCAATTTCAATATTCTGTATCAGCAACAAATGTTGCATGTAATACGCACGCAGGCTCTCGGCAACTTCGGTGACCTGTTGCGCGGGGTGTCAAAATCGGCGGCAATGCTCGCATTCCTCAACAACCAGCAAAACAAAAAACAACATCCCAACGAGAACTTTGCCCGCGAAGTAATGGAACTATTCACCCTCGGGCGGGGCAATTACACGGAAAACGACGTCAAGGAAGCCGCCCGGGCTTTCACGGGATGGGGCTTCCGGCTCAACGGCGATTTTGTATTCCGCAAGATGCAACACGACGATGGAAGCAAAACCGTGCTCGGCAAAACCGGCAAATTTGATGGCGACGAAGTGCTCGATATTTTGCTTGCACAGCGCCAAACCGCCCGGTTTGTCACGCGAAAATTGTATAAATTCCTTGTGAACGATACCCTTGTCCCGGACGACCGGATCGACTGGCTCGCCGGCAGGTTCTACGATTCCGGCTACCAGATCATGCGTCTTTTAGAAGATATCGTCCGCAGCGACTGGTTCTATGCGCCTGAAAACACCGGCAACAAAATAAAATCGCCCGTGGAACTCTGGGTTGGCATCCGGCGCGCGCTTCCGCTTGAGCCGGACAACCCCGACGCGCAATTGCTCTTGCAACACGCACTCGGGCAGGTGCTTTTTTATCCGCCCAACGTAGCCGGCTGGCCCGGCGGAAAAAACTGGATAGACAGCAGTTCTCTGATGCTGCGCTTGCGAATACCGCAAATGCTGATAGACCAACGCGATTTTGAACTGAACACCAAAACGGATGACGATCAGCAAATGGGCCGGGGAGAAAAAGCCGGAAAGCGGCGGCTGGGAGCGAGCGTCGACTGGCAACCCGTCCTGAACCTGTTTCAAAAAACGCCGGAGAAAGACCTGATCCCGAAAATTGCGGGCTATCTCTGGACCTCTTCTACCGGCAGACTTCCCATCGATGTGCTGCAGCGGCACACAGACGGCAGCAACCGCGACACACTCGTAAAAACGGCTATGATCCAGTTGATGGCTACGCCGGAGTATCAATTGTGCTAACCACCTGTAAACGAATATAAAACGATGCTGATCAAACGCAGAGATTTTCTCAAAACCGGCTCGCTCGCCACCGCGTCGCTTTGGATGCCAAAATTCCTGAAAGCAGTAGAATATCCCGGCGCACTCACGCCGAACGGAAAGGTTCTTGTCATCCTTCAATTCAGCGGCGGCAACGACGGCCTCAATACCGTCGTTCCTGTGCGCAACGACATCTATTACAAGGAACGCCCCCGGCTCGGCATCAAACGGGAAGAAACATTGGCCCTCGGCGACGAGGCTGGCCTGCACCCTGCTCTGACCAGCCTGAAAAATCTGTACGACGACGGGGGTTTGGCCATTTTGAACAGCGTCGGCTACCCCAATCCCGACCGCTCGCACTTCCGCAGCATGGATATCTGGCACTCTGCCAGCCCTGCCAGCGAGTACTGGCAATCGGGGTGGCTTGGCCGGTATCTCGATGCCCAATGCAGCGGCGGCGGCAATCGGAAAGGCGGATGTTCGTCGGCGGCACTGGAGATCGATGATACGCTTAGTCTGGCATTGAAGGGCGAAAACGCCAAAGGTCTGGCGCTGCAGAACCCTAAAAAACTATTTGAAGCAGCCCGCAGTCCTTATTTTACGGCTTATGCCGAGGCGCACGGAGCAACCCAAAGCGACGAAATGCCGGTGGACTATCTCTACAAAACAATGGCGGAAACAATTTCCAGCGCCGATTATCTGTTCGAGCAAAGCCGGCGCAAGCCCACCGTGGCAGCTTACCCGGACAATGAACTTGGGAAAAGTCTGAAAACCGTTGCCTCGCTGATACTGTCCGATACGGATACCGCCGTTTATTACGTTTCGATCGGAAGTTTTGACACCCATATCAACCAGGGAGCGCAGCAAAAACGGCTTTTCGAACAGATCAGCAGCGCGATGGAGGTATTTTCCAGGGATATGAAAGCAAATGGAAAGTGGAACGACATTCTGGTGGCGACCTTTTCCGAATTTGGCCGGCGTGTTTCGCAAAACGCCTCGGGCGGCACCGATCACGGTACTGCGAACCAGATGTTTTTCATGGGCGGGGCGCTCAAACAAAAAGGATTACTCAATTCCCTGCCCGATCTCGCCGATCTTGACGACGGCGATCTGAAATTCAGGGTCGATTTTCGGCAGGTGTATGCCACTTTGCTGAATAACTGGCTGGGAGCAAGCCCGGAAGCGATTTTAGGAGAAAAATTCGAGACATTGAAGTTCGTCTAGGGTCCTTGGAGGTTTAGAGCCCATCCGGAAACCTCGCATGAGCCGAAAGGGCTGAATTTGGAAATCAGCCCAGGCAAATTTGAGGTTCGTAGCCGGGCGCCTACGGGCCGAAAATTTAACGCCGGCTGATTTTCAAGGGCAGGTCTTGCAGGCCAGGTGAGGTTTTCCGGATAGGCTCTTATTCTTCCTTTACGATTCTTTTGATTGTTCGTTCATTATCCATTTGAATCTCAAGGACATAGATGCCGGCCGGTTGTCTGGTCATATCAATCAGGTATTGGTCGGGCAAGCGGCTTTCCGAAATCAGGCGGCCGGTCAGGTCGGTAAGGCGCGCAGTTCCTTCCGAAAGTTCGCCTTTCAATTTCACATAACCGTTGGTAGGGTTGGGGTAAAGTTCCAGATCGATGCCACGCGTAATTTCCACACTCACGATGGGAGAAAAGGCATACGCGCCGTCGAGGTCCACTTGCCTGAGGCGGTAATAGTTTATGCCTTTTTGAGCCTGGGCGTGGCGGAAGGAATAATTGTTGAGTGCTGCAGTTGTCCCTTTGCCGGTCACTTTGCCTATCGCTTTGAAGTTGCTGCCGTCGGTGCTGTGTTCTACCTCGAAGAAATCGTTTTCTTTTTCGGTGGCTGTTTGCCACGTGAGCAGCACTTCGTTGTCGTCTTTTTTGCCTTTAAATGAAATAAGTTCAACCGGAGCAGCGGCGCAGGCAGTTACAACCTGATTTCGATTATTGCAGCCGGATGCGTTGTTGTTGATCGTAGCGGGTAGAGGCGGACTGGCATTGAGATAATTGCAGATACTTTGCGCTTCGCATTCCGGCAGGGAAGTATTACCCGATATCGCGAGCGGCCCGTTAATCGTGAATATGCTGCTAAAACCGAGCAAAGAGGGCAACGAAGTATTGGCTGC
>JAKOXM010000789.1 GCA_029781095.1 Bacteroidota bacterium
TGAAGCAATGACGAACAACGCAATCATCTACGAAGACAACCACCTTCTGGCCATAAACAAGCCGGCGGGGTGGCTGGTTCAGGGCGATCGCACGGGCGATGCGACATTGACGGATTGGGGCAAGGATTATTTGAAAAAAAAATACGACAAGCCGGGAGCCGTATTTTTACATCCTGTACACCGGATCGACCGCCCGGTGAGCGGAGCGGTGTTATTTGCAAGGACCGACAAAGCGCTGGGGCGCCTCACTACCCTTTTCCGGGAAAAAAAAGTGATAAAAACCTACCTCGCCCTCGTCATGCGCCGCCCGGAACAGACTGCCGGCGAACTCCGCCATTTTTTGTTAAAAGACGAAAAAAAGAACATCGTAAAAGCCCTGCCCCACCCTTTCGCGGACGCAAAGGAAAGTCTTACGCGCTATGAAACACTCGGCGCCTCCGGCAACTATTTTTTGCTACTGGTTTCTCCACTCACAGGCCGTCCGCACCAGATCCGGGTTCAACTTGCCGCGATGGGTTGCGCGATTGCCGGCGATTTGAAATACGGCGCCGGCGCCGCACTGCCCGATGCTTCCATCGGTCTGCATTGTCGCCAGATGACGTTTGTGCATCCCGTAAAACAGGAATCTATAACGATTACGGCCGATTTACCGGTTTTGGACATCTGGAATGGTGTACAGCATATGATCCGTTAAAGATGCCTGTGGAATAGCGCAATGTACCGCGAAACACCAGTTTCGCACGGCAGTACCGCGAAACACCAGTTTCGCACGGCGGTACCGCGAAACACCAGTTTCGCAAGGGCGGTACCGCGAAACCCCAGTTTCGCACAGCAGTACCGCGAAACACCAGTTTCGCACGGGCGGTACCGCGAAACTGGTGTTTCGCGGTACATTGCTTCAGGAGCGCCGGCGGTCAAGCATTACCGACAGCAATCCGTAGCCGACAAGCAGGATGCAGGATAAAAGAATGGAAACGCTTGCCGCATGCATCAGTTCGTGCCGGGTCGTAAAGGTCTCGGCGATGTCGCGAAACAGGGCTTCGGGCCGCGTCACGATATCCCAGGAGTTCCATCGCTGAAACCGCCCCAGCCAGACGCCAAAACCGCAAAGCCCCATCGACAGGAAGATCAGAAAAGCGGCAAAAGACTTCGAAAACCAGCGCTTGAATATCAAATGAATCTCATAAATGGAGAGCAGACCCAGGGTCAGTCCAAGGCTGGCCGTGGTAAAAAACAGGATCAGGTCGTACCAGAACGGCACGGGAGGAAGGTGCCGGAAATGCACGAAATCCGTGATGATATAGGGCGCGTTCGGCAAAAAAACCAGCCAGACCAGCATCCAGGCGACCATCGCGAACCTGCCTGCTCCCAGTCTTCTCAGGCGATCGATCTTCAAGGCAACCAGATAAGGTATCCAGGCCAGAAACAGGTTCCACAACAGGAAAATGAAGGTAATGTCCCGGGACCAGACCACCTCCCGCAATGAATTGATTTCCTGCAGATTATAACGGTTCATATAGATGCGGCCGGCTACCAGCAGGCCGCAGAAAAACGAAGCGAGCACAAGCATGCCAAACAGGCGGAATTGCTGGCGGTCGCGAAAGCGGGATCTTAGAATCGAAAACATTGGTATATCGTGTTTAAGTTGTTTGTTCATGCAAAGCGACAGTGCCCTCAACGGACTGATCGCTGTTTTCCTTGTGTCGGTTACATACTTTTGACAAAACCGCTTCCAGTACGGGCAGGGTGTTGTTCAACTGTTTTGTTTTGATGAGAAAATTCCAGACAGCTTCAAATTTTTTCCAGCCTCCGGCATAAGCCCAGTGTTTAAACATGTGTTTCGGCGCTTCGTGTTGCAAACCCGCCTTGAAAATGTTCGACCAGCTGTAAAAGTCCCTGTACGCCCGGTCATAACCTCGTTTCAGTTCATCTGCCGACAGATTGCGCGTCTCATAAACTACATGGCGGGTGTCGTAGAGATCCCAGTTGCGCGTTTTGATCCGCCCTTGCCGTTCCATATCGGCATACAACCGGGTGCCGGGGTATGGCGTCAGAATATGAAAAGTTGCGGTCGTAATGCCGTTCGCAACTGCCCAGTCCACCGTCGTTTTAAAAACGTCCGGATGATCATCGTCGAGGCCGAAGACAAAACTGCCGTTGATCATAACGCCCAGGTTATCAAGTCGTTGAATGGCTTTTTGATAATCTTTTCCAAGATTCTGTTTTTTATTGCTGCTTCGCAAATTCTCTTCGCTGAGGGTTTCGAAGCCGACAAAAAGGCTGCGCAGTCCCGCTTCCGCCGCTTTTTCGATCAGGTTTCCGCGCAATATGGCGTCTACGGTAGAAGCCCCCTGAAACACCCGGTTCATGCCCCGCATTCCCTCAAACAAGGCTGCGGCAAATTTGGCATTGCCAAGGAGGTGATCGTCGAGAAAGTACAGATGCCGGCCAGGCAAACGCTCTATTTCGGCCAGGGCATCGTCCACGAGCTGGGTATAAAAGGATTTTCCGCCCTGAAAAAAGGCATCCTTGTAACAAAAATCGCAGTGGTGCGGGCAACCCCGCGACACGACGATTGAGTTCGGAACAAGGTATAAACGCCTGTTAATCAAATCTCTCCGCACTTTTGGCATGCCCGCAAGCGAGCGTTCGAATGAAACGTAGACCTCCTTTGCCTTTTTCGACCGGAAATCGTCGAGGAACTTCGGGAAGGTGTCCTCGCCGGGTCCGATAAAAATCGCATCCGCGTGGGGTTTGGCTTCTTCCGGCAATGAAGTGACGTGCAGGCCGCCCAGGCAGACAAATATCCCTCGTTTTCGATAGGAATCGGCGATCCGGTAGGCGCGGTACGCATTGGTGATATATACCTGAATCACCACCAGATCGGGCCGGTCGTCCAGCCGGAGTTCTTCCACGTGTTCGTCCTGAATCCAGGCCTCATCGTCGACTTGCAAATACCCGGCCAGTGTGGCCAGCCCCAGTGGCGGGAAGAGCGAATATTTTATCGGACGCCAATAGGGACCCCTGGCCTCCGTCAGCGCCGGAAGAATGAATTTGACACGCATTTTAGTATAACTTATTGAAAATAAAATCGTTGGCTATCCATTGCAATCTGAGTCAGTCATCGTCCCGCCCCATTTTCACGAGGGCCTCCAAAGCATCGAGATGCGCCCTGAACGCCGCTTTCCCGGTTTCGGAAACCGCGTATGTCGTCTGGGGTCTTTTACCCACAAATTGCTTCCGCACAATGATGTATTCGCTGGCCTCCAGCGGTTTGATATGACTGGCGAGGTTGCCGTCGGTCAGGTCGAGCAGTTCTTTCAGGGTATTGTATTCCACCCAGTCATTCACCGCCAGAATGGACATGATGCCCAGCCGGTTGCGGTGGTCGAAAACAGGATTGATCTGGGTGAGAATTTCTTTCATTTTCCCTTTTCAGGTTATGAGTTATGTTATTTATAATCAATTACTTGTAAAAAAATTTCTAAAAATTGGAAGCAATGAAAAATCTCCAAAATTCTGATTTCATGTCAAATTTTATCACTCACCACTCATAGCTCATAACTCATCACTAAAAACCTCTGTCGTATTTAAAATACATCCAAAGACCATATGCAATATGCAGAACGCCAAAGCCAAGCGACCAGATTTCCAGTCCATAGCCAGGATAGAAAACGCCCAGCAATCCGAGTACGGCCTGTGAAAGTCCCAGGTATTCCACATCCCTAAGCGTGTATTTGCTCCCGTTTACCAGTGCCAACCCATAAAAGATCAAAGTGCAGGGCGCCAGCAAACTTACGTACCCCCTAAACAAAAGTGCGAGGCAAAATACGCCCCCGGTGAATAACGGAATGGCCAGGGCCACCAAAAGGCGCCTCGAAGTGGCGTCCCAGATCCTTTCGCCGCGCAAACGGGCTTTACGGGCGGTAAAATACCAGCCGCCCGCAAGCGCCGCTGCTAACACCATTATAGCGATGAGGAGGAATACACTTTTGTAATCCATGCCCCATTTATTCGTATTGATCGCCTTTTCATAGTAAAAAAACTTCCCCTCGGTCGAAAAGGGCGACATTTCAAGAAAAGAGTATACCACGGCAACGCCGGCAAGCGCGCAAAGGCCCGCCCACACGCCCGAGAGGCCGCTCAGGCTCAGAAATCGGGTGCTGCGCTCCATCAGCGCGCGTATCTCGGAAAGATGCTGTAGATGTTTATTGTTTTCAGTCATGATAAGCGGAGCGTTTGTTCAGTGTGGTTGTCATGCAGGCTGGAATCCGGCGGCGAAAAGGGATATATAATTATGCCGGCCCAGACGCCAAGCCAATATGGTAAAATAAAGGTCAATATGTTCCTGCGCCATATATCCCCTTCAAACAGAAAATAGAAAGGAAGTACGGTTAAAATGGTCGAAACGATCAGGATCAGAATTTTTCCTGCCCATATCTGCAATTCCGTAAGACTGACAAGGGCAACCAAAACCCACAACAGGAAAAAACTCGGAACCGACAGGAGAACGCCGATGACAAGCGAGAGAAAAAAGATTCCCCAAAACGAAGTTAAATCATTCCAAAAAGCATCAAATCCGTTCAGTTTATACCTTGTCCATAAAAAATCAAGGCTTATCACCGCTGGCCCGCCGATCGCTGCGGTGAGCCACACTTTCAGTGCATAGTCCCTGGATAGAGAAAAATTCATTTCTATAAAAGTACTTTGAGACGCAAAGTTACTTTTAAGTTTCAAATCTCCAAACCGCCGGGAAAAATTAATTTTGCGCTGTGACGCTGACCTCCGGTCGGCGAATCCCTCATACATGACAGATTCAAACCTTATTTACGGTCACCATCCGGTTACGGAGGCCATTCGCGCGGGCAAAGCGGTGGAAAAAGTGTATTTCCAGCAAGGCGTTCGCGGCGACCTCGAAAAAGAAGTGCGCCACCTGACGAAGGAATACGGCATTCCCTTACAGGTAGTGCCCCGCGAAAAACTCAATAAAATGACCAAAGGAGCGCACCAGGGCGTAGTGGCATACCTCGCCCTGGTGGAATTTCTGTCGCTGGAAGACGTACTGCCTTTTATATTTGAACAGGGCGAAACGCCTTTGCTTGTTATGCTCGACGGCATTACAGACGTACGCAACTTCGGCGCCATTTGCCGTTCCGCGGAATGCGCGGGTGCGCATGCGGTTATAATTGGACAATCCGGCTCGGCTCCTGCCAACGAAGAAGCCATGAAAGCCTCCGCAGGCGCCCTTGCGCGGGTGCGCATCTGCCGGGTGCGCAGCCTGTTCAGTACCGTGGAATTGTTGCAGGAATCAGGCGTCCAGGTGGTTGCCACAGCCTTAAGCGACCGTTCCAGGCCGGTTTTTCAAGCGGATTTTACCCTGCCCACAGCCATTTTGATGGGATCGGAAGGGGAAGGCGTCCATACCAAACTCCTGAAAATGGCCGACGAGGTCGTCAAAATTCCCCAGGCAACCGATTTCGACTCTTTCAACGTCAGTGTGGCGACCGGGATCGTGTTGTATGAAGCGATGCGCCAGCGCCTGGTGTGATTGCTTCATTGCCGGATTGCTGGAGGTCCATTGCGGGCGTCCGGGATATGTTGCTGTCTATATCTGGCAATCATAGTTGTTTGCAAGCTGGCCGGCAATAAAATGTGGTCGTTCAAAAATGCATATTTTTTTTGCAAAATACTGATAATCATAACCTTAAATAAAACCTTCCGCAATACCCCCCATACGGTTCCCAGCATCGCGCAACAATGCAACAATCCCAACAATCCCAACAATGAATCAATGACCGCAATGAAGCAATGACCACTTCCGATCAACTCAACCGTAGCATCACTCTTCATTCGTGGCCGCCCAGGCGCATTGTATCGCTTGTGCCGTCACAAACGGAGTTGTTGTACGATCTGGGACTGAAAGATGAAGTGGTGGGCATTACGAAGTTTTGCGTTCGTCCGGATACATGGTTTCAATCAAAAACCCGGATTGGAGGCACCAAAACACTCAATATCCCGAAAATAGCAGCCCTTCAGCCCGACCTGATCATCGGGAACAGGGAAGAAAATGACCGCGCTCAAATCGAAACCCTGGCAGAACGATTTCCCGTATGGATGAGCGACATTCGAACGCTGGCCGATGCATATGACATGATACGGCGTGTGGGTGAACTAACCGGCAAAGACCGGGAAGCGGGCGACCTCGTCCAAAAAATACAAACCGGATTAACCGGTTCCCCGTATCCGGCTACCGTTGGGGATATGCCGTCTGCGGCGTACCTGATCTGGCGAAAACCCTACATGGCAGCCGGTGGAGATACGTTTATTCATGAAATGATGCACGTGGCCGGTTTTGAAAATGCATTCGCGCACAAAAACCGGTACCCCGAAATTTCACCGGAAGAACTTTCCAAAACCCGGCCCGATGTAATCCTGCTTTCGTCGGAACCCTATCCGTTTGCGGAAAAGCACACAAACACAATCAGGGACTTGTGTCCGGGAGCGCGGGTGCTGCTGGTCGACGGTGAAATATTCTCCTGGTACGGCAGCCGCCTGCTTCACGCAGGAAAATATTTCAGGGAACTGCGAAAATCTTTAAATTTGGCCTGATTTTAACAATTTCCCGGCGCCGGAAGCCCAACTTTTTTGTTCATTAAACCTTTCTTTGAGCGTACAATCCTATACATCAATTCTCCGCCCATTCAAACACACAATTCGGACTACATGAAATTTATCCTGTACACACTGCTTCTACTCCTGCCGGTCCGCAATTCTTTCGGCCAGGCCATCGCTGAAAGTTCAAAAACCGCCGCTCCGGAACGCCGGCCCGGCGAAATAGTGATACAACTCGAAAGCACGGCCGATCTTTCCCGGTCGCTTGCCCTTTTGAATGAAGCCGGCCTTGGCACGGTTTCTCTGGAAAAATCTATCGCGCCCGACTGGCACATGCACCTGCTCAAATTCGACGAAAATCGCGTGGATCCCCTGCAGTTTCTTGCTGCGGCACGCCATACGCCGGGTATTCGTTTCGCCCAATGGAACTGCCGTGTACCCGATCGCAGCACCGAGCCCAACGACCCCGACTGGTGGCGACAGGGTGATATGCAACTCATCGGAGCTCCCGACGCATGGGATGTCTCTACCGGCGGGCTCACGCCGGCGGGTGACACGATCGTGGTTGCCGTGCTGGAAAAAGGCGCCCTGCTCAGCCACCCGGAACTTGCCCCGAACCGCTGGCACAACTGGGGGGAAATTCCCGGAAACAATATTGACGACGACAATAACGGATATGTCGATGATTTTGGAGGCTGGGATGCCCGTAACGGAGGGGACGACCCGGGCAGCAGCAACCACGGCACCGCTATCAACGGCGTTATCGGCGCACGCGGCAACAACGGCGTCGGCATTACCGGAGTCAACTGGGCCGTACAACTGATGAATATTTCCAACACCGAATTTGAATCGGAAATCATCGCCGCCTATTATTATGTAGGCAAGATGCGCCGTTTGTACAACCAGACAAACGGCGCAAAAGGCGCCTTTGTCGTAGCGACCAACGCTTCATTCGGACTTGACCGCGAATTCGGGGACGATCATCCGCTTTGGTGCGCCACCTACGATTCACTGGGACAGGTGGGAATTCTGGGCGTGGGCGCCACAACAAACGGCAATATCAACGTAGACCTGGAAGGCGACATGCCTACCACCTGCAAAAGTGAATTCCTGATTTCGGTGAACAACACCAACCAACTGGGCGCCAAAATGCCATCTACGGGCACAGGATCCGCATCCATCGACCTGGGCGCGCCGGGCAACGACACCTACACAACAGGAGGCTCAAACTCACCCACATACGGAACCCTCGGGGGCACTTCGCTGGCCACGCCGCACGTAACAGGTTCCGTTGCCCTGCTTTACAGCATGTCGTGCGACAAGCTGGCCAGCGACGCACTCACCAATCCGGCAGGTTGTGCACGCAGGGTGCGCGATATCATTTTAGATAACGTAGAGCCCGAACCCAGCCTGCAGGGAGTTACCAAAACCGGTGGTTACCTCCAGATCGCCAAAGCCGTAGATGCCGTGCGTACCCTGTGCGATGGTCTGGTCGGCCCCCTGAACATCCTGGAATTCAGAACATCTGCCGATAACAATCAAATTGACATGTACTACCAGACGCCCAATTTCGAACCGTACCAATTCAGGGTATTCAACATGCTCGGCCAGTTGATGCACGAAGAGACGGTCCGGCCCCAGCAATTCGGCGTTAACTACGTCACATTTGATGCCACCGACCTGCCGCGCGGAGTATATGTCGCCAGCCTAGGACGCAACAAAGTGCTGGTCTCCAGAAAATTTCCAAAAATTTAAAACCGTGTTTGGTTTTTTGGGTTGCCAGGTTCTATCTTTGCACCCCGAAACCAAAAATGGTATGGCTCCGTAGCTTAATGGATAGAGCATCTGACTACGGATCAGAAGGTTAGAGGTTCGAGTCCTCTCGGAGTCACTACAATTAGAAGTGTTTGATTATGTACTGGTTAAGCAGGTTTCGGGTTAGCAGGTTGACGGGTCTCGGGTGTTCTTCAATAATGCAATTTATTCAGGAAGAACCCGAAACGCATCAACCCGAAACCCGAAATCTCTTTTTCAGTTGCATACTCATTTTTTGAAAACCATTCAATCAGAACACTCAAATTCAAATTTATGTCTAAAATATGTGACCTGACGGGCAAGAAGCCGATCACCGGCAACCACGTCTCACACTCCAATCGCAAAACGAAACGCCGCTTTTACCCGAACCTGCAGACGAAGAAATTCTTCATGCCGGAAACCGGCGAGTGGGTGACGCTGAAAGTAAGCACCTCTGCAATGCGCACGATCTCCAAACTGGGTTTGTACCAGTACATCAAAAAACTGGAGAAAAAAGGCGAGATTGTCTATCACGGTACGGGCCCCGAAGGCTGCTAACCGATTTCAAAAAAATACCTGTTTCACACATCATATTGTTGGGTTCGTCTCAAACGAAAAGGTGTAAAACGCAACCAATAACAGTTTTTTACCAATGGCAAAGAAAAGCAAAGGCAATCGCATCCAGGTGATTCTCGAATGCACCGAGCATAAAACCAGCGGTCTGCCGGGAACTTCTCGCTACGTTACGCAGAAGAACCGTAAAAACACGCCGGACCGCATGGAGTTGAAAAAATACAACCCCATTATGCGCAAATACACGGTTCACCGTGAAATCAAGTAAACCATCATTCTCTCACTCGTAAACCGCAAGGGTTATGGCTAAGAAAGTTTCCAAAAACGCCCGTGTTGCCCAGCGTGCTGCCAACGCGGGTTCCGGCAAAGACCACGTGAAAGTGGTGAAAGCCGTGAAGGACCCGGTTACGGGCAAATACACTTACAAGCAAATGATCGTTCACAAAGACAAGGTGAAAGATTTTTTTGCTGATGTAAAATAAGTACCTGTTTATCAGGAATTTATCTTAAAACGGGTTCGAGGCTGCCGCTTCGAACCCGTTTCCGTTATTGGCATGGGCCAGGTTATTCGCGTACCAGCTTTCCGGAAATGACCTTTCCGTTTATTCCTGCTCGATAGAAATACATCCCGCTCGCCGGCAGTTCGGCAGCATCGATGGAAAATGTGTGATATCCGGCATCCACATCCTGAAGTCTTCCAAGTATCCTTTTCCCGGAAATATCGAATACTTCGAGTCGAAGCTGTCCGGCAAACTCCGATACCACGCCGAACGACGCCCGATCGCGGAACGGATTGGGACTGGGCGGGAATATGGTTGATCCCGTCTCCTGATTTTCGTCGAACAAAAGCAGCAGCGGGCGCCTGTCGGCTGCTGCAGGATAGGCTTCCGATGCAAGCGCATCCGGCAGCGGTATTACGGCATTCGACAGGTATCCCGGCTGCAATGCCCTGATCTTTAATTTGAATACAGATTCGTTTCTGGCAAATTGCTTTCCGGCGGGGTCAAACCAAAGCAGGCGAAGTTTCCCTCCCTGCAAATGGTAATCCTCGGAAGGAAGTCCCTCGACGGCAAGCAACTCCAGTTTTGAAGGGTCAATGGAAAGTGCCGTTTGCCAGCCTTCCAGAATGGCATCGGATGACATACGTACCGGCAACGTCAGTTCTTCTCCTGCATCAACGAGCCGGTCATCCATCGTCATCACCAGCGGCGAGCGATCCAGCGGGTCTCCGGCAAATGTGGCGGAGAGATTGACATCCCCCATTTTGATTCCGACGAAGTCGAGCCCTCCGAATGCCGTATCAACCGCAAGGTTTGGAAGCACGATCTGGTAGGTATCTTTTACTGCGCTCATGAAATTGCCGGGGTTGGCAAGAGGCCGGACGAATCGCCAGGACTGAACCGCCGGGAAGGTGTCGTATATGCCGAGGATGAGTTTCCGTGTTTCTACAATATCAAAAGTGGTGACGCTGCCGCTCTGGTTGACATCGGCTGCAAGCCACTGATACAGCGACTGAAAAGGCTGTATGTTCAGGATATGCTTGGTGATCTGCAGCAGATCGAGGGTGGAAACACCCAAAAGAGGGTTGTCGTTGCGCTTGCCGCGAACCGTCAGATGGTAGTCAAAATCCGGCGGCAGCGCATGAAACGCGGTGCTGTAACAGGAGTCGGCAAAATCCTCCTGCAGGGGCAGAAGCGTCTGCGGCCCGCCTTGTACCGGCGTCGCCAGCAGGTCGCCGCGGATCGCATACTGGCTCATATGCTGGCCATTTGCAGCATGCAGGCACCCCTGCAATCCAATATCGTTATCGCCGGATCCGTTAAAACAGTCACAATTACTCGCATTGTCCTGCACGACAATGTTGCTGACGCATTTATTCTTCAAACCGTTTTCATCCTTTACCCAGATTTCCAGGTTGTGGGTACCCAGATCACAGGCATCAAAAACGAGGCTCGTCTCGGTTGGAAAACCCGTGCCCATGCCCACTTCCCGCATACCATATACCAGCATACTGTCGGGCGTACAGTTGTCCGACACATTCAGCACAAAATCCTCAACATGGGCGGTCGTGGTACAGGAAAGTTCCAGGTTTTGCGACAGGCTGTTGATACACAGCAAATTAGGCGCGAAACAATCCTTGATCGTAAACAGGTAGGTGCACTGGATAACATTTCCGCAGTTATCATTGGCGCGCCAGGTAATTTTATGAGTACCGAGCGGGAACGGACCGCTCACGGCAGCGTCGCTGGCCTGTATATCGATACCGCCATTGTTGAACAGGTCTATTTTATACAGGTAACTGATCAGCGGGCCGTTTAAGCAGCTTGTCACGGCCTCTTCCGACAGGCTGACATCCCCCTCCGTGCAGCTGTTCTGGTTGAGACAGAAGGTCTTATCCGAGCACGCACTTATCCAGGAGATAGCCTGTCCCTGCAAAGTCCGGGAGGCAAAAAGTAGTATGAGCAGTAGTAATCGGTTCATAAACAACAATTTTGGTTAAAATTGTCCTGAAAACGACCTGATACCCTGCAAAAATAATTCCTAAATTACCTTTCCCTGTGAAAATCCTCCAGAGGGCTCAGCCGGCGAGCCGTTCCCTTCGCTTTTGCCAAAAATAAACCGGGATGCCGAGCAGCACGATAAATACACCTGACCACGTATTTTGCGGCTTGGTGACCAGCAAAATGACGCATATGGCTCCTGCGATCAATATATACAACGCAGGTAAAAAAGGATAGCCGACTACCCGGTAAGGGCGTTCGGCATCGGGTTCCTTGCGACGCAGAACAAAAACACCCATAATGGTAACGATGTAAAACATCAGCGAGGCAAACGTGGCGTAGTCAAGCAAATCGCCGTAGGTGCCGGAAAGGCAGAGAACACTCGCCCAGACAGCCTGCGTCAGCAAGGCGAAACCGGGCACCCCGCTTTTATTCAGTGTGGCGGCTTTTTTGAAAAACAGTCCTTCCTGAGCCATGGCGTAATACACCCTTGCTCCGGCAAGGATTAGTCCGTTGTTGCAACCAAAAGTAGATACCATGATGAGTCCGGCCATGAGGGCCGCCGCGACACTGCCGAAAATCATGGACGCCGCCGCCGTTCCGACCCGATCGGTGCCGCCGCCCGCAAACTGTATTCCCTGTCCCAGCACATCCGTCGCATGCGGGTCTCCCTTGACAGGCAGCAAGGAGAGGTATGCTACATTCGCCAGTATATACAGCGCGGTCACGATACAGGTGCCGAACAGCAAACTGAGCGGTATATCGCGCCGCGGATTTTTCATCTCTCCGGCGATAAAAGTTACGTTATTCCAGGCGTCGCTCGAAAACAAAGGCCCTATAATGGCGGTACCGAAGGCCATCAAAAGCGCAAATCCGGTGATGGACGTCGTGATCCAGGCCCCGTCTACAAGGGAAGTTTGACTTGCCTGCCAGGCATTTTCCCAGTTTTGGGCAAACACGTCGCCTTTCAGACCGACGGCCAGGCCGACCACAACGAGTGCGAGAAGTGCCAGCAATTTGGCGGAGGTAAACACCAGCTGGATAATCTTGCCATTTTGTATTCCCCGGCTGTTGACTATCGTCAGCAAAACGATCATGGCAATGGCAAAAATCTGGCTGGCGGCAATTTTGAATTTCCCAGCGGTCAGCAGCACATTATCCGGGCTCAGCATTGGAAAAAAATAACCGGTAAATTTTGCAAATGCCACCGCTACTGCGGCTATCGTGCCGGTCTGAATAACCGTAAATACCGTCCAGCCGTATAAAAATGCCGGCAGTTGCCCGTATGCCCGTTCGATATAAACAAACTGGCCGCCCGCTTTCGGCATCATGCCTGCCAGTTCGCCGTAACTCAGCGCTGCAGTGATGGTGATCGCTCCGGCGACGAGCCAAAGCAACAGCATCCATCCGGATGACCCCACCACACGGGAGCAATCGGCGCTAACGATAAAAATACCCGAACCGATCATGCCGCCTGCCACAAGCATGGTGCCGTCGAGCAAACTGAGTGACCGGTGAAATTGAGCCTTTGTGTTTTCCATGGCTGAAACAGTGGAGAAAGGCTGTTCGGGCAGCACAGGGCAGGGAACTCAATCACCGACGCTGTGCCGCCCGAACAATCATTCGCGATCCTATTTTGAACTATTACTGCAGTTTGCTGTGAAAGCGGCTGTAACTGAAATAAATGACCAAGCCAACGACCATCCACACAGCTGCGGTGAGCTGTGTCTGGCTGTCGAGGCCATAGATCATGGCAGCGCATACAAGCATGCCGAGGATCGGTACCAGCGGCACCAGCGGCGTGCGGAACGGACGCGGTGTGACGGGGTCCATCCGGCGCATGATCCAAACGCCTGCGCTTACCAGCACGAACGCAAAAAGCGTACCTATGCTGGTCAGGTTGCCCGCTACATAGCCGGGCACAAATGCAGCAAACAGGCCTACAAAAAGGAACAGAATCCAGTTGGATTTAAAAGGCGTGCGATATACCGGATGCACCTCGGCAAATACCTTTGGCAGCAAACCGTCGTTCGCCATCGAATAGAACACCCGGCTCTGGCCGAGCAGCATCACGAGGATAACCGAAGAAAAACCGGCCAGGATAGCGATGGTAACAGCCGTAGCAAGCCAGCCGTAGCCAGTCATCGCCTTGGTGATGGCAAAAGCGACCGATGCTTCGCGACCTTCGCGAACAAAATCGGTATAGGGTACCAGCCCGGTAAGCACATGTGAGAACAAAACGTACAGGACCGTGCATATTACCAGCGAACCGAGGATGCCGATAGGCATGTCGCGACTCGGGTTTTTAGCCTCCTGTGCTGCCGTAGAAACGGCATCGAAGCCGATAAATGCGAAGAAAACGATGCCCGCGCCTGCGAGTACGCCGCCCCAGCCGTGGCGGAACGGATCGGCATAACTGTAAGTGGTGCCGTCGGGCTGAATGGCGTCGGGAGCATTGGCAGGTATCATGTAGGGAACGTGCAGCTCCGGATTTATGAACTGCCATCCTAAAATGATGAATGCCAGTACAATCGCTACTTTTACAAATACGATAACCACATTCACGGCTGCCGAGCCTTTCGTACCCCGCACCAGCAGCATGGTGAGCGCCAGCAGGATGAAAAGCGCCGGAATATTCATTATACCGGTGTGCAGCACATTCTCTTTGTCGAGCGCTGACTCCAATGGCGAATGGCACCACTCGTAAGGAATTGCACCTCCCAGCAACAGGTTCAGGTACTCGCTCCAGGCAATAGAAACCGTCGCCGCTCCGAGTGCGTACTCAAGTACCAGCGCCCAGCCAATGATCCAGGCAACCAGTTCGCCCATTGTAGCGTAGGCGTACGTGTAGGCGCTGCCTGCAATCGGGATCATGCTGGCGAATTCCGCATAACACAATCCCGCAAAGGCGCAGCCCAAAGCCGCGATCAGGAATGAAATGGTAACCGCAGGGCCTGCGTGTTCGCCGGCTGCCGCTGCTGTACGCACGAACAAACCTGCACCGATAATAGCTCCAATGCCGAGCGCAATGAGATTGTATGCGCTCAGGGTACGTTTCAGGCCCGTGTCAGAATCAGATGCCGTTGACAGCAATTGCGACAGGGGCTTTTTTACCCATAAATTAGCCATAAGTTGTTAATTCGTTTTTAGAAAGATGTTGTTTTTCGGGGGGAAAGATAGAACGGTTTTCGGATTTGAGGTTTTTGATTTGGGATTTTGCCGTTGATGCGAAATTTTTTGCCCCGAACGCATTAATGAGCCACGATAACTTTCTGCACCGTTCTTGTTCCCGACTCGTCAATGATTTCGAGAAAACAGATGCCGGCCGGCAAGTCTTTTACCCGCAGCTTTACATCGAAAATATTCCGCTGCCAATAACCGCTTTCACCTGTTTTAACCAAAAGTCGGGTTCTCCAAAACCCATACCTTCGCTCCATGACCGCATTTATTACCCGGATATTGGACACCGGCTCCAGATTTAAAGAACTGCTCGTCAAGGCCGGCTGGGAGGTAACCGGGGTGTCGCTGGTTGAATTTATGCCCCTTTCCTTCCGGCAAATCCCCGCCTCCGACTGGATTTTTTTCACCAGTCAAAATGCCGTGCGGTTTTTCTTCGAAAATGTGGAAAATCAAAAACTGGCAGTGCCGAAATGCAAATGGGCGGCCCTGGGAGAGGCAACTGAAAGCGTCCTGGCAAAGTATATCGGCAAGGTCGATTTTACCGGCACCGGCGATCCCGCGACAACGGCAACGGCATTTCGGCAACATGCCGGCACGCATGCGGGCGAGGTCGTTCTTTTCCCGGCGGCCCGCCACTCCCGGCAAAGTTTGCAACAACAGATCGAGCCCGATTTTAAATGTATTCGCCTGGAGATTTACGACAACGGGGCCGTTTCCGACCCGCCATTTTCAGGCGCGGATGTCCTCGTTTTCACCAGCCCCATGAACGCAGAAGCGTACTTTTCAAAACACAGTTTACAGGAGCATCAACGGCTGATAGCCATTGGCCGCACGACCGCCGAAGCGCTCGGGCAGCTTGGGCTGACAGATGTACGGGTAGCCGCCGGGCCCTCCGAACAGGCCCTTGCAGAAGCGGTGCTTCATTTGAAGGATTGAATTTATACTTTTGCGGGTCGATACAACTTTATCATTGATCCATTATGGCGAAAAGACCGAAACCCGGAAAAGTACAACAACGCCCGCAAGTGCGGCCGCAGGAAAGAAAAGCACGCCCGTCGGCTGCCAGTCAGGAAGACCGCGCGCCATCCGGCTGGCTCACCTATGCCCTCGTCGCAATGGCGATCACGGCACTTTGCTATATTCCCTCGCTTTCCAACAAACTCGTAAACTGGGACGACGACCCGAACATTACTGAAAACCGCAACCTGCAACGCATCAATGAAGACGGGCTGATGCACGCCATCCCGAATATTTTTGATCTTGAAAAAGGTTCTGTGATCGGCAACTACAACCCGCTGCCCATCCTTACGTTCGCTATCGAAAAGGCGATTGCAGGTGATTTCAACACCACGCTGATACACTTCACGAACCTGCTTCTGCACCTGTTAACGGTGTTTTTCGCGATGAAACTGCTCACCGGCATGGGTCTGGGCAACTGGGGATCATTCGCCGGGGGATTGCTGTTCGGCATACACCCGATGCGTGTGGAGTCGGTGGCCTGGGCCACCGAGCGCAAGGACGTGCTGTTCGCCGTGTTCTTTTTCGCAGCGCTTGTTTATTATGTCAGGTGGCTGAAACAGGAGGAGCGCGGAGAAAGCCGCACCGGAACGTATATCGCCATGATCGTGCTCGCCCTGCTTTCATGCCTGTCGAAAGTTCAGGCTGTTACGCTTCCCCTGTCCATGCTTGCCCTGGACTACTGGTTCAGGCGCCCCCTCAGTTTCAAATTGATTTTGGAAAAAGCCCCTTTCTGGGCGCTTTCACTGGCCTTTGGTCTCATTAACCTGTACACCCTCAAACAGCAGGGCTCGACGGAAGACGATCTTACAAATTTTACTTTCTTGGACCGTCTCTGCATCGGTATGTACTCTTTTTGCGTGTATCTGTACAAACTGGTACTACCCTACCCCATGTCGCCGCTGTACCCCTATCCCAAACCCCTCCCGGCCGAAGTATATGTAGCGCCTTTGTTTTTTGTTGCCGTCTGGGCCGGCATCTGGTGGCTCTGGCGCAAGGATCGCCGCATCTGGGTATTCGGTATGCTGTTCTTCTTTTTCAATGTGATGTTTCTTTTGCAGGTATTGGGCGCCGGACAGGGCTATAAGGCCGACCGCTTCACCTATGTCCCGTATTTCGGCTTTTTTGCCGTTGCCGCCTGGTATTTTGAGCAATATTATCGAAAAGAACAAAGTCGCAGCCTCGTACAGGTTATCGCAGCCATCGCATTCCTCATTTTTGCCGTATTGACCGTCAGGCAAATCGGCGTCTGGAAAAACGGCGAATCGCTCTGGACGCACGTCATCAAATTTGAAGGCAAAAGCAATTCATTGCCTTACTGGAACCGGGGGCAGTACTACCGCTCAAACGGCGACTTCAACAAGGCCTTGCAGGACTATTCGCAGGCTGTAGCGATAGAGCCCCAAAACCCCGAACTGTACAACAGTCGCGGGAAAACCTATTTTGACATGGCGATGTCGGGGAAATACGAGTCCCAGTCCAAAGAACTGGTGCAAAAAGCGCTCAAGGATTACACCCAGGCGCTGAGTATTCCCACGGTCAAGCCCAAATCCAAAGCGGAGATACTCATCAACCGGGGTGCGGCGAACGGCTCGCAGCAAAATTTTCAGCAATCAATTCAGGATATCACGGAAGGTCTGAAGATCGACCCGACAAACGAAAACGGCTATTTCAACCGCTCAATCGCCTATTATACGGTAGGGCAACTAGATAATGCGCTGTCCGATTACAATGAATACCTGAAATTCCAGCCAAACAACGCCAACGTATGGTATGAAAGCGGTATGATTCTGCGGGCCAAAGCCCGGAATCAGGAAGCCATAGAACGACTTACCCGAGCCGTACAACTTGATCCCGGAATGGGTATCGCGTTTGTGGAGCGCGCCCGCGCATACATACAGGCAGGCGACAAAGCCTCTGCCCGGCAGGATTATCAAAGGGCGCTGCAACTTGGTATCAGGCTGTCGGAGGCGGATATCAAGATGATG
Organism: Bacteroidota bacterium; assembly: GCA_029781095.1. Lineage (GTDB taxonomy): Bacteria > Bacteroidota > Bacteroidia > Chitinophagales > Saprospiraceae > M3007. The sequence goes on from JAKOXM010000789.1 coordinate 17,666, forward strand.
AACGGGCAGTAGCAGCAGTTGCTGAAATTGGGAAAAGGCTGGTGCCGGTTCCATTATATATGCAGATGCCGCAGATTTCTTATCGAATATCTGCGGCATCTGCATAATAAGCCTATCCGGAAACCTCGCACGAGCCGAAAGGGCTGAATTTGGAGATCAGCCCAGGCAAATTTGAGGTTCGTAGCCGGGCGCCTTCGGGCCGAAAATTTAACGCCGGCTGATTTTCAAGGGCAGGTCTTGCAGGCCAGGTGAGGTTTCCGGATAGGCTCTAAGCGGGAAATCCCGCAACCTTTATTTCAATATAAAATTAAAGTCTATCCAGCCGCACTGTGTGTCGGCGCCGGGAGAAGATTCAAACTTCCATTTCCTGGCAGCGGCGGTGGCCGCAGCACGTAATTGCCCGTCTGCGGTAGTTGAACCGCTTTGAGTGGCCTCGGCGCTCGTTACTACCCCCTGGCTGTTGATGCAGACCTTTACCCGCACAGTGCCCTGTTTTTGCGAATTGTCCACGGCAGCCACTTTTTGGAGCACGCGGCGGTCGCCTATACCGCCACCGACCGAGCCACCCGCTCCGGTACCCGCGCCCCCTCCGGTACCACCGCCCGTGCCGGCGCTTTTACCGAACGGATTGTCGCCGGTGCCGCCGGGGATGCCCTGGTTTCCGGGTTTGCCGGTATTGCCCTGCCCGCCGCCGCTGCCATTGCCAAACGTGCTCCCGAATTTTCCTTTTTTGGCTTCGCGATCCGCTTTTTCTTTTTGAGCTTGGGCCGCCGCTTCCTGCCGTGCGCGCTCAGCCTCGGCCGCAATACGCCGCTGTTCTTCCTGTTGCTGGCGAATGCGATCCTGTTCTGCCTGCTGCTTGCGTTTGGTTTCTTCCTGCGCTTTCTTGATGGCTGCTACGTTGGGGTCTTCCGTTGTGGGGATATTAGGTGCGCTGGGTTTGCTTTGAGCAGGGGGAGGCGTGCTTGGCGGCGCCGGGGTCGGCTTGGCCGCGGGTTGTTCAGCCGCTTCCGTGCTGGAAGGGTCCTCCATCTGCTGGCCTTGCGGTGCAGGGTTGCTGCCCTGGCCGCGGTCGGGTTCGCCGGCAGCAGCATTATCGCCGCCGCCGCCGAGGTCGATTGAAATAGGCGGAGGCACATCCTCCACCGTATCGGGCGCTGCGAAACGATATAAAAAGATCAATGCCAGCAGCGCGGTATGAAATATCAGGCTGGTAATGATCGCCTTGGTGCGGTCTTCTTCGCGATGAACAATGGCTTTCATATCAAATGTCAGTTTGCGATTGGGGATGAAATATGAACCCGAATTACATAAAAAAACAAGAAAATCTTATTTACCCTGCTCTTTGGGGCTGGTCGCCAGGATCGTTTTTACTTTCAGACGGTTGGCAATATCCAGTACGAATACCACGTCCTCGATCGGCACGCCCTGCTCTGCTGCGATGGTCACCGTGACCTCCTTGGGGTCTTTTTTCTCCAATGCCACCTTCGATCTCAGTATGGCTTCAAGCCCCGGCCCCGACACCCTGTCTTTACCAACGAAATACTGACCCAGTTTGTTGATAGAAACGGACAACGATGTAGACGCCATCGGAGATGAAGAACTGCTCGACGGCAATTGCAGGTTGAGCGAGTTCGTGGTGACGAAGTTGGAGGTCAGCATGAAGAACATCAGCAAGAGGAAGATGACGTCGATCATAGCGGCAAGGCTGAACTCCGGCTTTACGTGCATTCTTCGTTTAAGTCCCATGTATCGTTGAAATGGTTGTTGTTATTGGATTTGGTTGAAAAGGTGGCCGGGAATTACCGCGAAGGCTCCTGGAGCAGGTCCATAAACTGCATGGCGGTATTCTCCATTTTGAAGATAACCTCGTCGAGTTTGTTGACCAGAACGTTGTAGCCCGCCATGGCGATGATGGATACAAACAGACCCATTGCGGTAGCCGTAAGGGCGTGGTAGATACCGCTGGACAGCGTTTGGGCGGTAATGGTGCCCTTTGCGTTGGCCATGTCCTGAAACGATATGATAAGACCGATAACGGTACCCAACAAACCGATCATAGGCGCGATACCGGAGATTGATGCCAGGGTGGAAAGGTTTTTTTCCAGCTTCAGCAGTTCGAGGTTGCCCACGTTTTCGATGGATTTATTGATGTCGTCGAGGGGTTTGCCGATGCGGTCGAGGCCTTTTTCCACCATGCGCGCCATCGGCGCGTCAACGCTTTGGCAAAGGGCTTTGGCAGCCTGCAGGTTGCCGTTTTCCACGCTGGCCCGGATGCTGTTCATGAAGTTCTGATCTACTTGTCCGGCGCGACTGAGCGTTAAATAACGTTCAAAAATGATATACACAGCCACGATGGACAAGGTAAAAAGAACTGTAATCACAACCAAGCCCGACACGCTACTACCCATGATGATATCAAACAGGCTTTTTGATTCGGTAGTCGTCGCGCCCTCTTTTGTCGTCACCAGTTGCAGGAAGAAAAAAGAGGTCAGAAAGGCGTTAAGTGTCATAAAACGATGCTGTTAGTTGGTGAAACCGATTGTTTTCTTTTTGTGCTGTAGCGAACGCCAAAAGTAGCGCATTTTGTATTCGACAAAATCTTTTCCTTAACATTTTTCAGATTTTCACTGTTGTTTTGGCAGGAAAAAGACAAATATCAGGTATTGAAAATGAAAGTGTTACAAAAAACGCGCTTTCAAACCGCCCTGTCGGGCCATTCCGAAATAATCAGTTTTAAATTTGTCTTAAAATCCTTACCCCTGCCATTATATCTTTGTAGAACAATCCTTTTTCACATGAAGACCGATTTCCTCCTCTACACTTCCCTGCTGATCCTGACCGCATGTGGAAGTGAAACGCCCAATAACACAGGCGTTCCACCCGCATCATCTTCCCAGGCCGCTCCCGCAACACCCGACGACCGGCCCATCGTTTACCTGGAAGGTTTGTACGCCACTTCCAGCACCCTCGGCAGGGAAGTGTTCGACCTCTTTGACAACGACCCGGCCACCGGCTGGCAGACGAGGCTGGGCGCAGGACCGGATGAAGGTATCATGCTTTATTTTTCCAATGCGTTGCCGCTCGGCGCCGTCAGGGTAACGGCAGGCGAATCGAGTTATCACGGCGACGGCAACTTTGTGCTCACCTACGTGAACGGCGCCCCGGGAAAAAGCGGCAAGCCGGGCGACACCATCGCTTTGGGCGACAAACCGGTGAAAGCCTTGTACCTGCGCTTTATCAAAACGGGTATGGAACAGTCGGTTACAAGGCAAAAAGGCGACGCGGAAGTGGTATTAGAGAGCTTTCCGCAAGATGCCTCTGTTGTTATAAAGGAACTTACTGTATTCAACGATAAAGGGAAACCGATGCGATTGATGCCCCCAAAACGGATACACGGAACGATCACCGCTTCTTCCACCCTCGCCCCCGAATCGGCATACAGCCCCTCCAACCTGTTCGACGCCCGGAAGGAATTCGTATGGGTGGAAGGCAATAAGGACAAATCCGGTGAAGACGAAGTCATTACGTTCGAATTCATGGAAGAAGTAAATATGAGCGCCCTTCAAATCTGGGATGGCTACCAACGCTCCGACGAACATTTTGCAGCCAACGCCCGCGTTCGGGATTTTGAATTCGGGTTAAAGGACGGCCCGAAGGCCACTTACACCCTTCGCGATACGAAAGCAGGGCAAAAAATAGACCTTCAGACAGCCTTAAAAGGGCAGGTTTTTGAACTGAAGATCAAAAGTATTTATCCCGGCAGAAATTACAAAGACCTGGCAATCAGTGAAATGCTGTTTTTTGACGGCGAAAAACCTTTCACGCTTGCAACCGAATTATCCCGCCAATACGTGGGCGAATTGCACCGAAAAACGGTTACAACGCCGCTGGCAAAAATTCTGGACAGACGCATCAGCAACGTCGTGGAAGAAGCCGACGTCCTGACGCATCAGTCGCTCATACTGCGTTCCGACGGTACTTTTGTCATGTACAGCTCCAACAAGTTGCCGACCGATACCGAAAGCCAGACGCTCGCCGACGGCAACTGGGAACTGTTGCGCGCCGACGGCGCCGGAGCCGTTTTAAAAGTTTTCGGCAAATGGAACAACGTTTCCGACTTTGTCGAGCTCTACCAGGGCAAAACGACCAGGGATATTACCCGCATTTTCAGCGACGAACTCACCGTCGATGCCAATACCATAAAAGGAAAAAAAATGATCGAGACATTTTATGTCCGGTAAGACATGCGGCGTCTGATCATCGGAAAGCGGACAATCGGTCATTTTTTGACGGGAGCGGCGCTCTGCGCACTGTCGGCCGCATTGCGCTATAATTCCCTGGCACAAACTCCCTTTGCCAACGGCTGGGACGGGTATTTTTACCTGGTACAATTGAAGTCATGGGTGGAAACCGGCCGAATGCACAGCCCGGAGGCGTCGCTTATATATCCGTATTTGCGCGCATTTTACTGGCTTACAGGCGATTATGTAACAGCACTTAAACTGGGAGCCTCCATACTGGCCGGTTTGTTTACCTGGACGATATATGCCCTGGCTGCTGGCAGCGATGAAAAGGAGCAATCCCTGTTCCCGGCCGTACTCCTTGCCTCCTTTTCCGTTTTTTCACCGCAGCTCACGTATTTCGCAGCGCAGTTTCCCAAGAATCTGTTGGGTGTAATACTCTTCACGGCATTTGCCGGAAGTCTGTCGCGCCTTCGTGATTCCGGGGAACCTCGCCCGGGCAAAACCTGGATATTGCCGGCCATACTATTGATTATCAATTATTTCGGGCACCGAATGACCTTCGTCCTTGCCGTGATGTTTCTGGCATTCAGACTGCTATTCGTGCTGTGGAGAAATTGGCGCCAATTGTATGGAGGTCCTTTGCGGGTTTTTGTGTGGCTGACATTGGCAGGTTCGGCGGCATTTGTGGTCGCAGGGCAATTTTTCCCCCGTTTATTTCATATATCGGATTTCGGCAGGTTAGACGGGGTATTTTCTCCCGTACCGAAATTTGCGCCATGGGCATTTGCAGGCCTGTTTGGCAGGGAGCGGCTTTCCGGCTGGTGGGTGGCGGAAATCGCTTTTGCAACGGCCTGCTGGGTGCTGACCGCGGCCCGGTTGCTCGTCCGAAAGCCGCGATTTTCGACGCCCGGCTTCCATCTGCCATTGTGGTGTCTTTGCACGCTGATGATCTTTCCGTTTCTGGAATGGTCGCTGACAGGCATTGCCTATCGCCTGTTTCTGGTATTCGTATTGATTACACCACTTTTGGTAATTGATCTTACATTTGTCAAAAACAGGCGAACCGGCGTGATTTTTGCTGCATTTTTGCTCATCAGTTCATTCTTTTCCCGGAAAAGTTACCAACCGCGATGGCACGATCCTGATTACGGGATGTTTTCCCGAACCACCGCAAATGCCCGGCAATATCTTTCGGACAAATCGCCTGAATTGATAATTGCACAAAACGGGCTTGCCGAATTTTTTACCTTCACCACCGGTACCGACGCAATGCCATGGCTGCCGGAATACGCCATCGATTCTTCGCGACTATGGCGCATCGCTGCGGAAATATCACCGCAGACCGTACGTTATTACGCCGGCACAGCGTATGAAAATGAGATCAAACCAATCGGCTACCGGTATGTTCTTCTGCCGGAATACGTTTGGCAGGTGGCGCTGAATCGGGCCAGACAGGAAAAAGATGAGGGATTTTTGGCCGATGCAGGCAATTGGCGCAATCCTTCCCGAATCCGGCCGGTTTGGTTACTGCACAGAAATAGAAAGTATTAACCATAACAAAACTCGCTTATTCGACCGTTTTCTCTAAAAATCAGGCCGTTTCCTTGTCGGTTCTGAAATTTCTTGTACCTTTGACACTATCTTTCGCACACCTTAAACTAGGCTTCCGTCCCATGATTTTTCCTTTTGGCAAAAAAAGAGACATTCACGCCGACGACGAGCAAGACAACAAAAAAAGCAAGCTCGACGAAATTGAGGCTGATCTCACCGTTCTGGATAAGGACGAGATGAACAAAGTGGAAGGCGGCAAGACGAGTTCCAACTCGTTTGGCAGCCTGAGCGACCTCCGCGACAGCCTCGGCGGCACCATTCCTTTATAATCAATTACCGCCCCATACTTCGGAAGCCTTCTGTCGCTACGGGCAACAGAAGGCTTTTACATTTGCCCCATGGATATTCATCTTATCTGGCAGCAACTCCTGGAAGGCTTGCGCGCCACGACCTGGCTCGAATATATTGCCGTGTTTTTCGGCATCGCCAGCGTCATTTTCTCCCGACTCGAGAACATTTGGGTCTACCCGACCGGCATCGTCAATACGACCGTTTACATCTACCTGAGCATCGTCGCCGGACTCTACGCGGAAGCGGGCGTCAATTTTTATTACACGGTCATGAGTATCGTTGGCTGGGTGCTTTGGGCGCAAAAGAAGGAAGGTGAAAAAGTATTGCACATCACACGGTCCTCCAGACGGGAGTGGCTGATCGCGCTGGCGTTTTTTGCAAGTTGCTGGCTCGTATTGTGGTGGGTATTAAGAAGTTACACCAACAGTACGGTGCCTTTGGCCGACGGCTTCGCGTCTGCCGCCGCCTATACCGGCATGTGGCTCATGGCCCGCAAAAAACTGGAAAACTGGTTGTGGTGGATCGTCACCAACATTGCGTCCATTCCCCTCTATTTTATCAAAGGATTCGTTTTTACCAGTTTCCAGTACCTGGTCTTTCTCGTGCTGGCGGTGATGGGGTACGTTGAATGGCGAAGAAAAGCGGTCAAAGGCGGTAGCAGAGGGTAGTTGGCAGGAGCATTTGCATTCACAATATTTGAAGGGCCAGCCAGTAAAACGGGAGGGCGAAAACAAAGGCGTCGAAACGGTCGAGCATGCCGCCATGCCCCGGCAGCAGATTGCCCGAGTCTTTTACGCCGGCGCTGCGTTTGAGCATGCTCTCCACGAGATCGCCGAGTGTGCCGAAAACGGCAGCCACGGCGCCGAGCGCCAGCCATTCTGCTGTGGAAAAATCCTGAATAACATGCGACAAACCCCAGGCAATCAGCACAGTACATATTCCGCCGCCGAGCGTGCCTTCCCAGGTTTTTTTGGGCGAAATGCGCTCGAAAAGTTTGTGTTTTCCAAATTGAGAGCCTACAAAATATGCCATGGTGTCGTTGCTCCAGACCAGCAGCAGCAGCCCGAAAACGCGGCCGGGAGAATAGCCGCCGATATCCGTGGTAACCATCCAGTTCAGGAAAACGAAAGGAAAACAGATGTAAAAAAAACCGAGCAGATAATACGCTATGTTCTGAAACGGGCTCTTCGATGATAAAAACAACTCGACGATAAAACTGGTAAATGCAAGAAATACAAGGACATAAATCATCCCCGGCTGGGAATAAAACACGTTCTCGACAATCGGAAGCAATGGAACCATAGCCACAGCAATACCCCATATCCTCCGGAATTTTTTCCCCGGCTCATCGGGGAGCAAAATACCGAACAGTTCCCACAGGCAGCCGGCGATAATGACTCCGCACAGGATCGTAAACGACGCTTTCCCTCCATACACTCCTCCCAGCATAATTGCAGCAAAAAAAATCGCGGTTATAACGCGCTGACGCATTTCGATGACTTTAATAACGAATGACGAATGACATACCGCCTTCGCTTCAGGCTATAGCGGGTAAAAAACGATACAAAACCAATCATTACGAAACCTATCTCCCTTTAATACGCTCCCACAATTCGCCGAACGACCGTTTGCTGGTTTTTACGCTGCTCCGGTTCCGGTTATTCTGAGCCGCATCCCATTCACCTTTTCCGTTTTTGAAAAGCAAAAAGGGAAATACATAATTGTTATCCCGAAGCGAATCGCCCAGCAACCCGAACCGCAGGTCAGTCACTTGCAGCGTATCGCCGTTATATGGTTTTACGCTGTAATAACCGTTTGAAAACCAGCGCAGGAAATGGTAGGCGCGGTCATTCCCGGGAATCCCGTCGAGCAATTCGTGCCGTTTGGGGATCGTCGACAGTGGTGCAAATACCTCCGAGCGGTCGTTGAATCCGTACATGCCGTAAATAAACGAGCTGTCCGTTTCCGCAATTCCGTACCAGGCGATGTTGTTAAAGATCGATGGATTGGTCATATATCGTTGATAATGAACACCCTTTTCCTGCAAGGTTTGTTCGAAAATTCGATCTGCCTGTATTTTATGCCAACCGGCGTACAGGCATATATAACCACAGAACCAGGCAATCCCGGCCCAGTTGAATACAACCCTCTGCCGGGCCGATTGCGAAAACCGGGAAGCGATGATCAGGCAGATGGCAAAGGGAATGGTAGCCAGCGGGTCCACTACCGAAATCGTGTTCCATTGTACCCGGTAGTCGCTGAAAGGTTGCCAGATCTGCGTGCCGAAATTGGTAAAACAATCGAGGATCGGGTGGGTGAAAATGCTCCAGAAAAACAGCAAAACCCAGGTCATATAAGGCGCTTCCACGAGAGAAAGATCCCTGCGCCAATACTCTTTCCAGAGTTTCCAGGCAAACCAGGCACCGAGCAAAACCGTCGGGATGAGTATGTATAAACTGATTCCGTGCCCAACCAGAACCGGAATAAAATTGATGGCCGCCAATGCCGCCATGAAGAACAGCAGCCAGATCAGCATTGCCCATAACTTATAACCCCGCAGTTTATAGATACCGTTGTGGTAAAACCACTGGGTGAGTTTGGCCAGACCCCACGGCGCCAGTGCAGCAAACAAAAAGGAATGCATAAACCCTCGGTGAAAGGACGTGCTGTTGATCTCGTTTGTAAAAAACACGGCAAATACGTCCAGATCGGGGATTGTGCCCCCCACAGCCCCCCACAACATGGCCCGGTTGCCGAGTTTTCTGCCCGCTATCGCTTCGCCGCAGGCCGCTCCCAGCACGATTTGAGTTAGTGAATCCATTGTTTCATTGATTCATTGATTCATTGTCGCTTGAGTGTCGCCCGCTGAAAAACGCTGAACGGATAGGTTTTTACTTCCGGAATGTCTTCCTCTCCCTGTTTGGTGTTGCCCGTGCTGCTCGCTTCTTTCTCCATGCCCGACATCACTTCAAATACCATCGTTTGGTCGTCCGTTTTTTCATAGGTACACAGCACACGGCTGCCTTGCACCACAAACCAGCACATGAGTTTCGGACCGCACAAATAACTTTCCATGACAATGGAGTTCTTTTCGTCCACTTTCCATATGCCTTTTTCGGGTGCGACAGGCACCAGTTCATAAGGCCGCCAGTCCTTTTCTTTGGAGTCATAAACAAGCCCGAAGGTATAACGCCCCTCCTTCGAGGTGTCAATTTTGTGGATTTCAACGGTCATGGCCACTGACTGGACCTTCCCTTTTCCATTAAAAATATCGAGTGTTCCGGTCCAGTCGCCCTGCCAGGATTCCGGAAATGTTCCAGGGGTTTGGGCGGAGAGGCATTGCAGACCAAATATTGAAAAGCAGATAATGTAAAATCGCATATCAAAGCATATTTGTACCCTGACGAGGTGGCGAAATGAGCGGCAAAAGTAGACAACAATCTACTCAGGCAGGAAAAATGACTACTTTTCGCCGATTGAATCGACGAATTATTCCATTCATCCGAATTACGTACCTGCAAATCTATGAAACTACCTTCACCCGGCTTTCTGCTCGATGCTTTTTCAAGGGCTAGCCGGCGCTTTCCGGGCGCGATGTTGTGCGCTGTTGCTGGCGTGGCTATGATTATTACCATTATCGACAACCAGGATCGCACCGATGGCGACTGGGTATTGAAAACCTGGCTGGCCTGCCAACTCGGCCTGCCGTTGCTGACCGGCCTCGTCGCTTTTTCAGAATCGAAAGGCTGGGACGAAAAGCGCGGATGGCTGCTGCAGGGCGCAGGGCTGCTGGCATCGGCAGCCTACGGTTTTTTCCTCGAACCAAAAGCCGAATCCTTCGAATATGTGGGATTGCCCCGTTTTATCGTTTTGCTCCTCACCGCCCACCTGTTCACTGCGGTAGCGCCTTACCTGAACCGGCGGTCGGTCAACAACTTTTGGGAATACAACAGGGAATTGTTTGCCAACATCGTCATCGGCGCCGTATTCACCCTGATCCTTTTCGCCGGTTTGTCCGTGGCCATTTTGGCCGTAGATCAGTTATTCGACCTGAAAATCAATTACCGTATTTACCCCAAGCTGTTCGTATTGCTGGCAGGCATTTTCAATACCGTTTATTTTCTTTTTCATTTTCCGCCGCAATACGAGTTCAGCGAAACGGACACGAGCTACAACGCCCTTTTCAAGAACCTTTGCAAATACATCCTGATCCCGATCGTAGGTACGTACATCCTGATTCTCTACATATACGGAGGCAAAATCCTCGTTACCTGGAGCCTGCCAAGGGGCTGGGTATCTTCACTGGTGCTCGGGTTCGCAGTGGCCGGTATTTTTACATACCTGCTCAACTTTTACCTGCCGGAGCACGACGAGAGCGTCTGGGTACGCGCTTACAGGCGCTGGTTCTGGTGGATACAATTGCCGCTCACCGCACTGCTGTTCGCAGCCATTGCCCGGCGCATAAGCGATTACGGGGTGACTGAAATGCGTTTTCTGGTAGCCCATCTCGGTGTATGGCTGGCGGTTACATGCCTGTATTTTTTGTTCTCCAGACACGACAACATCAAGTTTATCCCGGTTTCACTGGGGATATTCGCACTGGCATTCGCCTTCGGCCCGCTGAACGCTTTCAGCGTTTCGGAACGAAGCCAGGTTCGGATGCTTGAAAATCTGCTGCAAAAGCACGGCCGGCTTGTCAATGGCCGGCTTAAACAGGACAGTTCGGCAGTCGAAATTGCCGATCTGAACAAGATCAAATCCGGGTTTGAATTTCTGGAGCGCCGGAATTTGCTCGGTCACATGACCTGGCTGCCCATGCCGCTTGGCAGTTTTCCAAAAATGGGAGGCGTATACACTGATGCCGACAAGGTTGTGGCCTGGATGGGGATCGGTACGAATGAACAGTATGCGGAAAATGAATATTTACCGGTCAGAAGCACCAAACAGCCTTTTGAAGGAATCGATGTAAAAGGATTTTCTTCTTTCTACAAAATCGGGCTCAACACCCCGGGAGAAAAAAGGAGCGGTTACTTTTTTAACCTCTCGGAAGACGGTCTGCACATCGACTGGAAACAGGCAAAATCAGGACGTGTCACCACGATCGAATCTTTCGACCTCGAGCCTACGATTAAAAAATGGCTCTCCATGAAACAATACGGCGACCTCGAATTGGCTCTGGAAGATAATTATTTCGATCTGGCGGGGCGAAAAGGCAATCTCCGCGTTTTCCTCATGGAAGCCGTGATCAATCAGGGAGCCGCTAAAAAGAAACTGCAATCCTTTAACAGTTACGTGTTTTTAAAAGAAAAGTAACCCTCCTGCAAGATATTGACTAACAGTCTTTTCTATGAACAGAACAATGTCGCCCGGTCGGGCATTTCCGGTCATTTTCCTTTTACCTGCGCTCCTCTTTTCCCAAAAAACGGAAATATCAAAACCCTACTTCCAGCAGGAAGTCAACTATAAAATTGCGGTAACCCTGAACGATACGGCCCATACGGTTAGCGGCAACATAGCGGTCGAATATATCAACCGTTCTCCGGACGCGCTCGACGAAATCTGGATGCACCTGTGGGGAAACGCGTTCAAAAATCGCCAAACGGCTTTTTGCAAACAAAAACTCCGCGACGGCAGTACGGGGTTTTACTTCGCCGAGGAGAAAGACCTGGGCTATTTTAAAAACCTGGATTTCACTGTTAACGGTCAGAAAGCGATCTGGAAATACGATCCGCAAAACCCCGACATCGCAGTGATAAAACTTGCGCAACCACTTCTGCCGGGCGATCACATCGACATTGCCACGCCGTTTTTGCTCAAAATCCCCGCTTCCTTTTCCCGCCTCGGTCATGTCGGCACCTCTTACCAGATGACCCAATGGTTTCCGAAACCGGCCGTGTACGACAACCGCGGCTGGCATGCCATGCCCTACCTCGATATGGGCGAATTTTACTCCGAGTTCGGCTCCTTCGACGTGACCATCACCCTGCCGGAAAATTATGTGGTCGGCGCGACCGGCACATTACAGACACCTTCCGAACTCGAATTTTTGGCAAAAAAAGAAACGGAATCGCGTGGAAAACTCGCCAACGGCGTGGATGAGAAGCACGACCCGTTTCCGGCTTCGAGCACAACCATGAAGACCATCCGGTACACTGCGGAAATGGTGCACGATTTTGCCTGGTTTGCCGACAAACGTTTTTTTGTCCTCAAAGACACCGCCCGCCTCGCTTCGGGCAGGACGGTGGATTGCTGGGCGATGTTCACGACGTCGGAGGCCGGGTTGTGGAAAAAAGGCGCTTTTTACGTCCGCCGGGCAGTGGAATTTTACTCCGAAAAAGTGGGCGAATATCCGTGGCCGCATACAACGGCCGTACACTCGGCGCTCAGCGCGGGTGGCGGCATGGAATACCCGATGATCACTGTGATCGGAAATTCCGGCTCGCCGAAAGACCTCGACGACGTCATCGCGCATGAAGTGGGCCACAACTGGTTTTACGGTATCCTTGCTTCCAACGAACGCGATCATCCGTTCATGGACGAAGGCATCAATTCTTACTATGAAAACCGGTACATGAAGCAATACTACGACTCTTATGAACCGGTCTCTTTGCCCAAATTTCTTTTCAACCCCGCTCAAAGCGGCTCCCTGCTCGAAAATGGCTATCTTTTACTGGCCCGCGAGCACAAAGACACCCCTCCGGATACGCACTCCAACGATTTTACACCGCTCGCCTACGGCCTTCAGGTGTACATGAAAACGGCCTTGTGCCTGAACTGGCTGGAAAAATCCGTCGGTACGGAACGCCTCGACGCAGCCATGCAGGCGTACTACCGGAAATGGCAGTTCCGGCACCCTTACCCGGAAGATCTGCGCAATACCTGGCAAGAAGCGGGCATGGACGAGGAATGGTGGTTTGAGACCATTCAAACACAAAAGCAAGCCGATTTCGCGCTGAAAAGCGTCAAAAAGGAAGACGATCACTTTACCCTCGAGGTGGGCAACAAAGGCGATCTGGATGCCCCGTTTTCGGTTACTGCGATGAAAGCCGGAAAGCCGCTCGAGACAAAATGGTACTCCGGAAAAATAGGCCCGGGACAGGATTTTCGAATCATTTCCCACGAGATGGAGGCCGACGCATTCGTCATAGACCACGACCACGATGCGCTGGACGTCAACCGGAAAAACAACACGCGCCGGGTGAAAGGTCTTCTGCCGGGCTTTGAACCGCTGGAAATAAAGGGCATTGCAGCGTTTGAGCATCCCGACCGCAGTACCATCGCCCTGCTCCCCTGGCTGGGCTGGAACAACTACGACAAAATGATGCTCGGTGTTTTGTTGTACAACCCGCCCGGTCCGACGCGCGCTTTTCAGTATTATATCGCACCGGGTTTTGCCACGGGCTCCAAACAATTCACGGGGCTGGCCGATCTGCGCTGGAAATTATATCCAGGCGGCTTGTTTCCGCGCATTACCGTAGGTTTGAGTGCAAAAACCTTCGATTTTGATTACAACTGGAAGGACGATTATTACCTGAAATTTTACCGTTTTGTACCGCAGGTCCGCGCCGAGTTGCGCGATCGTTCCATATCGTTCCGGCACGCCCTGAATTTTCGGGTCCTGTTTATCGGAAAACAAAATGATGTTCGCACGGATGGCGTATTCACCGGAAAAGAGTACGACCGGTACACGATTTCCGAACTGCGCTACGAAGCCGAACAGCGAAAAGCCCCCAACCCCTTCAGACTTGTCACCGCCCTCGAATGGCAAAATGGCCGCGACGCTTTCGGCGATCAGGGTAAGTACCTGCGCAGTTCCCTGGAATGGCAGCAAAAGTATTTTTACGCTCCCGGCAGAAAGATCACCCTGCGCGCATTCGCCGGTGTTTTTCTGCAAAATGACCGCCGCCATGATGGCATCATCGCCGGGGACCCGGCGCAGGCTTCCTTTGCGCTAAACCCGCAAGGATTTAATGATTACCGTTTTGACGGATTGTTCCTCGACCGGAATGGCACGGAAGGAAAACTTGCCCGGCAGGTAAGCCAGACGGAGGGCGGCTTTAAAGGCGCCTTCGGTTCGCCGTTTGCCGGCTTCGTCGGGAACTCCAACAATTATATCCTTGCCCTCAACCTGAAAGCGGATCTGCCGCGTCGCCTGCCGCTCGGAATCCCGCTCAAACCCTGGTTCGATATCGGCTATTTCGACGACGCAACGCCTTTGGGCGCAAATCGCCCGAAAAGCGAGCAGTTACTGTGGAGCGGCGGCCTGATGTTTGAATTTTTCAATGGCAGCGTGGAAGTGTATCTCCCGCTGGTAAATTCCAAAACACTGAAGGACAGGTATTGCGAAGCCGGTGGCGGCAGCAACAATTCAGCGCTGTTTTGCGGCGGCAATTACCTGAAGTGGATTTCGTGGAGCATTCGGCTTCCGAGGCTCGACCCTTCGGAGGTTCTGGAAAGTCTGGCGCGGTGAGGTGGCCTGGGTTGATGGCACACGGATTAAACGAATTGAACACGGATCGAATTTGAAAATCCGTGTCCAATTCGTTTAATCCGTGTGCCATCTTCGAACATCAGGCCTGACCAAATCACACCCATACCCTTTCCTTATCGGATAGCAATACTCAATGCGCCTCTTCCATAGCCGCTACTGCCGCAGCGTCCGGTTTTTGCGGTTTTCTAACTTTGATAAAGAATACCAGCGGGAACACGACGATGAAAAAAACAGCGATGAGGCGGAAGGTATCGAGGTATGTCAGCAAATACGCCTGCCTTTCCACCATATAATTCAACTGCTTGTAGGCCATTTCCGTAGCGTCGGAAAGCGTTGCGCCGGTGCGGCTGATCATTCCCTGTACCATCGTATTCAGCCTTTCATCGAAGGCGGGATTGCCCGGGACGGTATTGGCGACGAGATCGCTTTTATGCTGTGCGAAGCGATGGGCCATGTAATTGTTGGAAACCGCAATCCCGAAAGCGCCGCCGATTTGCCTGATCATGTTGTTCAGTGCAATGCCGGAGGGATAATCTTTGGGCTGCAACCCGGCCACTGCCTGGTTGATCAGCGGCAACTGCACCATGGTGATCCCGATCGCCCGCAAGGCCAGCGGAAAGAAAAAATCCCATTTGCCGGCCTGGGCGTTCACCCCGGCACTCGTCCATCCAAAAACGATAAAGAGGATAAATCCTGTGATGACAAAAGGCACCGGTGACACGCCTGAGGCCATTCGCTTGCCGATAATAGGCATCATAACGACCCCTATTGCCGTGGCGGGCAGCAGTGAAAGCCCCGTTTCAAGGGGCGTCATGCCCAGCACCCGCTGCGCAAGAATGGGGTATATATAGACCGAAGTGAACAGCCCGAGACCAACAACAAATGTGAATACGGTTGTCAGTGCCAGCGTGCGGTTGCCCATGACTTTCAGGTTGACGGCCGGGTGCGGCGTAGTCAGTTCGCGCCAGATAAAACCCACGACGCCGACTGTCGCCGCCACCGCGAGGATGCGTATATTTTCGCTGGCAAACCAGTCTTCGGTTTCCCCCCGTTCCAGTACGTACTGCATCGAGCCGATGCCGACGGCAAGCAGCGCGATACCGGGGTAATCGATGACAAACCCTTCTTTTTTCTTGCCTTCTCCTTCCTTCCGGTCTATGAAAACAATGGACAAAACGGTTGCGATGATCCCGATCGGGATATTGACCGTAAAAATCAACGGCCATTCCGCATTATCCAGAATATAACCGCCTACCGTAGGTCCGAGTGTAGGGCCGAGGATGATGCCCATGCCAAACAAACCACTGGCAATCGGCCGGTCTTTCGGTTCGAAAGCATCGAACAGGATCGCCTGGGAGGTGGAAAGCAGCGCTCCGCCGCCGATGCCCTGCACAAAACGCCAGAATACCAGTTCGCCAAGCCCCGTCGATGTACCGCACAACCAGGAGGCCACGGTGAAAAGGATCATGGAAAAGACGTAGTAATTCTTGCGCCCGAAATACTCGCCCAGAAAACCGGTCATGGGTATAATGATCACGTTTGCAATGGCATACGACGTGATAACCCAAGAAATGTCTTCAATAGTGACACCCAGGCTCCCTGCCATTTGCGACAAGGCCACGTTGACGATGGAGGTATCCACCAATTCCATGACCGCCGCGGAAACGGTGGTGATGACTATAATAGCCTGGGCAAAACCCTTTAGTGCCGCCATGAACTGTCTTTTTAAGAATTGCTGGTTGATTTTATCACTTCGTCGGCACGATCACTTCTACGCTCATGCCCGCACGAAGGGGCATTTCCGGGTCGGGAGTATCCGTGAGTACCACCCGTACCGGAATACGCTGCACGACCTTTACAAAATTGCCGCTGGCATTGTCGGGCGGCAAAAGGCTGAACTTGGCTCCTGTTGCAGGGGAGATGCTTTCGATCTTGCCGTTGAAGATTTTGCCTCCGTAGGCATCCACTTTCACCTGTACCGGTTGACCGGGGCGCATTTTACCCACCTGTGTTTCTTTGAAATTGGCCGTTATCCAAAGGTTTTTGTCGCTGACGATGCTGCACAGGGGACTGCCGATATTGGCGAGTTGGCCAAGCTGGCCGTTTTTCTTCGCTACAAAACCACTTACCGGCGCCGTGATGACCGTATATGACAGGTTCAGCCGTGCATTTTCGAGATCGAGCCGGCGTTGTTCTGCCTGCGTCCGCGCGATCGCCACATTTTTTCCGGCGGCAGCAGCCTGGGTTTGATAGGCCGCTTTTTGGCTCGCGCCGGCATTCGATTGGCGTCGCGAGACTTCTACCTGGCGTCGTGCGGTTTCCAGCTGACTCTGGGCGGCCAGGAGACCGGCTTGCGCGCTTTCCATGTTCGCTTTGGCAGCATCATATTGTTGCTGCGTGACAGCGCGCTGCGGCAGTAATGCAGCATAGCGATTAAAGTCCTGCTTTGACTGCCAGGCGCGTGACTGGGCGGCGTCAACATTCGCCTGTGCCGTTTCCACGGAGCTGACAGCCGTTTCCACGCCCGCAGCAGAGGTTTGAAAATTCGCTTCTGCCGTACCTACGTTGGCGCCGGCGGACGTTGCGTTCGCAGCGACATAACCGACATTGGCTTCGGCGTTTTGCAGCGCCGCCTCCGATTGCAACACGCGAAGTTTAAAATCGCGGTTATCGAGTATAAAAAGCGTATCGCCGGCCTTGACGTATTGATTCTCCTGCACCAGCACCTTGTCAATATACCCCTGCACTTTAGGCGATACAGACACGATATCTGCTTCGAGGTAAGAGTTTTCGGTGTCTTCGTGCGTCATCAGGTAGCGGATTTTGGTAAAACCAAAAATACCGCCTACAAGCAACACACCGCCGAGGATAAATGGGAGGGCCCTGTTTTTTTTCTTTTCCATGATTTGATAAACAATGAGGGTATTTGAAATGAACCGAGGAAGTTGGGAGTGATGAGTGATGAATGATGAGCGATGAATGATGAGTATTAATTGATAATCAACACTTTGAAAAATACGCATTACCTGATAATAACGACTGCCGTATTTTGAATGCGACACGAAATGACGTTAATGACAACAACCCATCCATTCATTGCCTTTACAATCTCGCCGCGCTTCTGAGCAATTTCAGATAAGCCAGGCGGGCGTCGGCTTTTGCAGAAACCCGGCTGATTTGCGCCTGCAACAGCAGCGCGTCGGCATCCAGCAGATCGGTTACGGAAGCAATTTGCTGTTCAAAGCGAAGTTTTGTAATATGCTGGTTTTCAAGCGCTTGCCGGACCGATTTTTCAGATAGCGCGATCTTCTGGGTAGCCGTCTGCCAGGCGTAATAATTGGATGCGATTTCCGAGCGGGCGGCGTCCGAAATCTGATCGCGAAAGGAAGCCGCCTGCACGAGATTCAGTTTTGCCTCCTGTACGGTGTACTTCGACGTAAGCAGATTACTGATATTCCATGATACGGAAATGCCTGCATCCCAGGTAGTTATAAGCCTGTCCTCCAGCGGAAACTGGCGCTGGTTGGGATTATTTGAATAGAGGTTGGCGCCAACGGTCACAAGGGGGAAATAGGCGCCTTTCCCGATCGACACCTGTTTTTCGGAAGCGAAGACGCGCTGGGTAGCCGCTTTCACATCGGCGCGTTGAAGGTTGCCGTTCATAAAAACATCCAGGGCTTCAGGGGCAACAGGCGCCACGATGGATGCCGAATCGATTTGCAGAACCGTTTCAACCGGGAGTCCAAGCAGAAGGTTCAGGGTGTATTGCCCGGCCGCAGCGGCATTTTCGGTCTCGATCCGGGCCGTTTCGATCTGGGTAACAGCCAGATCGGCTTTCAGGACGTCGTTGTCGAGTGCAAGTCCCTGCGCCTGAAGATTCCTGGTATCGGTCAGCCTGTTATTTGCCGTGGCCAGGTTGGAGTCGAACACTTTCAGCGCTTCCTGTAATTTGTACAGGTTAATGGCCGCGCCGAGCAGGTTCAACTGCACTTCCTTTTTGTCCCTTTCCAGGTCGAACCGGGCGGCGTTTTCCAGAAACTCCGTGGCGCGAATGGTGTTGAGCGCGCGCAGGCCCGTAAAAACCGGTTCGGAAATGGAAATGCGGCTGAGGGTCTGGTTGAGCAGCACCGGAATAGTAAAAGCGGGCGTTTCGAAAGGGGTGATATTGTCGCTCAGGCGGTAATACGAACCGGTGTAATTCAGACTTGGAATGGTGGTGGCACGGGTCTGACGCGTCCGCGCATGGGCGGCCTCCGCCCGGGCAGTCGATACCTGCAACTGCTTGCTGTTTGCCATGCCGAGGCTGATTACCTCGTCGAGTGTGAGCGTCCGGGCCGGCGACTGCCCGTAGCCCGCAGAAATCGGCATCCAAAAAAGCGCTGCGACAATAATTGTTTTTGAGAATGGGTTTGCCATGTTCATTCAGTGTTGAATCAAACGTTTGTTTAAAAATCGGGAAATATAACACCCTCCTGCTGCGATGCCGGGCGCGGGTCAGGTCTTGCCGGCGATCATCAGATGCGCCTGCACCAATGCCTTGAGATGGTTTTTGAAGCGATTCTTGAACTGTTCATTATATATGTTGTCGTCGGATTCCTTCATCACGGCACACATCAACGGGCGATTGTTGATGACCGTGGAAAGCGAACCGAATATGGTGGCGATGGTAAGTTCGATATCCACATAACGGAACATGCCCTTTTCCTGTCCTTCCACAATAAAACTGCGAATAAATTCCATATTGCCGGCCATATAACCGGTGATGAGTTTGACGTGTTCCGGGCGTTGTTGCAGCGACATTTCACGCATAACTACGCGGTGGAAGGCTCTTCCGGTAAAAAATTTGTCTGCGTACAGGTCTATTACCTGCGACAGTTTTTCCCAGGGGTTGAGGTTTGAAGCGGCCAGGTCCTGCAGGCGTTCGCGGGTTTTCGGTATTTTGCTTTCAATAAGCGCTTCGAACAATTTGTCCTTGGATCCGAAATAATAACCCACCATCGCCACGTTGACGCCCGCCTCGGAAGCCAGCTTTCGAATGGATACTGCCTCGTACCCTTCCTCGGCAAAGAGACGCTCCGCTACATCGAGAAGTTGCTGGCGACGGTCAATTTTTTCAGAAAATGTATCCGACATTTCAGGTTGCGAATTTGAGACGGCAAAGTTATGGGTACTGGAATAAAATAATCAAACGTTTGTTTAAAATTAATGTAAAAAAATTCTGACACCCATCCTTCGCCTTTACTTTTCGTTTCCCGGCATACCTTTGGCGCCGGTTTTCAATTCCACAACCGGCCAAACAACATCCTGTAATATGAACATCAATATCCCCCGCATACAAAATACTGACTCCGGCAATTTCTTCCTGATCGCCGGCCCCTGCGCCATTGAAGGCGAGCAAATGGCCTTCGATATCGCCGGCCAGGTCAATGATATCTGCCGGAGACTCGGCATACCATATATATTCAAGGGCTCTTACCGAAAGGCCAACCGCAGCAAGCGCGATTCCTTTACCGGTATCGGCGACGAAAAAGCACTTGGAATACTCCGGGCTGTGGGCGCCCAGTTCGGCATCCCCGTCACAACGGATATCCACACCGATCCTGAGGCCGCCATGGCCGCGGAATACGTGGATGTGCTGCAAATTCCGGCCTTTTTGTGTCGCCAGACGAGCCTGCTCGTGGCCGCTGCGCAGACCGGGAAAGTCGTGAACATCAAAAAAGGGCAGTTTGTCAGTCCCGAGGCCATGCGTTTTGCCATGGAAAAAGTGCAGGAAGAAGGCAATCCGAACGTCATACTGACCGAACGCGGCACCACTTTCGGATACCAGGACCTGATCGTCGATTTCCGCGGCCTGCCAGTGATGCAATCCTTCGGAGCGCCTGTCGTGCTCGACTGCACACACTCCCTGCAACAGCCCAACCAGAGCAGCGGCGTCACGGGCGGGCGCCCGGCGCTGATCGAGACCATCGCGCGCGCGGGCATCGCCGTCGGCGCGGACGGGCTTTTCATAGAAACGCACCCCAAACCCTCGGAAGCGAAATCGGACGGCGCGAATATGCTGCCGCTCGACCGGCTGGAAGGTTTGCTGGAACGTCTGGTGCGGATTCGGGAAGCGATCCGCTGATTGCCGGGCGGTTTTAACACCACGACGAACGGGTCGGATATTTACACCGCTGGCGGGTTTAACACCACGACGACACGACGTGCAAAATTTTCAACATCAATCAATTACGTCGTGTTTCGTCGTGTCGTCGTGGTCCTCATTTGGCCCTCATCTATCAAACCAGGTGAGGCGGTGACTTGAAGTCACTAAGTCAACGTCGTGTTTCGTTGTGTCGTCGTGGTCCTACCCATTTTACCTCAATTTTTTCAGCAATGCCTGCGCCTGTTCGAAGTGGTCGTCGCCTTCCCGGAGGCGTTGCAGCGACGCACGGCAGTTATTGTTGTCCTTTTCCTTCAGATAACTCAGCGCCACGTACCAGATCGCTTCTGCCCGCAGCGCGGACGCGCCTTCGGCGACCGGCGTCAGCACCGACCGGGCTTCGGCGCCGCGATCCAGTTCGATCAGACAAATGCCCTTGTACAATTGGGCCGTCAAAAGATCAGGCTGAGCCGCCAACAATTGGTCGAGCGCAGCAAGAGCGCCCGCGTAATTATGCGCATTGAAATCGGACTCGGCTTTTGATGCAGCCTCGTCGGTAGCCCCCCGAACGGTAAGGGAGAGCGGGGTATGTTGCGCGTACCGGCTGTAGCTCGGCTCCGACTGCTGCATAAACCAGACGGCCGCTCCGACCAGCAATAAAGACGCCGCCACGGCCATCCAGCGGCGCCAGTTGACTTTTGCGGTCAGGTTCGGGCTGCCCGCCGCCTCGGTTTCCTTAAAAAAATCGGCGCCTGTGGCTGCAAGTTGGTCGGCAAGGACCTTTCGCCGGGCGTCGCGGCGGGGAAATTCCTCCATGTGCTGCCGAAGTTCGAATTCGCGAGCGAACTCGCCACCGGCTGCCGCGCGCGACCGAACGGATTCCGCCTGCTCGGGCGAAAGAAGTCCGTTGAAATAGTCGTTCAAGAGTGTGATATCCTGTTCATTCATGGCTATGGTCGGGTTTAGAGTTCGAGATAAATCGCGCGCCAGCGCTCCGTGCATGCGTTTTTGCGCCGGTAGAGGGTGTCCACACCGTTCATTTGGAGCATTTCGGCAGCCAAACGGGGGGCGGTACCTTCCGACAGCAGGCTGAGCAACCGGCGGCAGAGATCGCTGATCTGTTCGAATGCCTTTTTCAGTTTTTCCTGCCGCGTCTGCTCCGCAAGGGCTTCTTCGGCGATGGAAAGGGCATCATCAGCGACTTCAGCCATATATCGCAACTCCTCTTCATTTCTTACCCCGGCCTCCTTGCCTTTTTGCCGAAGGCGGTCGACCCATTTGCGCGAGCAGATCACGTGCAGCAAGGCCCCGAGCGGACAAGTAAGCACAAAATCAGCGTTTTGCGCTTTTTCGAACACTGCGATCAGGGCCTCCTGAAAAATATCGCGCGCGTCGTCGGCAGAGCCCCCGCGCGACAC
>JAKOXM010000580.1 GCA_029781095.1 Bacteroidota bacterium
ATTTTCTGGCTGATGATGGGCCGTTTTGCATTCAAACCCATCGCGGAAAGCCTGAAAAAGCGCGAAATGGACATCCAAAATTCGCTCGACGAGGCAAAAAAAGCCCGCGAAGAAATGGCCAACCTGCAGGCAGAAAATGAAAAACTGCTCGCCCAGGCCCGTGAAGAGCGCTCCCAGATACTGAAAGAGGCAAAAGAAGCAAAAGACGATATCATTGCGGAAGCCAAAGAACGCGCCAACGCCGAGTACAAACGCAAGGTGGAAAGCGCGATCCAGGATATCGAAAACCAAAAAATGGCGGCCCTTGTAGCCTTGAAAAACCAGGCCGGCCAGATGGCGATCGAGATTGCCGAAAAGGTGCTGCGCAAAGAACTCGCCGACAAAAAAGATCAGGAATCGTACGCCAAATCACTGGCTGAAAGCATAAAATTAAACTAGACCGGTGGGCGACCAACGGTGGACGGATCGACCGTCAACCGTCAGCCGTCAACCGTCAACCGTTATAAAAAATGTCCGTAACACGAATTGCCACCCGTTACGCCAAGTCGCTGATCGAACTTGCTATCGAGCAGGGTAAACTGGAGCAGGTGCACTCCGACATCAATACGGTGAACGCCGCTACGCAAAATCGCGATTTGCAACTCATGCTGAAAAGCCCGATCATCCACGCCGACAAGAAAATTGCGGTGCTGGACGCCATTTTCAAAGGCAAGATCGACACCCTGACTTCGGCATACCTGCATCTGCTTGTAAATAAAGGCCGCGAAGGTTACGTGCCTGAAATTGCGACAGCGTTTGTCATTCAGTACAAATTGCTGAAAAAGATCACCTCCGTCACCGTCACCACCGCAGCACCGCTGAGCGATGCCGTGCTTGGTGATCTGAAGAAAAAACTGCTGGCCAGCGATATCACTTCCGACAACCTGGAAGTGCTGACCAAAATCGACCCCGAACTGATCGGCGGCTTCGTACTCGAATTCGACAACAAACGCTACGACGCCTCGGTAAGCCACAAACTTGAAGAACTGAAAACCCAGTTCATGAAAAACCTGTACGTAAAAGAATTTTAAATCATCAATCAAGAATAAGTCATGGCAGACGTCAGACCGGAAGAAATCTCCGCGATATTGAAACAGCAACTGTCCGGCTTCGGGGCCGACACGAACCTCGAAGAAGTAGGAACGGTGCTGCAGGTGGGCGACGGTATCGCCCGTGTGTACGGCCTGAACCGCGCCCAGTCCGGCGAATTGGTCGAATTTGAAAACGGCGTGCGCGCCATCGTATTGAACCTGGAAGAAGACAACGTAGGTGTCGTACTCATGGGTTCTCCCGACGGCATCCGCGAAGGCAGTGTGGTAAAACGCACCGGCCAGATCGCTTCGATCGAGGTGGGCGAAGGCTTCGTCGGTCGCGTAGTCAATCCGCTCGGCCAGCCGATCGACGGAAAAGGCCCCATCGGCGGCAAAAAATACGAAATGCCTCTGGAGCGCAAGGCTCCCGGCGTTATCTACCGCCAGCCGGTGAATGAGCCCTTGCAAACCGGCGTAAAAGCCATCGACTCGATGATTCCGATCGGCCGCGGCCAGCGCGAGCTCATCATCGGCGACCGCCAGACGGGCAAGACGGCTATTGCCATCGACACCATTATCAACCAGAAAGAATTTTTTGACCGCGGCGAAACGGTTTACTGTATCTACGTCGCCTGCGGCCAAAAGGCTTCCACGGTAGCGCAGGTTGCACGCACACTGGAAGAATACGGCGCCATGGCCTACACGACCATTGTAGCATCATCGGCTTCCGACCCCGCACCGCTGCAGTTCTACGCACCTTTCTCCGGCGCCGCTATCGGCGAATTTTTCCGCGACACCGGTCGTCCGGCACTTATCATTTACGATGATCTGTCCAAACAGGCCGTGGCATACCGCGAGGTGTCACTGCTGCTCCGCCGCCCGCCGGGCCGCGAAGCATACCCCGGTGACGTATTCTATCTCCACAGCCGCCTGCTCGAACGCGCCGCCAAAGTCATCAATGACGACAAGGTGGCCAAAGACATGAACGACTTGCCCGAAAGCCTTGTAAAAGCAGGCCTCATCAAGGGTGGCGGTTCGTTGACGGCTCTTCCGATTATCGAAACGCAGGCCGGCGACGTATCGGCATACATCCCCACGAACGTGATCTCTATCACCGACGGACAGATATTCCTCGAATCAAACCTCTTTAACGCAGGTGTACGTCCCGCTATCAACGTTGGTATCTCCGTAAGCCGCGTAGGTGGTAACGCACAGATCAAATCGATGAAGAAGATCGCCGGTACGCTGAAACTCGACCAGGCGCAGTACCGCGAACTGGAGGCATTTGCGAAATTCGGCTCCGACCTCGATGCTGCTACGCAAAGCATCCTGGCAAAAGGTTCGCGCAACGTGGAAATTCTGAAACAGCCGCAGTACAGCCCTGTTTCGGTGGAAAAGCAGGTTGCCATTATTTACCTCGGCACCCAAAACCTGCTCCGCGACGTACCGCTTGAAAAAGTGCGCGAATTCGAAGAAATCTTCCTGATGAAGATGGAACAGGATCATGCCGATATTCTGGAAGAATTCCGCAAAGGCAAACTCGAAGACACCAGCCTTTCTAAAATGAAAGCACTGGCAGCCGATCTGTCAGGACAATATCGAAAATAATGTGCTAATGTGTTAATGTGCTAATGTGCCAATCAGGCAATTGGCGAAACCCAAAGGGCGGTATGAATCTGGAATTGATTAACGGAAATCCGATTCTTAAGCACTCTTTTGAGTTTGCACTGATGGTGGACGAATATACAGCACAGTTATATGAATTGCGTCGGTATGATTTGGCGAGGCAGTTATTTCGCTCCGGCACTTCCATTGGCGCTAACGTATTTGAATCACAGCATCCGGAAAGTAAGCAGGATTTTATTCACAAGTTGAAAATAGCAGCGAAAGAATCTGCGGAAACCAGTTTCTGGTTATTGATTTGCCAAAACCGGAACGGCTATCCACCTTGTGAGCATTTAATCGCAAAGCTCGATGAAATCAATCGCTTGCTAAGTTCAATCATTGCTTCATCCAGGAAAAACAATCCCTGATTATACTTTTGGATAGCATTCCGGCAAGACACCTTTTTTTTCATTAGCACATTAACCCCACATTAGCACATTAACACATTAACCCACATTAGCACATTAACACATTAACCCACATTAGCACATTTGCACATTAACCCCACATTAGCACATTAACACATTAACCCCACATTAGCACATTAGCACATTAACCCCACATTAGCACATTTGCACATTAACCCACATTAGCACATTATAAAATATGGCTGGCGGTTTAAAAGAAGTACGCGAACGGATCAAATCGGTTATCAACACGCAGCAGATCACCAAAGCTATGAAAATGGTTTCGGCTGCCAAACTGCGCAAGGCACAGGGCGCCATCGTACAGATGCGCCCCTATGCAGACCGACTGAACCGGTTGCTTTCCAATATTCTATCCAATCTCGACGGCGGAGCGACAACCAGTTTTGGTAAAGCCCGCGAGGTTAAAAACGTACTGATTGTCGTGGTAACCTCTAACAGGGGGCTATGCGGAGCATTCAATACGAATATTTGCAAGGAAGCGATCATAGCCATCAACGAAAAATACGGCAAGCAGCGCCGGGAAGGCAACGTTTCGGTATTATTCATTGGCAAAAAAGGCTACGACTATTTCCGTCGCCGTTTCCGTGACATGAGTTTCACGACCGATTATATTCCGGTGTACGATACCCCCACATATGAAAATGTAAGCGCGATTGCCCGTACCCTGATGGAGGCATTCGCTACGGGTAAATACGACGCAATAGACCTTGTGTACGGTCGCTTTAAAAATGCCGGCACCCAGATACCGACGGCGGAGCAATGGCTGCCGGTGCCGAAAATGGCTGCCGCTCCTTCGGCAAAAAAAACGCGGGCCGACTACATTTTCGAGCCCGATCAGCAACAGCTGCTTGAAACGCTGGTGCCGAGCATCCTCCAGTTGTCGTTCCACAAAACCCTGCTGGACACCCAGGCGTCTGAGCACGGCGCCCGTATGACGGCGATGGACAAGGCGACAGAGAATGCTGAAGAATTGCTTAAAAACCTGAAAATCAACTACAACAAGGCACGTCAGGAAGCGATCACGACGGAATTGGGCGAGATCGTCGGCGGCGCCGCAGCATTGGAAGGAAATTAGAAATTAGAATTTCTGCAAATCAGAACTCCCCACTGGCAAATACGCGCCGGTGGGGAGTTTTTCATTTAATAATACCCGATATCGCAGGCTTTCACTTTCAATGAGACGATCAAAACCCGCTGCGAGACATGCACCCCGGCTGGTCTCCTGATTTGCTATGGCTCGTGTGAATGAACTTTAGGTGTGGCATGAATTCAACCCTCTTTTTTTACAGGGTTTCCGTTGAAAACCTGTAAAAAAGAGGGTTGAATTCATGCCACACCTAACACGCTGTTCTATAGCCCTTCCGGCGAAAAACGCAGGCCCAGGTACGCTACCGTCCCCATGGTGGGCGCCCATATCTGCGAGCCGTTGAAATAGGGGCTGTCCGGTTCGTTGGCCGCGATGATGGCATTGTGCTGCTGATAACCCGCGAGGTTTTCACCTCCCACATATATCTCCAGATTTTTACCGAAGCGCCGCGAAACCTGGCCATTCCAGACGCCGTAAACGGGGCTTTCAGTCGGGAAGTCGTGCGTATATTCATGCGGTACCAGCGTGTTATCCGGCAAGCGCTGCTGACCGACGATCTGAACGCGGGCGTTGAAAGACCATTTTTTATCCGGTGTGGTGTAATCCACCGTTGCAAGACCGCGGTGCCTCGCCACCAAAGGCAGCGTCCGGAGCACCCCGTCGGAAAATGTGGCGCGCACATCGTTCCATTTATACACCAGTTTGAGGTCCAGTCCGGGTAAAATACTGTATTGCAGGGTAGCAAGCAGACTGTTGGAAAATGATCTGCCCGGCGTATTGTAAAAAAACACCTCCACGGGTGACTGATCAACGTCGATGAGTATCTGTTT
>JAKOXM010000587.1 GCA_029781095.1 Bacteroidota bacterium
TTGGGACGATCATATCCGGGGCGGAGCACAAGCGCATAATAGACAATTTCAGCGCCTGTCGATTCGCTGGCAGGAAAACTAATGAATTGTATGGCCGTTTCGTCAGACGCAAGCACCCCTTGTACTTTCTGCCACGATACTTTCAAACGTGCTTTCTTCAAGGGAATAAAATTGGCAGTCAGGCTTTCTTCAATATGCCCGATCTCGCGATTCAGGCTGTCCAGATTGTACTGGCGTTTTCCCGGCGGGAGGTTCGACTGAAAAGCCCAGAGTTGTTTCAGGTCATTCCAGTCGCGCACCTGTTTAGACACCACGGGGTTTTCGCTACTGCGAGCCGCTGCGGTGGCACTACGCGACTGCTGAAGCAGGAGGAAATCGAGCGTAAGGGCATTGTCGTAAAGTATCCCGGCCGATTTTTTTCGATATTCGGAATGCCGGTGTGCGAAGCCGGCAAAATTTTCAAAAACAGGCATAATCCGCTGGGCAAAAGCTTCATCCCCTCCATAGCTGTATATGCCGGCCGTTTGGGCAATTTGCTCCTGCGATAGCAAAACGGATTCCCGAAACGAAGCGAATGCCTCCGGAATCCGGCCCGCGAATTCGTATACCCGACCTTCTCTTCCTATAACTATGGGATAATCTGTGTTAGAAGTACCGGTACTTTTTTGTAATGACGAGAGTGCTTCACGTACATACCCCAATGCAGCATTGTACTCTCGCTGGCTGCTTGATATTTCGACGAGGTGCATCAGAATTCTGGCTGCTATAGGCGTGTCGCCCATTCCGTTTTCCCGTAAAAGTGCTATCGCCTGTTTCGCCAATGTGATAGCCGTATCAATTCTTCCCGTCTGCTGAAAATCACATGAAAGTCCATAAAGTGTTATCGCATATTCGTAGGAGCCTTTTCCCAAAACTTTTTCATACACCCGAAGGGCGCGGGTCTGGAGCATCAATGCAGAATCCAGTTGTTTTTTTTCGGCACAGATAACTCCGAGGTTTCCGAGTATTCGGGCATACGAAACCGCCAGGGTGTCAAAAGATTCGCGATAATTTTTTTCAAATTCCCGCGCTTCATCCTCCGATTTTTGCAGGAAACCGGTTTCATACAAAAAACCGGAGTAGTTGTTCTGCTGGCTCAAATAATCAAGATGCTTTTCCCCAAATTGCGATTTCAACTCGCGTAAAATTCGCTCATAGAGCGTAAATGCCTTCTCCACTTCTCCCGTTTCGACGTACGAAACAATCAGGTTCCCAATACTGCCAAGCGTTGCCTGATTGGTCGGGCCAACGAATTTTTCGAGCAAATCCACCGCCTCTTTCTGCATGGGGAGTGCCCTGCTGTATTGCCCTACCTGCCGGAGTGCCCTGGCTAAAGCATCCGAAGCTCTGGCGTACTCAAAGTGTTGATTTCCAAATACATTTAACTGAATTTGCCTCGCCTGTTCAAGTATTCGCAGGGCATCGGCGTACCGGCTTGTAGACAGATTGGCCTCTCCCCACATTACCCAAAACATACCACGGTACGGATGGTCGGCAAAAATGGTGTCCGCTACAGGGAATACCTCTTTCATTATCTCATATTGAGCCTGGTTTTTGCCGGTTTGGCTGAGCATCAAAGCATAATTCAATGCCGAAATAAGATAGATAGGGTCGGTCTTTGATTTTTGGGTTGCCAAAAGTTGCAAGGCATTCTCAATTAAAGGGAATGCCTCGTCGTATTTGCCTTCCTGGTAGAGCACCACGCCCAGACTGTTATATCGATTACCAAGATTTGTGGAATCAGAAATTTCAATTGCAATGCGCAAGGCCTCCCTGCAATATTTTTCCGCCTGCGGAAGATCGCCAATATTAAGACAGGCCCCTCCGATAGCGCCCTTCAATGCACCATAGTCTTTGGTCGCTGTCGCTCCATTTTTAATAAAAATTGTATCGGCGTTCAGGAGCAATATCAGTGCATTTTTGGAATCG
>JAKOXM010000599.1 GCA_029781095.1 Bacteroidota bacterium
AGGGACGGCGGCTGTGCAGATTGCCAAATTTTTTGGAGCAGAGGTTAAGGGTGTTTGCAGCACCGCCAACTTAGACATGGTGAAATCCCTCGGTGCAGACAGAGTCATTGATTACACCAAAACCGATTTTGCAAAAAACGGCGAGCAGTATGATGTCATTTATGAAACGGTGAACAAAGCCCCTTATTCGGCTTGCATCTCTGCACTTAAAAACAGTGGAACGCTGATTTTGGGGGCAAGTATGCTCACTGAAATGCTTCGCGGGGTATGGACATCCCTGACAAGCAGCAAAAAAGTGATTTCCGGCGTGGCGCTTGAAACGGCGGAGGCAGTCAGTTCTTTGCAAATGTTGGCGGAGGCAGGCCAACTAAAAGCAGTGATTGATAAAAAATATCCTTTGGAACAAATTGCCGAAGCGCATGGCTATGTGGACAAAGGCCATAAAAAGGGTAATGTTGTCGTTCAATTGATTTGACACTGCTCTGCGTGGTCGGTGCGTGGATGCGGTGAATTCTTACCCGTGTTGCAGACAAACAACACTTTGGCTCGATCCGGGCAGCCCGTTGGCTTGGAGTGCAGGATCGTCAAAAATCTTGACTTCGATTGAGGTGAGCATATTCCGCCGCGCATGGTGTTCTATCTTTCGCTAAAAACCACTCCGAAACGGTCTTGTGACCTGCTGCCCACGTACAGCACGATGATCCGATAACGTTCCGGGAAATGATCCATATTTGTTTCAATCCAATATGAAATTGATACTTGCCGAAGGCTATACGACCACACCGCCGGACGTTTTTTCGCCCAGATTTGACGCAGATTGGTTTTCGCAGATTCTGCACAGACTTTTCCGTGTTGAATCTGTGCATTTTTTCTGCGTACAATCTGCGAGAAATAAAAATCGTAGTGTGCTATCGGAATCTTTTTTTTCGCCTCAGCAGTCCTTCCTTCCCTCCGCTGCCAACCCAAGCCGGCGCAGCAGTGTCTCCGACCTGCCTACGTACAGCACGATGATCCGATAACGTTCCGGGAAATGATCCATATTTGTTCCAATACAGCATAAAAGCGGTACTCACCGAAGGCTACACTGCCGGACGTTTTTTCGCACAGATTTGACGCAGATTCTGCACAGATTTTTCCGCGTGGAATCTGTGCATTTTTTCTGTGTACAATCTGCGAGAAATAAAAATGGCAGTGTGCTATCGGGCTCTTTATGCTAGCACTGTCACGATGAAAGACTGGAAATACCAGAGGCCCGAAAGAACAAGTTAGATTCATCAAAGCCTTTTACAGGAAGAATGGCGTTTAAATTCATCCTGTTGTACATGAGCAGCAGGTCGGAGACACCCGGGTTGGTTATGAAAACGGAAGGTAATTCCCTGGCGGCGTGGCGGGAAAATCTGTAGTGGCGCAACCCGGTGGTATGGTCGCTGGTTTGTACCTTGGCATATCGATTTTAACGCATTCGGTCATTCGGCAACGATTCCCGGTTTATTGGGGTTGAGAACTTTTGAGGTAGGAAAGAGATGTCATCCCGGATCGTTTTTGAGATGTCTCCTGATCCTGCGTCGCAGACTACACCTCAAAAACGAGCATGTTCCTGCAAACCGGAAATCGCTTTAACCGGTTGGCACGGATACGAATCCCGAAGAGGATAAAAAAGTGCAAAACGAACATACCTCCCGGCCGCCGGTCCGGCGTTTGCACGAATCGTTCGTATCAAAGTTGGCCGACCCCTTGACCCGATATCCCCAAAATCAACTGCGGAAAATTATCAGCAAATCATAAAAAACACACTACGGGACATTTTCCACGCAAAGACGCAAAATCAAAAAACGCAAAGACGCAAAATTTTAATTTTCAACACTTTGCGTCTTTGCGAAAACTTTGCGTCTTTGCGTGAAATAAAAAACACATTATCACTATGGAAAGCAAAAAGGAATTGTCAACCGAACAACGTGAAGAACTACTCGCGACCCTGAAAGGCCGTTTTGAGAAAAACATGAGCCGCCACAGCGGTCTTGATTGGGCTAAAATACAGGCAAGGCTGGAGGCAAATACAGGGAAACTGTGGTCGCTCCATGAAATGGAAAGAACCGGTGGCGAACCGGATGTTATTGGCCACGATACAAAGACGGGCGAGTACATTTTTTACGACTGTTCGGCAGAAAGTCCCAACGGGCGCCGAAGCCTTTGTTACGACCGCGCGGCATGGGAGGCAAGAAAAGAGCACAAGCCTGAAAATAATGCTGTCGATACGGCTGCCGCCATAGGTATCGAACTGTTGACGGAAGAACAATACCGCGACCTGCAGAAACTTGGAAAGTTCGATACCAAAACATCAAGTTGGGTGAAAACACCTCCTGAAATCAGAAAACTCGGCGGCGCCACCTATTGCGATCGACGCTACGACCACGTCTTCTGGTACCACAACGGCGCAGATTCCTACTATGCCGCCAGGGGATTCCGGGGTTCGCTAAGGGTCTGAAAGACAGGCCGCTGTATTTGAATTTGGTAACGGACTTTTTTGTCAGTGCTCGCCGGCCCGCGAACAACAAACCCGGTACAGCATTGCCACTTGTCCGGTTTCCGGGAATTTCGATATACATTCGCTCTCATGAATACCTGGTTTACCGCCCGCCCCCTGAAAAACTTTGATACCGTGTACGCACTGCTGCGCATGGTTACCGGCTTTTTTATCCTGTTTCATGGCTGGGAGGTTTTCGATCCCGCGCTCATGGCCGACTATGCCAAATGGCTGACCGACCTGCAATTCCCTGCGCCCGCTGTTATGGCCTATCTGGGCAAAAGCGCCGAATTCGCGGGTGGCGTCTGTCTGATGGCCGGTTTCGCCACCCGTTTCGCGACGATACCCGTAATCCTGACCATGCTTGGGGTAGCATTTGGTATGGGAAAGGGAAAAGTATGGTATGAAGACCAGCACCCGTTTATGTTTGTGCTGCTCGGCATATTGTTTCTTTCGGGCGGCGGCGGCAAATGGAGCATCGATGCGATGCGGGAGAAGGCAGGCGAAAAACAGGCGCTCCGGGAGTGATTTTCGACGGGGAAGCCCGGTACAGGTTTTCAAATGCCTGGCGAGAGTTCGGTAAAACCGTTAAAGCGGTTCGGCGCCATGTGACTTTCGCATTCCACATGAGCAAGATCGCAGGTTAAAAGGTTCGGGCTGACTAATGATATTTTGGCAGCTATGCGTAATGATTTACTCATCACTCATATCTAATCGCTACCCAGAAGCATAAAGAACATGAAAAAAATTCCGGTAAGAAATATTAGTTCTTCAAGGGAACCGAGTTCGGGCCGGTTCAGTATCCGGAAGGTTCAGGATGTACTTGATGGCAAGGAATTATTGCACGACCTCCATCGGCACAATTTCTTTTTTGTTCTTGTCCTGCAGGCTGGCGAGGGTATTCACGAAATAGACTTTACGCCACATAAGGTAGTTGACCACTCTGTATTCCTGCTGCGTCCCGGACAGGTACACCAGCTTCACCTGAAAGCAGGTTCTACAGGTTACCTGATGGAATTTGACAATGAATTTTACCATCCGCAAGAGAAAGCAGCGGTACAGCGATTGCGAAAGGCAAGCGGCAAAAACTATTGTCAGCCGGAAGTAACCAGGTTTGAAAAATTAAACGCTGTTTTATCCAATATCTTTGAAGAATACACAAATAAACAGGAAGGGTATCAGGAAGCCATCAAGGCCAATCTGGAGATCTTTTATATTGAATTCATGCGGCAAAGCGCCGATCCTGGAAATGCTGTAACGCCTGTCGGTTCCTATATTCAGGAGCGGTATGAAGAATTTATTGATTTATTGGAATCTCATCTCACGACGCTTAAGCAGGTGTCCCAGTACACGGATTTAATGAACCTTTCTTCCTACCAGTTGAATGAAATAACAAAAACGGCGGTGGGGAAAACGGCTTCGGCGCTTATTGATGAATATATCATTCTCGAAACAAAAAGGTATTTGCTGGCTACACCCAACCAGATAAAGGATGTCGCGGATCACCTGGGATACGAGGATGTTTCCTACTTTATAAGGTTCTTCAAAAAGCATACAGGGTATTCGCCCGATGCGTTCCGGCGAAATTTCAAATAAATCCCATTCAAGTTTAAATTCGTCCTGCTACCTGCCTTTTTGCCCATCCTACCTTTGTGAGCGAAAAATGATTACTCACAATAAGCAATGAATATGAAGGCAAAAGCAAGGCTGTTGGCATCCTTAAAAATATGGATGGTCATCTATCCTTCCATCACGGCATTTCTTTTTCTGTTTGGCCAACAATTATCAGGGCTCCCGTTGTACCAGCGAACATTTATCCTCACCACTTCTTTGGTTCCCTGGATGGTATTCGCAGGTATGCCCTTTCTCGACTTTCTTTTACACAAATTCTCAGGGAAAGGTGAGGAAAGACAGGTTTAAACGTCAGCAATTAAATAGAAATGAGGATTGGAAATATTAGAGTTGTTGTGGGATAATCAATTAGTTAGCCCAGGTTGCAAATTGCGGGGTTCTTTTATCGGTATTGCTCCCAGTTTGAGCTGATCATTCATCGGATGACTGGCAGTCATCTGATGAATAAGCGAGTAGCTTGATGGGTTTTTAAACAAACATTGATTTTCAATCAGTTACATCGAAAAAACCCTATTAAAGTAACGTCGCATAAAACAAGCAGATAGTACAAACGACCATGCTTGTTTCAATGCCGGACAATTCAAAAAGCAGGAAAATGAAACAATATGAATATGATGTAATTATCATCGGCGGGAGTTATGCCGGTCTTGCAGCCGGCATGGCTTTAGGCAGGGCACTAAGGAAGGTTCTGATTATTGACAATGGAGACCCCTGCAACAAACAAACGCCCTATTCACACAACTTCCTGACCAACGACGGAAAAACGCCGAAAGAAATTGCCCGTCTTGCCAGGCAACAAGTGCAGATGTACGGCTCAGTGGCGTTTCTTGATGCTTTGGCAGTGGCTAGTGAAAAGACTGGAACCGGCTTTCAGGTACAGGTGCAAACAGGTGCCATTTTTACGGCAGGCAAGTTGATTTTCGCTACAGGTGTGAAGGATGTAATGCCCGACATACCCGGCTTTTCAGAATGTTGGGGCATCAGTGCACTACACTGTCCGTATTGTCATGGCTACGAAGTGCGCCACCAAAAGACGGGCATCTTGGCAAATGGCGATACGGGTTATGCGTTTTCCTCCCTCATCTCTAACTGGACGAATGACCTGACCCTGTACACAAACGGGAAATCGACCTTATCCTGTCAGCAAACCGAAAAACTCGTAAAACACAGGATCAATATTGTGGAAGATGAAATCGGCCGGCTGGAACATAACGACGGGAATCTGCAGAATATCTGCTTCAAAGACGGGAGCAAGGCCCCTGTGACAGCGCTTTATGCACATCTTCCTTTTGTGCAACATTCGGCCATGCCCCGATCGCTGGGTTGTGAATTTACGGATGAAGGTTATATCAAAACCGATGTCGCACAGAGAACAACCGTTCAGGGTGTTTATGCCTGCGGCGACAATGCTTCCCGAATGCGAACAATCGCAAATGCCGTTTCAATGGGCACAACGACAGGACTGATGGTAAATAGGGAGTTGATTGAAGAACAATTTTGACAGAGCAGGTTCATGTTGGCGATTTGAAAATGGTTTGCAAACCATAATCTTCTCAATAAAAAAACGAAAACATTT
>JAKOXM010000607.1 GCA_029781095.1 Bacteroidota bacterium
CAATGTTTACCTTCCTTCCAATATAATAGGGAAAGCCATCAAAAGAGCCACAGCCGGCGCCCGCAAGGTTTTACTGACGGCCACACCGCTGCAAAACTCCCTGCTTGAATTGTACGGCCTCGTCAGTCTCATCGACGATCACGTATTTGGCGACCGGATCAGTTTCCGCAGCCAGTTTACCCGCACAAACGGAGAGATAGACTTCCAGGAATTACGCGACCGCATCGCGCCGGTTTGCCATCGCACCCTGCGCCGGCAGGTGCAGGAATACATCCGCTACACCAGTCGAAATCCCATAACCATCCGGTTTGAGCCAACCGAGGAGGAAATCCGCCTTTACGATCTGGTGAACCGCTACTTGCAGCGGGAATTGCTCTACGCCCTTCCCAAAGGCCAGCGCCATCTGCTTACCATGATCATGCGCAAACTACTGGCCTCCTCTTCGTATGCCATTGCCGGCACCTTGCACGGACTGATTACCCGACTCGAAAGGCTGGTAGCGACTCAAATGGAAAACCGTGAGTTGGTGGAAGAATTGGAAGACGACGTTGAGAACATTGACGAACTCGCTGAAGAGTGGGAATTTGACGAAGAACCGGAGGGGGAAACCATCCTGTCTACGGAGGACATTGAAAAAATCAAACTGGAAATCGAGGAGTTAAAAACGTACCGCGATCTGGCGGAGAGCATTGAACAGAACGCCAAGGGAGATAAATTGCTCATCGCACTACAAGAAGGTTTTGCGCGCCTGGGGAAACTAAATGCCCCCCAAAAAGCCATCGTATTTACCGAAAGCCGTCGGACACAGGCATACCTTTATAAACTCCTCCAGAAAACTGAATTTGAAGGCCGTATCGTCCTATTCAACGGTGATAATAACGACGACCAATCAAAAACCATTTATCAAGCCTGGTCCGAAAAACATGAGGGCACAGATAAAGTGTCCGGCTCCCGCAGCGCCGATATGCGAGCGGCGCTTGTCGAGCATTTCCGGCACGACGCACAAATCATGACCGCCACCGAAGCCGCCGCCGAAGGTATCAACCTGCAATTCTGTGCAATGGTGGTCAATTACGACCTGCCCTGGAATCCCCAACGCATTGAGCAACGTATCGGGCGAAGTCATCGTTACGGCCAGCAACACGACGTAGTAGTCGTTAATTTTCTCAATACCCGAAATGCCGCCGACCAACGGGTGTTCCAGTTGCTGGATGAAAAATTCCAACTTTTCAGTGGCGTTTTCGGCGCCTCCGATGAAGTGCTGGGCACCATCGAAAGTGGTGTTGATTTTGAAAAGAAGATCGCGGAGATTTACCAGAATTGCCGTACCACCGAAGAGA
The DNA here is from genome assembly GCA_029781095.1 of Bacteroidota bacterium. Taxonomy (GTDB): domain Bacteria; phylum Bacteroidota; class Bacteroidia; order Chitinophagales; family Saprospiraceae; genus M3007. Next base: position 1,341 of record JAKOXM010000607.1, read on the forward strand.
TTAACCGGTCCTTTGATGCGCTGCAAAAAGAATTGGAAGAGCAGATCAAAAAGCGAATGAAAAGTGCTCGAGAAACGCTCCTTGAAAATTTTGATGCGGAAGTCATCGACAAACTAAAGGTCCGCCTGAGCGATACCCGGACTAACCTCGGTAAATACGAATATTGGCTCTGGCAAATCACGTACTACGCGCTTCATTCATTTGCCAGTTTTGATGCAGCAGCCTTTTCTTTTACACTTTTTAACACACCTCCCTTCGTGCCGGCGCCGCTGGGCCAATACTCCCTGGATAAAAAGAATACCACTGCCGCGCATCGCTACCGACTGGGGCATCCGTTGGCACAAGCCATCATCGAGCAGGTAAAGGCCGGCGATACGCCACCCGTCGCCATAACCTTTAACCTATCCGGACATAATACCGCCATTAGCTCGCTTGAGCCATTCCGTGGAGTAAGTGGCTGGCTCCGGTTGACCAATCTTACCGTTACCTCTTTTGATACTACGGATCACTTGATTTTTT